>PLUW01000072.1 GCA_003162935.1 Acidobacteriaceae bacterium
GCCCAAGTTTGGCTGGCTTTCTAAAGGATCACAGTCAACCCCAATGTTTTCAAGATTTTACCGCTAACTCTTTTGTGCTCAATATTTTGGCGGGAGAATCCCCCTAAAATCCTGATTCCATTAGATCGGGGGAGGGGGGGGTACCCCCTCCAGAACCTGAGGGGCCAAGCGTGCCCGCGCCGAGCTTTGGGACCAGCGAACCGGCGTACTCAGCATGCAGGTACTGCAAGAATTCTACGTCAATGTGACGCGTAAGATTACGTCGCCTCTGCCGAAGAATGTCGCGCGCATGGTGACGAGTAGTTACGCGATCTGGTGCGTCGAAACCACGCCTGCGGAAATCTCATCGGCGTTTGGAATCGAGGACGAGTCGCGGATCGGATTTTGGGATGCGCTCATTGTTGCGTCGGCGGTCAAATGCGGAGCAAGTCGCATTCTCTCCGAGGATCTGAACGCGGGACAGACGATCGCGGGCATTCGGATTGAAAACCCGTTCGCGGAGTAGGAGATGGTGCGTCCGGAGAGAATCGAACTTGAGCCGTTTTGCGGGCGTGAGCGAAGCCGGGGCCCCCGGCACGCGCGGTTTTCGCGTGACGGGGTGGAGGAGCGGGAGCCCGCAGGCGAAATCCCGAGCGGAGCGAGGGATCTCAGGAATGTGGAGCTGAATGGCAGGAGATGGTGCGCCCGGAGAGAATCGAACTCCCAACCTCTTGGTTCGTAGCCAAGCACTCTATCCAATTGAGCTACGGGCGCATCGTTGCGTGTGGTGTCATTGAATTATAACGGAAAGGGAATCGTTTCATGCAACCGGATCGGGCGCTTTGCCGATATGGGAATTTGTAAATTTGAGTAAAAGTTTCCGGCTCCCACGCAAAAGCTACCCGGCGCTGCGTTCTATCGATGCGTGTTGGCAATGCGTTAGCGATGGCATCCGACATGCTTCTTGTTGGAACAGACGAAGTGGCGCGCAACGGGGCATTTGAGAAAAAACTTCGGCCAGAGGTGTTCTCGAATGCCCCTTGCATACTTCGATAAGTTGCCAAGGGGCGCTCCGCTGAGCTTTCCGGCCCTCCCCCAAGAGAGTCCTCTCTTCCCCGATGAGGATTAGCAGGGAAGCCAGCGGAGCGCCTTGATTGTTTAGCTCTCTTGAAGGATTTTTCCGCAAGCCCCTACGCCAGCACCAGTTGTTCCTGCACGTCGATGCCGGCTTGGCGCAGCAATTTTGCCACGGCATCGGTCTTTAGGCGCGAGGCGTCGAAGAACACGCGCACGATGCGCTCTTTCTCGTTAAACTGGATGCGCTGGATGCCATAGACCTCGCGCACGCTGTCAATGGCGCGCAGCTCGGATTCTCCCGGAGGAGTCTGGTAGCGGTAGGCAACTTCTAGATAGGTCATTTGAATTTCTCCAAAAGAACCGGACTCTAAGTTTACTCTTTGAGTGTCTAATGACGAGTATCTAATAACGGCACGATTCCGCCAAGCGCGATCCGGCTGCCTGAAATGGAGCACTTCGAACCGTTGGACACACCAAACTCCGCATCGTTTCCCATCCGGCAGAAAGACCCTGTTTGCGGCATGGATGTAAATCCCGAGACCGCTCTCCACAAAACGCTGCACAACGGCAAAGAATATTTCTTTTGCTCGGGCGGATGCCTGGCGAAGTTCCAGGCAAATCAGGAGAAGATTCTGGCGGCTCCGCCGCGGCCGATGACGATGACTTCGGGACTGGTGTCTCTGGGTGCGCCGGCGGGTGCGGCAACTGCGAGGGTTGTGCCGGGCGAGACTCAGTCCGTGACGGCCCATGCTGCTGCTCAGCCGGCCGGTGCGGCGAAAGACACGCGGGCCTATGTTTGTCCGATGTGTCCGGGGGTGCGGCGGATTGGGCCGGGGCCGTGTCCCAAGTGCGGGATGGCGCTCGAACCTGAGTCGCCTGCGCTCGCCGCGAGCAAGACTGAGTACACGTGCCCGATGCATCCTGAGATTGTGCGGGCCGAGCCGGGGAACTGCCCGATTTGTGGCATGGCGCTGGAGCCGCGCACGGTGACCGCCAAGGAAGAAGCGAATCCCGAGCTGCGCGACATGACGCGGCGGTTCTGGGTCGCTCTCGCGTTGACCGCGCCTTTGCTGGCAATCGCTATGGGCAGCATGATTTCGCCGCACATGTCGATGGCGGCGGCTTGGAGTTGGGGATTACCTTGGCTGGAACTGCTGCTGGCTTCTCCGGTTGTGCTGTGGTGCGGGTGGCCGTTTTTCGAGCGCGGGTGGACGTCGGTGATCAATCGCTCCACCAATATGTTCACGTTGATTGCGATGGGAACGGGCGTTGCGTATCTGTTCAGCGTGGTGGCGACATTGTTCCCGCGGATCTTTCCAGCATCGTTTCGCAGTATGGGCGACCGACCGGAGGTTTACTTTGAATCCGCAGCGGCGATCGTGACGCTGGTGTTGCTGGGGCAGGTGCTGGAACTGCGCGCCCGCAGCCAAACTTCGAGCGCAATTCGGGGGCTGCTCGATCTGAGTCCGAAGATGGCGCGGGTGATAACGACGGGCAAAGACGGCGCGGAAAGTGAGCGTGACATTCCGCTCGACCAGGTGAAGCCGGGAGATCGGCTGCGGGTGCGTCCGGGCGAGAAGATTCCGATCGACGGCGTGGTGCTGGATGGGTCGAGCGCGGTGGATGAGTCGATGATTACGGGCGAATCGGTTCCCGTGGAGAAATCGGCGGCCTCGCATGTGATCGGCGCGACCGTCAACGGCAACGGATCTATGGTGATGCGTGCCGAGCGTGTGGGCAGCGAGACCATGCTGGCGCAGATTGTGCAGATGGTCGGCAAAGCGCAGCGCACGCGGCCTCCCATCCAACGGCTGGCGGACAAGTTCGCGGGGTGGTTTGTGCCCGCTGTGATCGCGATTGCGGCGGTTACCTTCATCGTGTGGGCCAGCTTCGGGCCCGAGCCGCGTTTCGCGCATGCCATCGTGAACGCGGTCGCGGTGCTGATTATCGCGTGTCCGTGCGCGCTGGGTCTGGCGACGCCGATGGCGATCATGGTTGGCACCGGGCGCGGGGCGAGGGCGGGCGTCCTGATCAGGAATGCCGAGGCGCTGGAGACATTGGAAAAAGTGGATATGATCGCCTTTGACAAGACCGGCACGTTGACTGAGGGAAAACCCAGCGTGGTCGGCTTTTCGACGGCGGAGAATTTGCCGGGGATCGGGGGCGACGAACTTCTACGCCTGACGGCGAGTCTGGAACGCGGCAGCGAACATCCTTTGGGCGCGGCGATTGTACGGAAGGCGAACGAAGAGAAGTTAAGCTTGAGCGAACCTGCCAATTTTCTTTCGGAACCGGGGCTGGGCGTTCGTGGCGTGGTGGAAGGCAAAAAAATCGTGGCCGGGAACCGGGCCTTGATGCATGCCCTCGGCGCAGTCGAAGGCAACGCCGCGATCTCGGTTATCGAGTCTCAGGGTTCGACCGTGATCTATGTGGCGGTTGACGGCCGCTATGCCGGATACATCGCCATCGCGGACCCGGTGAAGGCATCGACGCCGAACGCGCTGAAGGAACTGAAAGCGCAGGGAATCCGCTTGCTCATGCTCACGGGCGACAACCAGGCTACGGCGCAGGGGGTTGCGCGCAGCCTAGGCATCGAAGATTTCAAAGCCGAAGTGTTGCCGGCGCAAAAAGCGGAGATGATCCGCCGCATGCAGAGCGAAGGCCATGTGGTGGCGATGGCGGGCGACGGCATTAACGATGCTCCTGCGCTGGCGCAAGCGGACGTAGGCATCGCCATGGGAACAGGCACGGACATCGCCATGGAAAGCGGCGGCATCACGCTGATTAAGGGAGACCTAGAAGGAATTCTGCGCGCCCGCAAGCTGAGCCACGCGACCATGCGCAATATCCGGGAGAACCTGTTCTTCGCTTTTGTTTACAACTCGATTGGAGTGCCGATTGCGGCGGGCGTTCTGTATCCGTTCTTTGGATTGCTGCTGAGCCCGATTTTGGCGGCGGCGGCGATGAGCTTCAGTTCGGTGTCAGTGATTACGAACTCGCTAAGGCTGCGGAGGGTGAAGTTGTAGGTGTCAGGTCTCGGGAAGAGCAAAACCACCACGTAGCTAAGCCCCAGCGATCGTCTATCGCCATCGACTGTTCGTCGGTTTCTTGAGACCTGACACCTAAGGAAGCTCTGATTCAGTGTCGGCAGACAGCATAAACCACAGAGTACACGGGGGTGCACGGAGGACCCCCAGGGACTTAGTCAGAGCTTCCCCAAAGACCTGAGACCTGGCTATAGTTTGGTCAGGAAATCGGTAACTTCGGGGCTCGTCCAATCCACTGCGCCGATAAACTTGCGGCGGATGACTCCCTGGCGGTCGATTATGTAGGTTTCGGGCCAGCCGAATGTGCCGTAGAGAGAACTAACCTTCTGGTCTCCGTCGCGGACGGTGACCATGTTGACGTTAAAATCTTTCAAGAATTTGTGATACGCGGCGTCATCCACGTCAATGCTGACGCCAAGCACCACTACGCCTTTATCTTTTAGGCGCGCCTGCATTTGCACCATGGAGGGAGTCTCTTCGATGCAGGGCGGGCAAAAAGTTCCCCAGAAATTTAGCACCACCACTTGCCCACGGAACTGGCTCAGCGTGACTTTGTGGTCGGAATCCTGGACCGTGAAATCCGGGGCAGTCGCACCGATGCGCGGAGGATGGCCGCCGCTGTAGCATCCAATGCAGGCGGCAAGCAATCCAATGGTCAGAAGGGTGGCAAGGGGCGCGACAAGGTAGGTTCGTCTCACACCGCTATAATAGCGAAAAACCGATGGATGGTTCATCTCCAGCCGCGCAGCCTCAGTTTGCAACCCTCGAGGTCTCCATTATCGTTCCCGCCCGGGACGAAGAGAGTAGCCTCGGAGCCTGTCTGGAATCGCTGACCACCCAAGCCGGGGTGGCATTCGAGATCATAGTGGTCGACGATGGTTCCAGCGACCGCACGCGCGAGATCGCGCAGAGTTTTGCCGGAGTGCGGTTGATTTCCGCAGGGCCACTGCCGATCGGCCGGGCAGGGAAGAATTGGACGGGGAAGAACAGCGCTCTTGTCGCCGGAGCCAAACAAGCGCGGGCTCCATGGCTGCTGTTTACCGACGCGGACACTGTCCATCAACCGGGATCGCTGAAGCGTGCCTTGGAAGAAGCCAAGAGGGAGCAAGCCGATCTGCTCTCGTACTCGCCCGAGCAGGTCGTCGTCACCTTCGCCGAGCGGGCTGTGATGCCGGTGGTCTTTGCGGAACTGGCGGCAAAATATCCGCTCCACAAGGTACGCGAGCAGAATTCGGCGGTGGTTGCGGCGAACGGGCAGTACGTTCTCGTACGCCGCCAAGTCTATGACGCCGTTGGCGGACACTTCGGCGTGGCCACGGAAATACTCGAGGATGTGGCGCTCGCCCGATTGTTTCGGAATGCTGGCCGCCGCGTGTACTTCCGCTACGGCGGAGATGCAGTCCGCACGCGTATGTACCGCAGCTGGCCGCAGCTCCGCGAGGGCTGGACGAAGAATCTGGCGCTGTTGTTCCCGCACCCGGAGCGCCTGGCGTTGCAGAGTTTGTTGTTCTGGACAACGGCGTGGTTGTCGATGGCAGTCGCTGTGTCTGGCGCGTTCAGCCGGCACTACCTCTGGATTTTGTCCGCCGCCGTCTGGCTGTTGCTCTACCGCAGAATTCGTGCGGCGCACTTCACTACTGGCAATAACCTGCTGGCAATTCTGTTCGGGGTGCCGATGTTCGCCTATCTTCTGCGGCGTTCGAAGCAGGCCCACGAGCGTGGCCAAGTATCGTGGAAAGGAAGGGCCTACAGGACCGACGCTGCAAGTGAAAGTACACCTGCGTCAAAACAAGCGGCAAAACCGATTCCGAGAATTGAGAACCAAAGACTGAGCACTGAGAACTGAGAACCCGGAACTGATTTTTATGGTCTATTTAACCCGCAAAGCCGAATTCTCCGCATCGCACTTCTATCACAACCCGGAATTCACTCCGGAACAGAACGCGCGCATTTTCGGCAAGTGCAATAATCCCAATGGACACGGGCACAACTACACCCTCGAAGTTACGGTCAAGGGTGCCGTCGATCCGCGATCCGGATTCGTGGTCGATCTCAAACAGCTAAAAGACGTCATGGGAAGGGAAGTGCTCGATGCGCTCGACCATCGCTTCCTGAACAAGGAGGTGCCCGAGTTCCTCACCAGAATTCCGACCACCGAGAACCTGGCCATCGCGATCTGGCAGCGCCTTGCGCCGAAACTCAACGCCGCGCAGCTGCACCGCGTGCGCGTCTACGAAACGCCCGATCTGTTCGTCGATTTTTACGGCGAAGAATGAGACTGGAAACATGAAAGCCCACCTCACCCGCCGCTACATGTTTTCCGCTTCGCACCGCTTGCATAGCGACGAAATGTCGGAGGAAGAAAACCGTGCCACCTATGGCAAGTGCAATAATCCGTACGGACATGGGCACAATTACATGCTCGAGGTGACCGTCAGCGGACCGGTGGACGACAGCACCGGCATGGTTTGCAACCTGGTCGATTTGGATGGCTTCGTGCGCAACGAGATCCTCGAACGTTACGACCACCAGAATCTGAATCTGCTCGCGGAATTCGCGAAGGAGGTTCCGACCACGGAGAACCTTTGCATCTCGATTTACGAAATTGTGAAGCGGGGCTTCAAGGCTGCGCATCTAGAAAAGGTGCGAATTGAAGAGACGATGATGAACTCGTTTGAATATATGGGAGAGAACAGACGTTAGTCGTTCGCAGCGCAAGTTTGCTGACGACCAACGACCACGACCCTATGAAATCGACTGCTGAATTGAACTCCCTCACCGGCGCCAGCTACGAGGAATTGGTGCGCGAAATGATTGTCCGCCTGGGCGAAGATCCCAACCGCGAAGGCCTTGCGCGCACGCCCGCGCGCGTCGAAAAGGCCATGAAGTTTCTGGTCAAGGGCTATAAGGACGATCCCGAAGTGCTTTTGCGCAAGGCCCTGTTCACCGTTACCTACGATGAAATGGTGATCGTGAAGGACATCGAAATGTTCAGCCTGTGCGAGCACCACCTGTTGCCGTTTTTCGGCAAGGTGCACGTGGCCTACATACCGAACGGAAAAGTGATCGGCCTGAGTAAAATCCCGCGCCTCATCGAAGCCTTCTCGCGCCGCCTGCAAATTCAGGAGCGCCTGACCACGCAAATTGCCGAGGCGATCCAAAACACGATCGAGCCGCAAGGCGTCGGCGTGGTGATCGAGGCGCGGCATCTGTGCATGATGATGCGCGGTGTCGAGAAGCAGCATTCGTCGGCGGTGACGTCGTCGATGCTGGGCAGCTTCCGCAATGAAGAGGAAACGCGAACGGAATTTTTGTCGCTGATACGCCAGCGGACGAACGCTCTGTGAGTTGTAGTTGGAAATGCTGAATGTCGAAATCCCGACAAACGCCGCGCAGTCCTATGCTCTCCGGACGCCTGGCCCTCATTAGCGGAGCCAACCGCGGCATTGGTCTCGCCATTGCCCGCGCGCTGGCGCACGAAGGATGCAACCTCATCATCAGCGGCCGCGACGAGCGTGCGTTGGCCAAAGCGTGCGCGGAACTTGAGAAACTGAACGTTCGCGTATTGGCCCACTCTTGCGACGTGCGCAGCCCCGATTCCGTCGACTACCTCTTCGCCGTGGTTCGCGGATTGCGCAAGCCGCTGGATATCCTGGTCAACAACGCCGGCATTGGGCATCCCAATCGCACCGTAGGCGAGTTGCCTTATCCAACTTGGATGGAAGTGATTGACACGAATCTCAACGGCCTGTTCCTGATGACCCAGGCGGCGCTGGCGGTGATGAAGCGCGGCGGCACGATCGTGAACAATTTGTCGATTGCCGCTGAGCGCATTTTCCCCGGATCAGCGGCCTACAACGCATCGAAGCACGGGGGTCTCGGCTTTACGAATACGTTGCGGGAAGAGTTGCGTCCAAATGGAATTCGGGTGATCGCGCTGATGCCCGGCGCGACCGATACCGCAATTTGGGACACGCTGTGGCCGAAGGCGCCCAGGCGGAAAATGATGTCCCCCGAAACCGTCGCCCGTGCCGTGGTCGATGCGCTGCTCTTGCCGGAAAACACGACCGTGGAGAAAATCGTCGTGATGCCGTCAAGTGGCACTCTCTAAAGGGCAGCGGGTAGCTGCGACGCCGGCGGGATATTGGGCATCGAATCCAGTAAGAAGAACCATGTCATTTATCGATTACTTTAAAGCGCTGAAGCTGGAACAACGTCAGGCGTGGATTGTCGCCATCGCCGCCGATGTCCTGCAGATCGCTGCGTTCCCGCTATTCGCCGAGGGCGCATTGTCTCCTGCCGACTCGGTGCTCGATCTGATCGTCGGCTTCGTGATGATTCGGCTCCTCGGATGGCACTGGGCTCTCCTGCCATCGGCGGCGGCCAAGCTCATCCCGGGCGCAGATCTTTTTCCTACTTGGACCGCTGCGGTTTGGTTCGTCACTCGCCACAAGGTGCAGGCCGGGGAGCAAGAGGTCTTGCCGCCGGGACCGGCGCCAGAACCGCGGCGGTGAGAGCTGACAGCTAAGAGCTATCTACCACGTCCCATAACGATAGCGTTGCGGACGTTCTGCAAAAATGTTAATGAACACCAACCCTGCCACGAAGCCGCCGACATGTGCCCAGAAAGCGATCCCGCCTAAAGTCTGGTGGGTTTCCGCGATCGCGGTCGTTGTGCCGCTCAGGAAATTCACGACAAACCAGTAGCCCAGCATCAGCCACGCTGGAACGTGAAATAAAAATATAGGAGGAAACCAGATCAACACACGCGCCCGCGGATACAGGATGAAGTACGCTCCCATCACTCCGGCAATCGCGCCGCTGGCGCCCACACTGGGCAGGCGCGAGCCCTGATTCAGCAGGATGTGCGTGGCCGCTGCGGCCAGGCCGACGGTCAGGTAGAAGAACAGATAGGTGAAGTGGCCGAGGTAGTCTTCGACGTTGTCGCCGAAGATCCACAGGAAGAGCATGTTCCCCGCAACGTGCAAGAATGAGGCGTGCAGAAACATTGCGGTGAACAGCGGCACAATGGCCGTTGCTACGCCGGCGTAGGAATGTCCCGTGAGCACCGCGATCGTGTGGTGAGGAACCACGCCAAACTCGAGCATGAACGAATTCAGAGCTCGATGGCCGACGGAGAGTTCCCAGAAGAACACCGTCAGGTTCAGGACGATCAGGAAATAGTTGACGAAGGGCGTCGAGAAACACGGCTGATCGTCCCGAAGAGGAATCATTCAATTTGCAATCTGTTAACTTGTAATAGGAATCGAATCCAGATCGTCACGCCATCGGCGATCTCGTTCTCAAAGACCAATTACAAATTACCAGATTCCAAATCCTTATGAACGGTGTCGTAATCATCGATAAACCGGCCGGGCTCACGTCGCACGATGTGGTGAATTGCGTGCGCCGCATTCTAGGCCAGCGCTCGGTCGGACACTTGGGAACGCTGGACCCGGCGGCTACGGGAGTCCTGCCCATCGTTGTCGGCAACCTCACGCGACTGGCGCAGTTCTATGCCCACTCCGAGAAGACCTACGAGGGCGTAATTCGCTTCGGCTTCGCGACCGACACCTACGATGCCGATGGCGAGCCCACGGCGCCTCCGCAGGACGTGCACTTGAACATCGACGAGGTGCGCTCTGTGGCGGCACAGTTTCAAGGAACCATCGAGCAGATGCCGCCGCCATTTTCCGCCAAGAAAATTGCCGGAGTCCCTGCGTACAAACTCGCACGGAAGAAGAAGGAAGTGGTGCTTCAGGCGGTACAGGTGGAGATCAAAGAGTTCGAAATTCTGGCCGTTGCCGGGGATCAGGCCACGTTTCGCGCACGCGTGGGTTCGGGTACCTATATACGGTCGGTGGCGCACGAGATGGGCCAGAAGCTAGGGTACGGGGCGCATCTGGCCAGCTTGCGACGGACTACAGTCGCCGAGTTCGCCATCGAAGATGCGCACACGCTGCCAGCGCTGGAAGCCGCAATGCAGCAGGGAACTGTGGAGTCGCTCTTTGTGCATCCACGAAAGCTGGCGCCGCAGTTACCGAGCGTTAGCGCCACCGAAGAAAACGCCGCCATGATTCGCAACGGCCGATCCGTGAACTTGCCAGAGATGTCCCGCGCGCCACAGGTCAAGGTCTTCCACGGGCAGCGGGAACTGGTTGCCATCGCCACACGGATCGCCGGGACGCTGTTTCATCCCGGCATTGTTTTTGCCCGCGAGAGCGAGAACTGCCAGTAGTTGCTATCTTTCGTTGCTACCTTAGTGATCTCGGATTAACTGAGAAGGGAGGTTAAGATCGTAGCCGTGAACCAAAGAGAGGGACAGTGCAAAGGACGATTGTTGGTTGGATGATTTTGGGGGCGATGTGTTTGGCGGCCGGTGCTCAGGATGGAAACGCGGTCAATGAAGCGTCCGCCATGCTTCTGTCGTTAGAGAATGCCTGGAACGGGGCCGAACTGAAGCATGATGCCAAGGCACTCGATCTGTTGCTTGCGGATATATTTGAATACACCGATTCCGATGGCACCTTCATGAATAGAATCCAGTGGTTGGAACATGTCAAGAAGGGAGTCGATCAATACGATGGCCAGCTTGGCAATAGCGGAATGACGGTGCGTGTCTATGGAAATTCTGCAGTCGTTACCGGACAATACCGCGAGAGAACAAAGGTCAAGGGAAAGATCGTGGTCGAATCCGGCCGGTTTACCGACGTCTGGATTCTGCAAAATGGCACGTGGAAGTGCGCGGCAAGCCAGTCCACAGCGATTCGCCATTAAGGGTCCGCGCGGGAGGTAGATTGGGAACGGAAGAGCTGCGGCAGCAAACGAAAAGGCCCGGGCCGTTCACCAACTGCTACGAAGACGGTGCCCGCGCCGAGGCTTACTCCACCCTGGAGTTCAAGAACACGTACCACTTGGCCTATCGTGACATCCCGTCGATTCTGGCCGCCCATGTGCGCGGCCGTAAAGCTGTGGACTTCGGTTGTGGTACGGGACGCTCAACTCGCTTCCTGGCTCAACTCGGCTTCGAGGTCATTGGAGTCGACATTGCCGAGGATATGGTCCACAAAGCGCGGGTCTTGGATCCGTCGGGCGACTACCGCCTGGTTCCCGGCGACGACCTGCGAGTATTGCCGCGGGCGACTTTCGATCTCGTGCTTGCCGCCTTCACATTCGACAACATCGCAGGTCGCGAGAACAAGGCGCGCATTCTGCGCGACCTAGGTTGCCTGCTCACGCGGGAGGGGAACCTAGTGCTGATCGTCTCCCGTCCGGAGATTTACACTTACGAGTGGGCCTCGTTTTCGACCAAGGACTTTCCTGAGAATCGGCAAGCGAAGTCGGGGGACAAAGTCCGTATCGTCGTGACCGATCACGCCGATGCGCGCCCCGTGGAAGACATCTTGTGGACCGATGCAGCGTATCGCGAGGTCTTCGAGGAAGCCCATCTGCGACTGTTGCACAAATACGAACCCTTGGGGCGGGAAGACGAGCCGTACATGTGGGTGAATGAGTTGGAGATCGCCCCTTGGGCCGTGTATGTACTCGAACGACAGTGACGCATAGGCATCAGTTCGGCAACGTCCGATAACAGGTATTATGTGAACTATTGAACATGGCCGTTCTGCCGCCGTTCACACCAGCACCAAATGTTTCTTTTCGTCACTCTGATCCGCCAGCAAAGACGCAACCCCTGAATCCAGAGTCGCCAGCCTTCCCTTCTGGTGAATCGCCAGAGCGAGCAAATACCCGTCCGTGACTTGCTGGTGACCATTGAGTCGCCCTTCGAACTGAGCAAGCGCTTCTGCGACCCCAAGATCGTCAGCCCAAAACCTGTGCGCCCGATGCTGAAGATTGGCGCGCAGAACTTCCAGCGCATCTCGTGGAGAAACCACGCGCCGCGAGAAGGCTGGATTGGAGACAATGCGAACAAAGCCGGCCTGGGTCATGGCACAAGTCGCCCAGCCCTGGTCGGCGTTCGTGGCGAACCACCGCTGGGTGCGCGCGTGCGCCTCGTGCGGCGGCCAGAGCAGCGCAATCAGAACGTTCACGTCCAGCAAGCAGCCGTTCACTGGTCATCGGCCTCCAACCGCTTCACTCGCTCGGAAGTAACGGGATCGCCGTCTTCTGGAACATCAAAGACCACCAGGCCGTTGACCGTGCGCGTTTTCACCGGTGCGCTGAGGCCGCGACGCACAAGCTCTGAAACCGCCTTCCCCATGGCCATGGAGCGGTTTTCGGCGTAGCTCTTGACCAACTGGATGACATCCTCATCAAGACTCAATGTTGTACGCATGACGAGGATGATGTCACATGTGCCACGCTGATGTCAATTTATAACATTGAGCATCACTTATAAGAATTGATGCGTTATGTAGCTAGTCAGCATCGCTCTTTCTCAGCACTTCCGCCACGTCGTCCCGAAACCTCTGCAAGGTTGCCAGCCGCTCTGGAGTGGCTTCCACGATTTCCGACTTTGCCTGGAAAACCTGCCGGCCGTCTTTTTCGGTTAGCACGCCCAGCACTTCGCCCATCCGCCAGCCGGGAGCGCCCAGGACTTGCAATCCGTCCACGCCCGGAATCAGCACCGCGACACAGTTGTCGCGCTCTACGCCGATGCATTTGGGGTAGCGTTCAAACGTCTGCAATTCGAATCCCGCAAGGTAGAGTCGCTGCAACTGGTCGGCGGAGTCAGGCATAGGCGGGCGGGGCGCGCAATCAAAGAACTCGAAACTGCGAACTGAGAACGGACAGCTTGCTACATCTTGTACTTGCCGAGGTCATCATCGCCCAGGTCCTCCAGATATTTGCGGAGTTCCTCGCTTGAAACCGCGGGCACGGGATTGGCCGACTGCTTCGAGGTCTTCAAAACCTCGTCTTCGACAAAGATCGGGCAATCCACGCGGAGCGCCAGCGCCAGCGCATCCGATGGACGCGAGTCGATGCTTATCACGCGGCCTTCCCTTTCCAACCAGATCACGGCGTAGAAAGTATCGTCCTTCAGCTCCGTCACCACCACTTTGTGGACCAGGGCTTCCAGTCCGGTGAGCACGCTTTTGATCAGGTCATGCGTCATGGGACGCGGCGTGCTGATCTTTTCAATCTCAAGCGCGATGGCGTTCGCCTCGTACACACCTACCCAGATGGGAAGAACCGTATCGCTGCCAACGTCCTTGAGCAGAACAATCGGCATGTTCGACACCGGATCCATCATGAGCCCGCGAATTTTCATTTCCACTTCCATAAGATCCTCAAACCAATCAGAGCAAATTGCGCGCGGTTGATCTCGGCTCGCCAGATGACCCGGTCACCCGACGAGATCCGATCCGCAGGCCAACTCGCCCACCAGACTATTCGGGAAACTTCCCGTCACTAGCACGTTCACATAGCTCCCCGTCGCCAGTTGCACTCCCGCCGGTGCGGTAAAGTTCATGACCTTAATCTGCGAGGTCCGCGCGACCCACTGCCCTCGCGCCTCGTTCTTCCCTTCCACCATCACCTCAAGCAGCTGCCCAACGTGCCGCCGATTCCGCGCCGCACCGATGACTTTCTGGCGGTCATTTACTACTGCCAGGCGCCGGGCCTTCTCCGCATCGGGAATCGCATCCTCCAACGCGAGCGCCGGCGTATTCGGCCGCGGCGAATACTTAAACGTGAATACCGAGTCATACCCCACCAGATCCATCAACGACAAGGTCTCTTCCAATTCCTTCTCCGTCTCGCCAGGAAAGCCGACGATCAAATCGCTGGTCAGGGAGATGTCGCGTTTCGCCGCCTGAATCCATGAGATGCGCTCCAAGTATTCGTCGCGCGTATAGAGTCGCGACATGGCATCGAGCACCCGGGTCGACCCGCTCTGCACCGGAAGATGCACATGATCGCAAAGCGCCGGCGTGGCGTCGATGACTTCAACAATATCTCGCCCAAAATCCCGAGGATGCGAGGTAGTGAACCGCACCCGCCGAATCCCCTCGACCGTCGCCACCGTCGCCAGCAACTCAGCAAACGTCTTATTTCCAGAAGGATCGCGATAAGAGTTCACGTTCTGCCCGAGCAGTTGAATCTCCGTATACCCGAGATCCACCAGCTGCCGAGCTTCATCAAGAACGGAGGCGGAAGTGCGCGAGCGCTCCTTCCCGCGCGTATAGGGCACAACGCAATAGGCGCAGAACTTGTCGCATCCCTCAATGATTGTGATATAGCCGCGATGGGGATTCGTGCGCGCCGTGAACTCGGTCTCAAAACACTCGTCGGTCATGCGGTCGTCGAGGCCGGTCACGCGCTTACCTTCCTCGATCGGCGCGTTTTCCAGTTGCACCAGCATTTGCGGAAGATTCCGGTAGGATGCCGAGCCGCATACCAGGTCCACGTGCGGAGCCTTCTCGAAAATCTTCTCGCCCTCCTGCTGCGCCACGCAGCCCAGGACGCCGAATTTCTTGCCCTGCTTCCGCAGCTTCTTGTAGTCGTTTAGCCGGTTAAAGACCTTCTGCTCCGCCTTGTCGCGAATCGAACAAGTGTTATAAAGCACCAGCCCGGCCTCTTCGACGGTCGGCACCTGGCGATACCCCTGCTGCAAGAGCGTCCCGACGACCTTTTCGGAGTCGTGGGCNNGTTAGAGGCGGCTTGCCCAATATTCCGGGCGCCTGCTTCCGTGGGCGACGGCCCAGATTGTGATTACGGATTCTTGTTCGGAATAGATGACGGCAAACGGGAATCGCCAAAGCAGGAATCGTCTGGTGTCGTTCTCCCCTATCGGCCACCGTTCCGGGGCTTCACGGATTGTGTCGGCAGCTCGGTGCAGTTCTTCGATGAAGTCCAAGGCCACTTTGGGGCTGCGCTGCCGATACCAGTCGACTGCGCTCTTAACATCCGCGCTCGCGCCCTGGTGGTATTCAATGCGCTTAACGCTCATTCACCATGGCCAAGAGCTCGCGATGCAGTTCTTCCCACGGGACGGTCACTGCTTTGCCCGCCTTCAGGTCCTGAATTCGACGCGCCACTTCCGCATTCCATGCCTCTTGGATAGAGACAGATTCATTTGTACCGTCGAGAGTGTCGAGCAGCGTATTGGCCAGCGCAGCTCGTTCGTCAGCCGGTAGGGCAAGCGCCCGTTTGAGAAGATCGGAAACTTCCGGACTCATGGCGCTATTTTACTCCACATGAAACGCAGCGGGAAACGCCCCGTCTGTCCAGTCATTACCCGCGGTTGCCGCCCTACTTCGCCCGTTCATACGTGAACGCTTCTTTCATCTCTTTGCCGTGATCGAGGTAGGTCCATTCTTCGACGTGGTGATCGGCGTCAGGTACGGAGAAGGTCACATGCTGCATGTGTCCGTCGCCGGGGCCGATGTTGGTGCCGTCGAAGAACTCGAAGCTCACGGACTTGGCATCCGATGCGACGAGTTTCATGCGCGGCTGGTTGCCAGCTCCGCAGTAGTGGGTCATCAAGAGGCGGTCGCCATCCATGTGAAACATGGTGACCATATTTTCTGGACCGTGGCCATGAATCTCGCTCATCAGCGCAGAACCGCCGGCGATCAGGCGAAAGGTCACCTGAGTCGGATGGCCCTGGATGCTTTTCCCGGACCAGTTCCCTTCCATGCCCTTGAGCAGGTCGAACGACTTGTGCGCGTCTTGCGCCAGAACGAGGCTGGCGGAAAGGATGACGATCGCGGCTGCGGCAACGATGGCGGTCTTGCGAAGCAAAGTAGGAACGAGTTTCATGGTTTCCTCCGGATCGTTTGTGTGGGCGCGTGCATTTTGCGCGATCACGCTAAGTGGCGTCAAGCGGAAAATTCGGATTGCCGCCGCCGAGCCTTTCGCTGATATGGCCGGCGATCAGCCTGCCGTGGAAGCGTCCATTTTCAATGAAGATTTCATTCGTCCGCGAGCCCGCAACAATCACTCCAGCCACGTAGATTCCAGGAACGTTCGATTCCAGGTTCTCCGGATCGCAGACGGGACGAAGCTGTTCGGTGGCCAGCTCAATGCCCACGCTGCGCAGAAAATCGTAGTCGGGATGATAACCAGTGAGAGCAAATACGAAATCGTTCTTCACGTGAACCGGACCGGACGGAGTTTGCAGCACCACTGAGTCGGCATTGATCTCCCGCACGCTGCTGTTGAAGTGCGCGGTGATTTCGCCAGCCCGAATGCGGTTCTCGATGTCGGGACGCACCCAATACTTGACGTGGTTGTGGATCTCCGCTCCGCGATGGACGAGCGTGACGCGCGCGCCGTGACGCCACAGGTCCAAGGCCGCTTCCGCCGCTGAATTCTTGCCGCCGATTACCACGACGTCGGTATCGAAATAAGGATGTGGCTCGCGATAGTAATGAAATACCTTTTCGAGGTCTTCGCCGGGGATGGCGAGTTGGTTGGCCAGATCGTAGTAACCGGTAGCGAGCACGATCTTGCGGGCGCGGTAGTCGTGGATGGCGTCGTGCCGGTTCGTGGTGGTGACGCGAAAGTTGCCATCCTCGCCGGTAATTGTCTTGACCCATTCGTACTGGCGAACGTTTAAGTGGTAGTGCTCGGCGACGCGCCGATAATATTCGAGCGCTTCCTGGCGGTTGGGTTTCGCCGAGGCGGTGGTGAAAGGAATATCGCCGATCTCCAACAATTCAGGCGTGGTGAAAAACACCATGTTCACTGGGTAGTGGTAAATGGAATTGACCAGGCATCCCTTGTCAACGATGAGGGACTTGAAGCCAGCCTTCTGCGCCTCGATGGCACAGGCCATGCCGGTGGGACCAGCGCCGACGACCAGAACGTCCGTGGCGGAGTTGGGACGCGACTGCGCTTGTGTGCGCGACAGCGTCTGCGGAAGCTGTTCAGCTCGCGAAAGTGTTGGAGTCTTCATCGTGAGGTGGAAACCGACAATTCTAGCACCGAGTCCAACGACACGAGTGAACCCGTAGTTCTACTTCTTAACGCAAAGCGAAACTCCGTCGCGGAGGGGCAGAATCGTCGTAAACAGGTCGGGCGACGCGTAGATCAGTTTGTTGAATTCGAGGATGGCTTTGGTTTGGGCGTCGGGATTCGGTTGGCTGACTTTGCCGTTCCAGAGAACGTTGTCGGTAATGAAGAGGCCTCCGCTTTTCAGACGCGGGAGCGCCAAACGAATCACGCGCGGGTAGTCGGTCTTATCGATGTCGTTGAAGATGATGTCGTATTGTTCCTTTTCTTCCGAAAGAATTTCGAGGGCATCGCCTACGCGCACCGTGATGCGTTTGGCGACGCCGGCACGATCGAAATAGCGTCGCGCCTTTTCGGCGCGCTTGGGATCGCCGTCGGTGTAGATGACGCGTCCGCCCTCGCCCGCGGCGCGCGCCCACCAGATGGTGGAATAGCCGATGGCGGAGCCCATCTCGAAGATTTTCTTCGCGCCGCTGATCACCGCCAATTGATGCAGCACGCGAGCGACGGCGGGTCCAACGATGGCCACGTCGTTCTTGGCGGCATCGGCTTCCATCTCGGCGAGAACTTCGTCGCGCGGCGGCAGCATGGAGTAGAGGTAGTCTTCGACTTGTGGGACGGTGATTCCTCCCATGCGCCAGTCGGGTTTTGCGGGTTGCTCGGGCATTTTGCTCCTTGACTCTAAAGTGGCCCCAATTGCAGAGGTTAGGAAATTGTCTGTCCCGGTTTCAGCGCCAGCACTTCCACATCCGGCACGAGTTTCTGCAACTCCGAGGGAGTTCCCGTCAGCGGCGGAAACGTACCAAAGTGCATCGGAATGACGGTTTCGGGTTGCAGCAGTTTGCAGGCATAAGCAGCCTCGCGCGGCGACATCGTGAAAAGATCGCCGATCGGCAGCATGGCGATTTTCGGAGCGTAAAGATCGCGAATGATGGCCATGTCGCTGAAGACGGCGGTGTCCCCCGCGTGATAGAGCTTGACTCCATTGGAGAACTCGAGCACGTAGCCGCAAGCTTCGCCGCCGTAGACGATCTGGTCGCCATCCTGAATGCCGCAGGAATGGACGGCGTGAACCATGGTGATCTTCACTCCGGCGACGGTTTGCGTGCCTCCCTTGTTCATAGGCGCGATCTGCTTGACGCCCTTCTTCTGGAGCCACAGGCAAAGCTCGTAGATGCCGACGGCGACCGGATTCAGCTTCTTGCCCACATCGACCGCGTCCCCAATATGATCGCCATGGCCGTGGGTGCAGAGCAGAGCGTCGGCTTTCTTGACGTTTTTCTCACTCTCCGGGCACATGGGATTGCCGGCGATCCACGGATCGATGTAAAGAGTCTTCCCTTCCGGCGTCTCGACGCGGAAGGTGGCGTGGCCGAGCCATGTGAGCTGGATTCCTTTGAGATTCACGACAGGCTCCTCAGGGTAAGCTGCGAAATAGCATTCTAGTGGCGTGAGAAGGGGCGCGCAATGGGCGAAGCAAGGGCCGCCAAATGTCTGGTCAGCCTCAGACCCTTTTCGGCTGTTCGAACTCGTGTATAGAATGGTGACTCCATGCCCGAACTTAAAGTGTTGTTGTCGCGCGAAACCATTGCCAAGCGGGTCGCCGAACTCGGCAAAGAGATTGCCCGCGATTTTGACGGGCAATCGGTTGTATTGGTCGGCGTTCTCAAGGGCGCAGCCATCTTCTTAAGCGACCTGGCGCGTCAGATTCCGCTCGACGCCACTTTTGATTTTATTGGAGTTTCGAGCTACGGAAATCGTCCCACGGTCAAAGAAGATCCGGCCGGTCACGCGGCATGGGATTCGCTGGGTGAAGTCCGGATGACCAAAGACATGGATAGTTCGATGGCGGACCGAAACGTAATTTTGGTGGAGGACATTCTCGACACGGGGCTGACGCTGAACTACATTTCGAAGCTGGTGCGGGCGCATCAGCCCCGGTCGCTGCGCATTGCGGCCTTGCTGGATAAGCCTTCCCGCCGCCAGCAGCCGATCCATGCACATTACATCGGCTTCACGATTCCCGATGCCTACGTGGTCGGCTACGGTTTGGACTATGCCGAACGCTACCGCAATTTGCCGGATGTGTGCGTGCTGGAAAATCCGCCGGAGAATCCGGCAGGCGCGTGAGCTGTTGCGCCATGGACCAGTTTTTCCGCGGCGGAGCTGTTCCGAGCGGCTGCTATGATGAAGCCTGTGAAAACGACCGTTTCGCAAACTTTGCGCGCTTCCGAGGTGGAACCCCTGCTGCTGGAAGTGGCCGACGTGGTCAACACCACGCTCGACCTGGAAACCACGCTGCGGCGCGTGGCGGAACTGGTCCGTAAGGTCATCGACTACGAGATTTTCGCGATTTTGCTGCTCAACGAGCCGCTTCAGGAGCTGTACGTCCGCTTCCATGTAGGGTATCCGGAAAAGGTCGCCGAGCGCGTGCGCGTGAAAGTGGGCCAGGGCGTAACCGGGCGCGCGGCGCAGACTCGCCAGGCAGTGCTCGTCGCCGATGCCACGCAGGAAGATTTTTACATTGAGGCCC
The DNA here is from genome assembly GCA_003162935.1 of Acidobacteriaceae bacterium. GTDB lineage: Bacteria > Acidobacteriota > Terriglobia > Terriglobales > Acidobacteriaceae > Acidiflorens. The sequence goes on from PLUW01000072.1 coordinate 19,555, forward strand.
TGCCCAACGTTCACTCCGAACTGGCCATTCCGCTGATCGTCAAGAACCGTCTGATTGGCGTGATCGATCTTGAGGCGCGCGAGAGGGGCTACTTTACCGAAGAGCATAAGCGCCTGCTGACGCTGATCGCATCGCGCATGGCGGTGGGCATCGAAAACGCGCGGCTGCACACGCGCACCACGCGCCAGGCCCGCACGCTGCTTTTGCTGAATGAGATTGCGCGGGAACTCACGTCGATTCTGAACCTGGACGAACTGCTCAAGCGGATTGCCGAGTTGCTGAACCGGCTTATCGACTACCAGATGTTCAGCATCCTTCTGGTCGACCAGGCAGGCGAGAAACTGCAGCATCGATTCGCGCAGCGCTTTGAAGAACGATTGCATCTCAAGCACGACGTTCCGCTGGGCCGCGGCGTCGTGGGTTACGCAGCGCAGGCCAAGGAAGCGGTCTTGGTGCCTGACGTCGCGAAGAGTGATCGCTATATTGCGACGAATCCTGAGACCCGTTCGGAATTGGCGGTTCCGCTGATTTACCAGGAGAAGGTCATCGGGGTGCTCGATCTGGAGCATACGAAGCGCGGCTACTTCACGGAGGATCATAAACGGACGCTGACGACGCTGGCAGCGCAGCTGGCCATCGCGATTGAGAACGCACGGCTGTACGAGCAGATTGCGCGGCAGGAGCAGCGCCTGGAGCGCGATCTGGCGCTGGCGCGTGAGTTGCAATTTCGCCTCCTGCCGCATTCCAGCCCGAAGATGGCGCATCTTGATGTCGAGGCCAAGTTTCTTCCCGCCCGCGCCATTGGCGGCGATCTTTACGACTTTGTTCCGTATTCATTTTCGCGGCTTGGCATTGCCATTGGCGATGTGAGCGGCAAAGGCGCACCAGCGGCCATTTACGCCGCGCTGGTCAGCGGGATTCTGCGTTCGCATGCGCCGATTGAGCCGGGTCCGGCGGAGATGCTTTCCGCCGTGAATTTGTCGCTGGCAGAACGCAGGATCGCGGCGCAGTTCGTCTCTATCATCTATGCCGTGTGGGACGATGAGCGACGGACGCTGCTTGTGGCGAACTCGGGGTTGCCGAAGCCCTTATATTGCCATGACGGCAAAGTTGAGACGATCGAGGTGACCGGGTTGCCGCTCGGGTTGTTCGACGAGGCCGATTACGACGAAGTGAGCTTTAAGGCCAAGCCGGGGGATCTGTTTGTGTTCTACAGTGACGGCATTCTCGACGCGCGCAACCGCCACGGTCAATCGTTTGGGCAGGAGCGAGTGGAGGCGATCGTTGCCGGATGCGCCACCAAGTCGGCGGACTGCGTGGTGAACGAAGTTTTTAAGGCGGTGACCGAGTTCGCCGCGGGCGTGGACGCGTTCGACGATCAAACGGTGGTTGCGATTAAGGTGAAAAGTGGCCCGGGCAAACGCAAGTGAAGGGCGAGCGCGAATCGCTGGCTCTGCGGCGCCCCTCGTTTGCGTATCGGGCTGCGCGGTCAGGCAAGTCCGAACTCTTCTGCGAAGCCGTCGCTCTTGAAAGTCTGGCTGCGCGTCACGGGACTCCGCTGTACGTTTACTCCGCGGCGATGATCCGCGCACGGCTCGATGCGTTCGCCCGCGCATTTCGCCCCATCCCCCATACCTTATGCTATTCGGTCAAAGCGAATTCGACACTGGCGATTCTGCGATTGGTGGCGGGCGAAGGAGTTGGCTTCGACGTCGTTTCTGGCGGAGAGTTGCAGCGAGTTTTTCGCGCCAGCCCCAAGGGCGCGGGCAAAGTTGTGTTCTCCGGCGTAGGTAAGACGGCGGCGGAGCTGGAATTTGCGCTGCGCTCGGGGATATTGCTGTTCAACGCGGAGAGCGCGTCGGAATTGAAGCTGCTTTCGGCGACTGCGGCACGATTGAAGAAGCGGGCTGCGATTGCGATACGGGTAAATCCCGACGTCTCAGCGAAAACTCATCCGTATATTTCGACCGGCCTGCATCAGCACAAGTTCGGCGTGCCAATCCCCGAGGCGCGGACGCTCTACGCTTTGGCCGCACAGCAGCCCTATCTGACCGTCGCGGGAGTGAGCGTTCACATTGGTTCACAAATTACCAATATGGGTACGTTTCAAGAGGCGCTGGGACGCGTGGCCGATCTGGTGCGTAGACTGCGCCGGCAAGGGCATGACATTCGGTATGTCGACGCCGGCGGTGGCCTGGGAATTTCGTATGAGGGGGCGCAGGGGAATTTCGAGGAGCAGATTGCCGCGTATGCGCGGGCTGTGCTAACTCCTTTGCGCGGATTGAATGTTCATTTGTTGCTAGAGCCTGGACGCGCCATTGTGGGAGCGGCGGGCGTGCTGCTGGCGCGGGTTCTTTACCGGAAAACGAATCGTCGCAAGCGCTTTCTGATTGTGGATGCCGGGATGAACGATCTGCTGCGTCCGTCACTTTACAGCGCGTACCACGAGATTGTTTCCGTTAGGCGAAAGTCGCACGAGACTGAGATCACCGATGTGGTCGGGCCTATCTGCGAGACTGGCGACTTTTTTGCGCGCGACAGGAAACTTCCCTTGGTTGACGAAGGAGATCTGCTGGCCATTCTCGACGTGGGAGCCTACGGATCGGTACTGGGATCGAACTACAACACGCGCGGGCGGGCGGCGGAAGTGCTGGTGGATGGGACGAGGGCGAAAGTGATACGGCGGCGCGAGAGCTTCGAGGATCAGATGAGGATGGAGAATCCTTAGCGGAGGTTACAGCGACTCCAGAAAATTGGTCACCGCGCGCAATACCGGCTCGGGCTGTTGAATGAACAGCGCGTGTCCCAGATTACGGAACTTCACATGGGCGTGATGGGTCAGCAAGCGTGTGGCGAGTGTTACATCCGCGTCGGACATCAGGCCGCCTAATTCCGGTGTGCCTTGCAGAAGCAGCGTTGGGCAGGTGATTCCGCGCAGCAACTTCTCGCCGTCCCATCCTTGGAGCGACGATCCATCGAGCGTCATGTCGTAGGTGTCGGGATCGGTCTGTAGCACGCAGCGTGCCCAGGAAAGCAGATAGGCCTCATCGTTGCCGGGAAGCTGGCGGATGGTGATGGTTTCGTTCTTATTCTTATTACTGTCGCCGTCCATATAACTTTCGCCGCCCGGAAGTGGGAGCGCGATTTTGCCGATGCCGTCGGCGATCTTCTCGACGGAGCCACCCCGCCGCGCGAGATCGCGCAATCCGGCGAACAGCGACGTGTACATGGGATTGCGCAGTTGTCCGGTAACGATCATGTTGTCGCCGAGAATCAGGGCGCGCACCAGTTCCGGATGATCGGAAGCGACGCGCATGGCCAACATGCCGCCGAGGGAATGTCCGAAGAGCACGGCGGGAACCGATACCCGCTCGCGCAGAAGGCTGGCGATGTCTTCGGAATACTGGGGGCCGTGGTATCCGCGAGGGACGCGGGAGGACTTTCCATGTCCGCGCAAGTCGACGGCGAAGATATGCCAGCGCATGCTGAGCGCAGGGATTAGAGGGAGAAACACCTGCCAGCGGCGGCCGAGTCCGTGCAGCAGAACGAGCGGCGGCCCAGCGGCAGGGCCTTCGGCGTAGTTTANNCGGTTTCTTCAGGGCTGCCCGGGGGACGCCTTCGGCGTCATACGTCAGTTCCCCGCCTACCCAGGTTTTGAGCACCTTGACGTCGCGAATCTTCACGGGGTCGAGGGCGAGCACGTCGTCACTCAGCAAGGCCATGTCGGCGAGTTTGCCGACGGTGATCGAGCCTTTTTCGTTTTCCTGAAATTCCGCGTAGGCCGAACCCATGGTGTAGGCTTCGATCGCTTCCTGGATCGTAAGTTTCTGCTCGGGAAACCATCCGTTGGGATTTTTGCCGTCGAGAGTGGCGCGGGTTGTGGCCGCGTACAAGGTGAGCATGGGATTGAGCGGGGCGACATTCCAATCCGTGCCGAAGGCGAGCCGAATGCCGTGGTCAAGGAATGTACGGAAGGCATAGGTGCGGCTCGCGCGGTCGTGTCCGATGCGGCTTTCAGCCCAACGGCCGTCGTCGATGGCGTGATAGGGCTGCACGGACGCGATCACGTGCAGTTGCGCAAAGCGGTCGAAGTCTTTGGCCGCCATGTGCTGGGCGTGCTCGATGCGCCAGCGGCGATCGCGGCTGCCGTGGTCTTTCTGGATTTCCGAGTAAATGTCGAGGATCGCCGAAATTCCGGCGTCTCCGATGGCGTGGGTGCAGATCTGCAAACCGGCGGCGTCGGCTCGCATCATGCGATCGTGCATGAGTGAGAGGGGATGCATTTCATCGGAGAGCAAGCCGTGATTGTCGGGCAGGCTCCCGAAGGGCTCGAAGAAATACGCTGTCGACGAACCGAGCGAACCGTCGGCATAGGCCTTGACGGCGCCGATGCGCAGATAGGGTCCGCCGAATGCACGCCGGACACCGATTTTCACCTGGTCGTCCACGCCGGTGATGAGAGGCGCGGCATAGATGCGCGTGGTCAGTTTGCCTTCGTCGAGCAACTCGGAGTAGACGGCAATGTCGGGATAATCGGGGTTCATGTGCTGCACGCTGGTGACTCCGACAGAGGCAGCGTGTGCGAGCGCGCGCTCAATGGCGTGGCGGCGCTGGTCGTGAGTGAGCGGTGGAACTACTTTGAACAGCAGGTCCATCGCAGCGTCTTTGAGAGCGCCGGTTGGATTTCCCTGGCGGTCGCGGACGATGACTCCACCCGCGGGATCGGGTGTCTGGGCGGTGATGCCTGCCAACTTTAAGGCGAGCGAGTTGGCCAGAACCATGTGTCCGTCGTAGCGATCGATTGCGACCGGGGTTTCGGGGGTTGCCGGGTCGATCAGTTCTTTGGTGGGCAACTCGGCTGGACTCCACTTGGTCTCATCCCAATCGCCGCCTTGCACCCATTCGCCCTTGGCGGTTTTCGCGGCGCGCTCGGCGATGCGGCGGGCAAATTCCTGGGTGCTGGTGACGTCGTTGAGTTCGACGCTGTCGAGTTGCGCTCCGCCATCGGTGAAGTGCACGTGGGCGTCGTTGAAGCCCGGCAGCAGGCGCCTTCCCTTCGCGTCGACCACGTGAGTTTGGGGGCCGCGCCAGGCATCCACCTGTGAATTCGTTCCGACGGCAACAATGCGATCGCCGAGAACAGCGACAGCCTCAGCCTCGGGGTGGGAGGAATCGACAGTCCAGANNAGCGCTCTCCCCATTTGAGTTTGGTGCGGAGCACTTCGAAAAATGTTTTCTCGAAACGCAGCAAGCGGGCGGGATGCTCGGCCTTGACGCAGCGGGCGATATCGCCGTCTTGCACGGGCATTCCGACTTGTCCATCGAGACTGAGGTAGGCTTCCTCCTGCCCGGTCTTGACGTGGATGTCAATCTCGACCGAATCGCGCACTACCACGGGACGGTGCGTCAAACCATGGGGCGATACGGGAGTGATGACGAACGCATCCACATCGGGCTTGAGGATCGGGCCACC
>PLUW01000068.1 GCA_003162935.1 Acidobacteriaceae bacterium
GCGTCGGGATGCGTCCCGACGGGAAAATACGCGATGATCTTACCCAGGTCGATGTCGTAGACCGCGATGTTATTCGATCCGAAGTTCGAAATATACAAGCGCGAGTTGTCGGCGGAAATCACGCCCCGCGTCGGTTCGTAGCCCACCAGATAACTTCCCGAAACCTCGTTGGCCGTAGTTTCGATCACGGAAATGCTGCCCGCCTCGAAATTGAACGCCACCAGTTCCCCGCCATCGGGCTTCAGCGCCAGGCTTACCGGAGACTTTCCGGCGTCGAGAAGTGCCAGCAGCTTGTCGTTCTTAATATCGATGCTCGCAACCTGCCCCGATCCCGAACAGGAAACGAACGCNNNGATCCATCGGGCGAAACGCGAGCCAGGCCGGGAGTTCCGCCAACGTGGAGCGTCGCCGCAAGCGTGCGCCGGTCAAGATCGAGCACCGAAACACTGTCGGAGCCGGAATTGGCCACGTAAGCGCGGTGTCCGTCGGGAGAAACGTCGATAAAGTACGGACGACCGTAGACGCCGATGGTGGCAACGATCTTATTCTGCTCGGCGTCAATCACGCTGACGTTCGAAGAGCCGGTGTTGACGACATAAACTTCAGTGCGCTTCGGATTGGCCGCGAGTCCGGTGGGCTCGTTCCCCACCTGCAAGGTGCGCACCGGGCGAAAGCTGCGGAGGTCGATCACTGTGACGGTGTTGCTCTTCCCATTCGAGATGTAAGCATATTCGCGGTAGAGCGGGCCGTATCCGGGGAGAGTGCGCTCGTGGAAGTAGTACCAGCCGGCGGCGAGGATGAGCGGGATGAGAACGGCGATGAAGAGGGATTTGCGCAAGACTCAGTCCGCCGCTCCGGTCACTTCAATCTGGCCGCGATTCAAAGGCACGCCGCGCCCTAACACCGCCGCGATCTGCCTCACCTGCACCATCAGCGCGTCGAACTGATCGGGAAACAGCGACTGCATGCCATCCGACAATGCGCGGTCGGGATCGTGATGGACTTCCACCATCAGGCCGTCGGCTCCGACGGCCACTGCGGCGCGCGACAGCGGCGTTACCTTGTTGCGCTTGCCGGTGCCGTGGCTGGGATCGACGATGATGGGCAGATGGCTCAGGCGCTGCACGGCGGGGACAATGCTGAGATCGAGCGTGTTGCGGGTATGATCCGCGAAGGTGCGCACTCCGCGCTCGCATAAGACGATGTTGTAGTTGCCCTCGCTCATGATGTANNTCGGCGGCCATCAGAAATTCTTCCAGAGTCGCCGAGATGCCGCGCTTCAGCAGGACGGGCTTGTGGGCGCGTCCGGCGCGCTTGAGCAGAGAAAAATTCTGCATGTTGCGCGCGCCGATCTGAATCATATCGGCGTACTGATCGACCAGGTCGAGCGATTCATAATCGACGGCCTCCGTGACGATCAGCAAGCCGAAGCGGTCGCGGATTTCGGCCATGATCTTCAGACCTTCCTCGCCGAGTCCCTGAAAAGAATACGGAGAAGTGCGAGGCTTGTAGGCGCCGCCGCGGAAGAACTGGGCTCCGGCGCGGGCGACGCGCTCGGCTGCGGCGAAGGCCTGTTCGCGGCTTTCGATGCCGCACGGGCCGGCGATGATGGCGAGGTCGGGGCCTCCGATGGAAACGGGCTGTGCATTGGCGTTCGCCGCCGCAAACTTGATAACGGTATTGTCGGGCTTGGTGTCGCGGCTTACCAGCTTGTAGGGTTTTGAAACCCGGATGACTTCCTGCACCCCCGCCATCTCTTCGAGCGATCCGGAATCGACTTCGCCCTTGTTGCCGGTGATGCCGATGGCGGTGCGCTGCGCGCCGGGCATGGAGTGGGCGCGGTATCCCAGCGCTTCGATTTTCTGGCAAACGGCGCGGACCTGCTCCTCGCTGGCCTGCGCTTTCATCACGACGAGCATGTGCTTACCCCGGACAATCAGTTTAGCGTTCGCTGCGGAACTGGGCAAACAGCGGGCAGCGGACGTACGGAAGGACGCACGGGCGAACGAATGCTTTCGCCCCCGCGTGGGCTGGGGTTATTTATAATCGCTGCTTCCAGTCTTTCACTTTTTACTGGCAAGGACACTCATTGGCACTCGACGAAAACATCTACGAAATCCGGCGCGAGAAACTGAAAAAGATCGAATCTCTCGGCCATCCGGCGTATCCGCGCAAGTACGACTTCACGCATACCGTGGCGCAGATTCTGGCCGGGTACAGCGGGCAGACGGCCGAAGCACTCGAGTCTGCGCGCGTTACGGTGCGCGTTGCGGGACGCATCATGGCCATCCGGCTGATGGGCAAGGCCGGCTTCGCGCACCTGCAGCAGGACGGACAGCGGCTCCAGATCTACGTCAAAAAAGACGCGATCGGCGATGCCGGATACGAACTGTGGAAGCTGCTCGACCTGGGCGATCACATCGGAGTGCGCGGATATCTGTTTCGCACCCGCACCGGCGAGTTGAGTATTCATGCGGAAGAACTGACATTTTTGGCGAAGGACCTGCTGCCCCTGCCGGAAAAATTTCACGGCCTCACCGACGTCGAACTGCGCTACCGCCAACGCTACCTCGATCTGGTGATGAATCCCGAAGTGCGCGAAGTGTTTTTGAAGCGCAGCAAACTGGTGCAATCGCTGCGCCGATATTTCGATGGGCAAGGCTTCATGGAAGTCGAGACGCCGATGATGCATCCCATCGCCGGCGGAGCCGTGGCGCGCCCGTTCAAAACGCATCACAACACGCTCGACATGGATCTGTTTCTGCGCATCGCTCCCGAACTTTATTTGAAGCGCCTGACAGTGGGCGGATTTGATCGCGTCTATGAGATCAACCGCAACTTCCGCAACGAGGGCCTGGGATGGAGATGGAATCCCGAGTTCACCATGCTCGAAGCGTATCAGGCCTACACCGATTATTTCGGCATTATGGAGACGACGCAGGCATCGATCGAGCAGGCGGTGAAGGATGTGACGGGCGGGACGACGACGAAATGGGGCGAGCACGAGATCGACTGGTCGCATGGGAACTGGCGGCGGATGACGATGCGGGAGGCCATCGTCCACTTCTGGCCGGAGAAGGCGGGCGCGAAGCCTGAGCGCGACGATTTCGCGGCGCGCGGATCGGTGGAAGCGCTGGTAGCAATGACGCGATCGGCAGGAATTAGTTTGAGGTACGACTCGGCCGAACCGCTGGGCAAGACCATCGCAAATCTTTTTGAAGCGGTCGCCGAAGAACACCTGATGCAGCCGACGATCATCTACGAGTTCCCAACCGCAGTCTCGCCGCTGTCGAAGCAGAAGCCGGACGAACCCGACTGGACCGAGCGCTTCGAAATGTTTGCCGGACAGATGGAAATCGCCAACGGCTTCAGCGAACTCAACGATCCCGAAGATCAGCGGCAGCGATTCGAGGGGCAATTAAAAGAGCGCGAGCGCGGCGACGAAGAGGCCCACCAGATGGATGAGAATTACATCAACGCGCTGTCGTACGGCATGCCTCCAGCGGGCGGAGTGGGCCTGGGAGTCGATCGTCTGGCGATGCTGATCACCGACTCGCATACCATCCGCGACGTGATTCTGTTTCCGTTGCTGCGTCCGGAAAAGCCTTCAACCACAGAGGACGCGGAGAGCGCCGAGAACAAATAGGGCGCGAGCTTCGAGAACCTCAAGAATCACTTGAAGTCTCTCGGCGTTCCGCTCATGCTAACGACAGTCTGAGCTTGTTCACCGGCAGCGCTGCCGTAATGGCCACTTCGGGCGTTGGGTCGGCAGCGCTTTGCCTCTTCCAGAGCTTCGCCCCCACGGGCCTGTCGAGCTCCGCTCGGTTGGACGGGGCAGATCCCCGTCACCACACGGTCGACTACTTGGCTGCGGATCCGGACTTGTTTCCTGCGGGCTTTGACGCGGTGCCTTTTGGGGAACCGAAGTTCTGAGTCAGATAATTCAGAAACCCAGCGCGGTTGGCGTCGGGGATGACGGCGCCCAAGCCTTCCATTTTTTTCAGCTCGGCGGACCATTGCTGGCGGGTAAGTTGCTGCTCGGTGATACGGCCGGCATTGTGGCACTGCGTGCATGCGGCTTTGATCTTCGCCTGCATCGGTCCGGGTGGAAGCGGCTTGCCGGGTGCGCTGGGCGCTTGCGCAGGGGCCAACGCAACGGATGCAAAAAAAACAATCGCTGGAATAATTCGTCGGAACAATCAGTATCCCCACACACTCGCAGCTGCAGCAGCCGGTCAGAGTCGCCCCACGGGCGCTGAGAATATGGTAGCAGGAGCGCGGTTCTCAAACCTCTGACCTCTGACCTCTGACCTTTAACTCTCAAAGTCCCAGGTGTAGCTCTTGCCGCTGGCATCCGTAAGCGTATTGCCGTTTGCGTCATAAGCGATCCTCTGGCATCTTGCGGCGCCTGAGCGCGCACCGCAGGAGTTCGTCCAGAGCACGCTCATATTCAAAAATGGGCGGCATTTTGCCTTCTGAAACGGCGAAGAAGGTTGCCTCATCCTCTTTGGATGGGGAGTCGCGCCGGATACCCCTTCGATAGGACGACACATCCTGGAAGTACAAAACGCGCCCAACGTCACCAGCATCCAAGTTTTCTCCTACGTAAATGAGCGGTTCCACTGTGGGCATCAGCAATTGGTCGTCAAGGTAGCTGACGGAGAAGTAGATTACCCCTTGTCTTAGCTCACTAAAGGACACCGGCTCAGCATAAGGCTTAAGGAGTCGTTCCTCAAATCGCATCTGGTTGCTCCCGGAACTCTAAAATGCAAATACCCACCCATACTCCTCAAGGAACACGAAAAAGGGGACAAGCCCCGGAGCAAGCTTCTTGCATGTCTCATTAGGCTCGTTACATACGCAGTTCATTTCCCCTCTAACCCAGTCGTACGTAGGTATTCCTCCGGGTTTATTTCCAGGTTGCCAGCGACGAAGTTTCCAGAACCATGTGACCTCACATATCTCAACCCCCTCGAGAACCACATCTGTCGTAGCAGTCGAAATATTCCTCTTCATTACAAGGAACGTGCATGATATCGTTTCGCACCAGCCCCAGCGGGTCGATGTAGTTGACGGGCGAATTACCCGCATACGCATAAAAATTGATGCCACCTCGAGACCGAATCGGATCCTCACCAACGAACCTGCCGACGTTCTGATCGTAGTAGCGTGCCCGATAGTAGTAGGCTCCCGTCTCCTGGTCGAATTCCCTCCCTGTATATTGAAACGGGTTGGTCAGCGTTCCCGTGGATGCCGTCAACTTGCCGAACGAGTCGTAGGCATAGGTATTGGCCAAGACCTGACCCCCGTTGCTAAGCGACGTCACCGAACCAACGCCGTCTCCCTCAAAATAACTGGTCGTGCCCGATTAACCTCTTTCCTAGCGCTGGTCGAGCAGGTGGATGGTCTCCATGATCGTGTCGCCCACGATTTGCAGGCTCTTGGGACTGAGCTTGTCCATGGTGTCTTGCGCGGTGTGGTGGAAGACGTTGTTGTATCCGTAGTCGAGATCGATGACGTCGGCGCAGGGTACGCCACGATCGAAGAAGGGTATGTGGTCGTCTTCGATCTCTCCCTGCATTGCGTAGAAGTGGGATTGATAGCCTTCGCGCTCGGCGGCCGTATAGATCAGGTCGAGCAGCCAGGGAGCGCCCTTGGTGTTGCGTTGAATGTCCAGGTCGGCGTCGCCGATCATATCCATTACCATGAGCGCTTTGATCTTTTTGAGCGTGCCGTCCTTCTCCCATTTTTCGGCCAGATGGCGGGAGCCGTAGACGCTGTCAGTGTCGCTCCAGGTCTTCACGGCTTCTTCGCCGTCGGTCCAGACCAGCCATACGCTGTAGCCATCGCGCTTTTTGTCGGGCTTTTGATCGCGGCCAACGCGCAACTGGTTGGCGTATTCGAGCAGGATGGCAGTCGAAGAGCCGCCGTCGTTCGCGCCCACGTATCCGATATTGCGCAGCGGATAGTTGGTGTCGTAGTGGCCCATGATGACGATGATGCCATCTTTCGTGCCGGGAAACTTCGCGATGATGTTGCGGACCGGGAACTTCCCTTCCACGGTGTCGGCGGTGAAGGCGTCGTCCTCCACCTGATCACCCTTCAAGTGGTCGATGATGTAGCGCTCCAGCTTCTTGTGATTTTCGTTGCCCATGTAGCGCGGTCCGAAGGCGGCGACTTCGCGCGTGTATTCGAAGGCGCGCTTGGCATCGATGTGCGGGAGCGGAGCGTTGTCGACAGCGGCGGCTGCACTCGGAACCGGCGTCGCGGTGGCTGGTTCGGGGTTTGCGGCGGCGCTGGTTGCGTTCGTGTCGGCTCCTTTGGAGCAAGCTGCGGTGCTAACCATCGCCAGGAGCACTAGAAAAATCCTAAACCGCTGCGTTCCTCTGTGACTGAGCATAAGAACTGGATCGTCCCTCCGGGACTTGAATCCTTTCTGGCACTGTTCCCAGCGCTGAAGCGCTGGGCTAAACTGGCTCGCCCCTCCGGGGCTGGATTTCTTGGCTTAGCCGGAGTTCTTTTTCTCCGCGCGCTTGTTGCGCTGCGCAGGATGCACGCGCCAGGCGATGGCAATGCTCATCACATACAAGGCGACCATGGGCGCGGCGAAGATGCACATGTTCAGGATATCGGGTGTGGGCGAGACGATGCCTGCGACGACAAAAATGAGCAGGATGGCATAGCGGATGTTTCGCCACATGAAGCTGGCGCTCACGATACCCATGAGCGCCAGGAAGAATATCAAGATCGGCATTTCAAAAATAATGCCAAGACCGACGATGATGGTCAGGAACAAAGAACTGTATTCGGTAAGCGTAATCATCGGCTGAAAGTCTTTGCCATAGCCGATCAGAAATACCAGCGCCTGCGGCAGGACGACTTTGTAGCCAAAGTATCCGCCCGCCAGAAACAGGCCGATGGTCGAGACCATGAAGGGCAGCACATAGCGCTTTTCGTGCCGGTACAGGCCGGGCGAAATAAAGCACCAGAGCTGGTAGAGCACGAAGGGCGAGGCCACGAACAGGCCGGCCATCATCCCGACTTTCAAATAGAGGTTGAAAGGCTCAATGGGATTGACGTAGACCAGCTTGGCGGAAAGATGGTTGCGGGCGAGCGCGTCCATGATGGGACGCTGCATGACGCCGTAGATGCGCCCAGCGAATCCCCAGCAGGCGAAGAAACCGATCGCGACGGCGATGGCGGAATAAACGATGCGCTTGCGCAATTCCTCGAGATGATCGAGGAAGCCCATGCTGGGCATCTTCTCTTTATCGTTCTCCTGCACGGATTCGTTGGGGGAGGAGACGGCTGACAACTCAGGCATCGGGCGCTACTTTCGGAGCGTCAGCGCTCGGAACAACAACGCCCGGAACAACGCTCGGAACGACAGCGCCGGGAGCAGACGACGGCTCGGGAGCGCCAGCGGGAGCGGCGGCAACTTCAGCCGCGGCGTTCCCTGCCGGAGTGGGCTTTGCGGCGGTGGGCGGGTTCAGGATGCGATTGGCCAGCGCTCCAAGCGGTTCCTTGAACGACGGCAGCATCTGCTGCCGCGGATTACCGCTGCCGGGTTTCCCCATGTCTTTCCCACTCATATCGAGCGAGTTGACTTCAGATTCGATCTGCGCGCGGAATTCGTTGGAAGCGCGCCGGAACTCGCCGAGGATGCGCGCTACCTGGCGTCCGATCTCCGGCATTTTCTTCGGGCCAAAGAGAATCAGCGCCAGAAGAAACAGAAAGATCATCTCGCCCGAGAAGCCAAAATTCATGGGTCTATCATAATGCCGGATGAGGGATGCAGGCCACTGGCGAGTGCGATCCGGGCCGACAATTTGAGTGGTCGAGGGAACCCGGCTTCGCTAACGTCTTCGCTGACGAAGGACCAGCCCTTGTCGGAGCCGGCAAGCAGCAGGTCCTTCGCTTCGCTCAGGATGACAAATCTGACGACAAATCTAACGTGCCACGTGCAACTCGCGTTATCGGAAGGTGTAGCCGATGGTGGCGCCGACGCGTGCGGCGTGGTTCGAACTGTAGTCGGCGGTGCCGTTGTTGACCCAGTAAAAGCGCGCCTCGGGGCGAATGAACAATCCGCCGTGGGCATACAACTTGAGGCCGCCGCCCAGATCGATGTCGAAGTGGTTGCTGGAAGCCAGCAGTTGGCTACCACCGCAACTGTTACCACTCAGCGTACAGGCAGAGTAATGCGTGTCGAGCGCGCCGATGCCGCCGACGAGCTCAAGGTACGCATGGCTGGCGATCTTGGGCGAATACACGGCGTTGAAGTTGTAGAGCACGGGGCGAAACGTGATGCCCGAAGCTTCGCAGTCGGCAAATGGGCAATCGCGTGAGCCTCCCTTCCAGAACACCTCTGCTCCAAAGCCCAGGTTGTGCCAGAAGAGGACATCTCCGCTAACGCCCGGGAAGGCGCCACCGCTCAGCGACGGAGCAGTCGAGTTGGCCGACGGCGCGATCGTCGTGCTGACGCCGAATCCAATGTCGATTTTCTGCGCCTGGGCGACATTCGAGAAAGCTGCCAGGGCAGCGCAAGTAAACGCAAGAGCGATGGCAATCCTTACTGTGTGTTTCAATCGAAACCTCCGTTAATTTGTTGTATTAGGGTTGGATGCAGTCTAAAGGGTCGGCGCTGCCGCAGGAATCAAGATTACAAGACTTTACTGTGCCAGAAGACCATGCACCGGCGGGCAGCGGACATGCCCCTACATTAAAGCTGGGATTAGCGTTCCCGCCGTAAATATATGCAATGACTTGGTTTGCACCCAGGAAACGCCGAGCTGTGGGCCGCTCAATTATTTCGCTGGCAGTCCAGCCAACTCGCGCCGAATCTCCTCCAACCGATCCTGCCGGCGGTAATACTCCGCCCGGTCTGCATCGCTGGGCTTCGTATGCCGCCAATACAGCTCGTTGGCATGATGGATCATGTGTATTTCTTCCTGCAAGACGGCGACCCTCTGTTTCCCCGTGGCTTCGGGATCCATCGCAAAGACCCTCCCGGCATTCATCGGCATGATCCTCCAAAGACATTAACGTTCGGCCACAGCAGCAATCCGCTGGCCGTCTCTCGCGAGAATAGCAGAGTCAGCCCACCCTCAAAGTCGGCGAGCGAATCAGTACGCCAGCAGGATGCGCAAGTCCCGTAGATTGTTGCCGGTCGGTCCGGTAATCACGGCATCGCCTAAACCGTCAAAAAAAGGAAAAGCGTTGAAGGTGGAAAGAGCGCCGGACACGGCCTCGGCGCCACGGGCGCGTCCCCCTGCCGGATCGCTTGCCCGAGCGATGGTGCTGCCATCGACGACCGCTCCGGCGGCGGGACTGTTGCCATCGATGCCGTCGGTGCCCGCACTGAGGACGGTGATGTCCTGCCCCGCAATTGGCTCGGCGCAGGCGAGAGCAAATTGCTGGTTGCGTCCGCCAACGCCGCCGTTGCGCACCGTCACGGTCACTTCGCCACCGGAGATCAGGCAGACGCGGGATACCTGGCTTCGCAGTTCGCGAACCCGATGAAGCAGGTAGGCGGCAGCTTTGTCGTAAGGCCAGTCGTCGCAGGAATTATCGACTTCGACGGCGAACCCGGCGCGGGTGGCAGCCGCGGCGGCTTCGTCGACGGCGATTTTATTCGAGAGCACGGTCCACCAGCGCGCGCGCACAAAAGCGGGGTCGTCGGATTTGGGCGTCTCTGCAAGCGCATGCTGACGAAACAGATCGGCCACCGATTTCGGCAGTTGCTCGATCAGGCCGTATTTCGCGGCGATGCGCTCGCAGTCATGAATGGACGTGGAATCGGGCATGGTGGGCCCGGAGGCGAGCGCGTCGGGCGTCGCGTCGGGCACGTCGGAGACCAGAATTGAAACCTGCTGCGCCGGATAAGCGGCCTGCGCCAGTCGTCCGCCTTTGACCGACGAAAGATGTTTGCGAATGGCGTTGATCTCGGCGATGGGCGCACCCGAATGGACGAGCGCACGATAGGTGGCGGCAAGATCGGGCAGAGAAATTTCGTCGTCTTCCAAACTGTCTTTCATAGTGTCTTTCACAGTAACGACGGGCTTCTCGACAATCGACGATCCGCCGCCGGAAATCATAAAGATGGCCAGCGCCGTGGAGTCGAGAGACGCAAGCGATTTAAGAATCGCGTCAGCGGCGCGAATCGATTCGGCATTGGGCGTGGGATGCCCTCCGCGAAAGTAGCGGAACCCGCGCACCTGATTTGTGTAAACCTGGGTTTCGGGCTCGACCGACGAGGCCACAATGCCTGCTTCGAAGATGCTGCTGCCAACCTGGGCCTCCAGAGCGGCAGCCATGGTGTGCGCCGCCTTTCCGATGGAGACGACGAAGACGCGCGAGTAGGAATCGAGATCGTACAGATCTTCTCCAATGCGCAGAACGCGGCGTTCGCAGTGCACGCTGCGCGCGAAAGCGGCTTCGATGGAGGCGTTCTTGAGGGCCGAGGCGAAGATCTCGCGGGCGGTGTCGCGCATTCGGCGGAATTGCTGGTCGCGGGCGGTGGAGAGATCGGGCATGAGGGATTATAGAAAAGTCGTTAGTCGTTAGTCGTTCGCGCCGCTCGTTCGTCGTTAGTCGCCGGCGGTTCGGGCGGGCACGATTTTGCTTACCCACTCTTCGATCGCTACGCGCATTTCCTTGAGCCTTCCTTCAAAGAAGTGATCTCCGGCTTCGATGCGGACCAGCTTCTTGGGATCGGCGAAGGTGTTGACCAGCGCTTCGAGTTTTCCAGCGGGAGCAAACTGATCACGCGATCCGCTGACAAATAGCTTCGGCTTCGCGCACTCGCGCAGGAAGTCGAAATCATAGACGCGCGGCTCACCCGAGTCGGACGGGACCGGAACAGCGGGCAGGCCGAGTGCGATGAGTGCGGCTACTCGCGGATCGGCATACGCGGCGCGCAACCCGACGGCGGCGCCAAAAGAAAAGCCGGCGAAGATTACCGGAAGCGTGAATTCCCGCTCCAGCCAGTCGAGAGCGGCGCGCACATCGTCGACTTCCCCAACTCCCCCAGCGTGCTCGCCTTCGCTCAGTCCGGTGCCGCGGAAGTTGAACCTCAGCACGGGGAATCCGAAGCTGTTGAGCGCTTTCATGGCGTGGAAGACTACTTTGTTGTGCAGCGTTCCGCCATACAGCGGATGCGGATGGCAAACGATCGCGGCATGCGTCGCGTCGGCAGACCCGGCGTTGAGCAGCGTTTCCAGGCGTCCGGCGGGACCGGCAAGAAAGAGCGAGCGAATGGCGGAGGGTTCGGGGAGCACGTGATCAGGGTACCAGTTGTCAGCGGGCCGGTGGTCAGGGGCGCTTGCCGGAATCCAGATCTTCGAGCATCTGCTCGACCGTAACGAGCAATCCAGGCACACGCGTCTCCACCGACTGCCACAGCAGACCATAATCAATCGCGTCGTAACCGTGACTCACACGATCCCGCATCCCTGCGATGCCGCGCCAGTCCACCGCTGGATACCGACTCGTAAGTTCCGGGGGCAACCGCTTGACGGCCTCGCCCAGGACTTCCATGATTCGTTCGAATGCGGCTCGCTTTAGCCAGTCGTCTAATATTTCGGCTAATGTGTTTTGCGCGCAAAGCTCCTGAGCCCGGTGGGCATGGTCCGCCACCTGCCGCAACGCCACCTTGGGGTCACGCCTGCTCATAGACGGTCATCGCCTCGCGCAGAACTTCAGTGCGAAAATACTCACTCAACCCATTGGGAGTGTACAAGTCCACTTTGCGTCCGATGATAGCCTCGAGATCTTCGTGCCATCCAAAGAAATCCCAGCCGGGGCGTGCGGTGGGCAGTAATTCCGCCAGTACGTCCACGTCGCTGCGCGCCGGATCGAAATCATTGCGCAACACCGAGCCAAATAGGCTCAGCCTGCGGATGCCGTGCGTCCGGCAGAATTCCGCGATCTTCTCGCGGTCAATCTGGATGGGCAATTCAGCAACCGTCATGGTCTAAATGATCACGCAAAATTCATTTCCATGCAATCCTAGTTATCGCTATCTACAAAATCGCGACCGGCTGTTACCCTTTCCCTGCATGGACCTGTTTTCACTCACTCGCCGCCTGATCGACATCGAATCCGTCACTCCAAACGAAGTTGCGGTCGGAGATTTTCTCTGCGACGAACTGCGGCGGCGAGGATTCGAAGCGCGGAAGATGCCCGTCGAAAACGAACGCGCGAATGTCTTAGCCACCTGGCCGGGCCATACTCGCCCGGAAGTTGTTTTCTCCACCCACATGGATACGGTGCCCCCTTTTATCAACTCGTCCGAAGACGGCGACCGCATCTACGGCCGCGGCGCCTGCGACGCCAAGGGGATTATCGCCGCTCAGATTCTGGCGGCGGAGAAGCTGCGCCAGTCAAGCCTTTTCGTCGGCCTGCTGTTTCTGGTCGGTGAAGAGCGAGACTCGATCGGCGCGAAAGCGGCCAACCAGCAGCCGATCGGCGCGCGCTTCATGATCAACGGCGAGCCCACCGAGAACAAGCTTGCCTTGGCCAGTAAGGGCGCGCTGCACGTGGAACTGGTGGCGCGTGGCAAGATGGCGCACTCGGCATACCCCGAACTGGGCGAGTCTGCCATCGACAAACTGGTGGAAGCGCTGCACCGGCTGCACGCGATGAAGCTCCCCGAAAATGCCGATGTCGGTCCTTGCACGAAGAATGTCGGCTCCATTCAGGGCGGACGCGCGCCCAATGTGATCCCCGATTACGCCAAAGCCGATCTCTTCTATCGCCTGGTGGGTCCGGCCGACGCGCTGCGCCGCGACATTGCAGAAGCTGTCGGCAACCTCGTCGAAGTTCATTTCACCCGCGAAACCCCGTTCCTGCGGCTGCGCACGATCGACGGCCTGCCCACCATGGTCGCCGCCTTCACCACCGACATCCCCTCGCTGCCGAATTGGGGCGAACCGCTGCTGCTGGGCCCCGGCTCGATCCACGTGGCGCACACCGAGGGCGAGTTCGTGGAAAAGGCGCAACTAGCGGAGGCGGTGAAGATTTATTGTTCGATGGCGAAGAGACTGAGTTCCTAGTTCCTGAATCGATTCCTCGTATGGCCAACTTATCTGACAAACTTCTTCGCCAGGCTTTTCAAGCACGCCGAGAAAATCGGCATGCCGACGCCGAGCGGGATCTAATCGAGGCGGTCGGTGTCTGTCGCACGAATGGTGCCCGTCCCGAATTGGCTCGCGCGCTCACCGCTCTGGGACAAGTCGAGCGGGATCGGCATCGCGGCGAAGCTGCCCTCCATTGTTACGAGGAAGCGGTTGGATTGTACCGCGTTGAGGGCGATGCGCTGCGGTTGGCGCACACAGTGCGACACGTGGGAGACATTCATCGCGAAGCCGGACGTCCAGATTTGGCTGGGGCCTGTTATCACGAAGCCCTGGGTATCTATCGGAGTCACGCGGAAACTCCGCCCCTCGATTTGGCGAATGCGATTCGCGGCCTGGCAATTCTGAAGAGCGATACCGCCGACGCCGAGGCGGCAAGGGCGCTGTGGGAGGAAGCGCGAGATCTTTACGCAGCCGTCAATGTGAAGGCTGGCGTCGCGGAAAGCAATCGGCGGCTGGCGCTGCTGGAGCGACGCCATTGATTGCAATCCGGGCCCCGAAAACCGCGATGTGCGGATGGCCGCGACCCTCGTCACATCCCCATGCGAGCTACGTCACAGCAATTCCCTTGTCTCAAGCCTATGCTTGCCTCGGCAGATTGTCCGACCCTCCCATCAGGGCTCCCTCTCTGCGACATCAACCCAGGGGGACAGTACGATGCGCGCAAAAGCCTTTCTCGTTCTCACCTTTGTACTTTTCGCAATCTCCAGTGGTTTGGCAGGGACCCAGAAAGTTCTATACGCCTTCACCGGCGGAGCCGACGGCGGCCAGCCTTATGCGGGCGTGATCTTCGATCCGGCAGGCAATCTCTATGGTGTGACGCAGGCTGGCGGCGCCTACAACAAAGGAACGGTTTTTGAACTCAGTCCTTCCAAAGACGGCTGGACCGAAACCGTGCTCTACAGCTTTACCGGCGGGACCGATGGAAGTGAGCCGGTTGGCGGCCTGACCATCGATACATCGGGCAATCTCTACGGCACCACCGAAAGCGGCGGCGATCAGCTTGTCCAATGCGGCACGGTCTTCGAGCTGGCGCCGGCGGCGGGCAACTGGACATTCACCGCCCTGCATACCTTTGACGGGACCGATGGCTGCGCTCCCGTAGCCAACGTAAGCTTGGCCTACACCGAAACCTATATACAGAGCACTACTGCCAGCGGCGGGAAAAGCAACCAGGGTATAACCTTCCAAGTGCCGGTCGTAGGCCAACCCGGCAATTTTAGTTATGAATCCTTAACCGGAAATGTCGGAAGCGGGCCTTTTGGAAACATGAATGCCTGGAGCTACGGAACCACCTCTTTCGGCGGTAGCTACGGAAGAGGCACCATCTACGAATATCTCTGGGGCAGACACTTCGCAACCACGCATGTATTTAACGTGGGCAAAGAGGGTTACGATCCTTATGGCGACTTGCTCACCCAGGTTATCGACGGAGTGGACGTCATGGACGGCACCACCAACATTGGAGGAGTTGGTGGTCGTGGCACCGCCTACCGGCTCACGCAAACCGAAAAAGGCGGCTGGGCTCTCTCGGTTCTGCATAGCTTTTCCGGCCTTGACGGGGATGGTCCAGGCGCCGGCCTGATTGTGGACTCCGCGGGAAACCTCTACGGCACGACTATGTTTGGGGGCGCAAACGCCGGCTATGCCGGCACCGTTTTCGAGCTAACGCCCGGCGCGAAGAATAAATGGACAGAGATCCTGCAGTACAGCTTCAGCGGCGGCACGGACGGGGGCGTCATCACCAGTGGCGTGGTGTTCGACACAGCCGGGAACCTCTACGGCACGGCATCCACAGGCGGCGCTCATAACCAGGGCGTGGTTTACGAAGTTACGCCGTCTGCGGCGACCACGACTACGCTCACCTCTTCACCGAATCCGTCCACTCACGACCAGGCGGTGATTTTTACCGCGGTGGTTGCTTCTAAAATCGGAGCCCCACCCGATGGAGAAACTGTCTCGTTTATGAAGGGCAAAACAGTGCTCGGGACGGGATCGCTAAGCGGCGGCTCGGCGAGCTTTACCACCGCGAAGCTGCCGGTGGGCACCGACTCGATCACGGCAATCTACGGCGGCGACTCCAACTTCGACGCTAGCACGTCGAATGTGGTGGCGCAGGTGGTGGAAAAAGCTGGGACCTAGCCGTAGTCGTGCAGTTGATCCTTATCGCAGTTTGACATATACGCTACTAGCGTATAGCGTAAGAGCATACGCTAATAGCGTATAACAGTGCCTGTGGAGTTCTCGATCGAAAGCGAACCGGAAGCGCGCGCAGCCCGGCGAACAACCCGGCTCCGCAGGCCGCGGAGGACAGAGTAATGGGAAAGAGAAACATTTTCGGCGAACTGATGGAAGGCGTGGCGGCGATGAAGAACCACCGGCAAGGCACGCTCACATTGCGCAGCTACAAGGTCGATGTGTCGCCCCTCCCCAAAGTGGATGCCAAACTTCTCCGCGACACGCGCAAGAAGCTGCGCTGTTCCAGAGCCGTGTTCGCCCGCAAACTCCGGATCAACGAGAGAACACTGGAAAAATGGGAACAGGGCCGCGCAAAACCGAACCCGCAGGCGGCGGCTCTCGTCCTTCTGGTGCGAAAATATCCGGACACGCTGGCCCGGCTCGATGCACTCGCCGCGCGCTAGCGCACGGGTCGGGAGTGAAAGAAACATTTAGACTGAAGTGATGACGCCCCCTTCCCACAATTCCCTCTCGCGCGCTTCCTCTTCCTATCTGCGTTCGGCGATGCATCAGCCCATCCAGTGGCATGAGTTTGGCGAGGTGGCTTTTGCCGCCGCTCGTGCGGCCGACAAGCCTGTGCTCTTGGATATTGGCGCGGTTTGGTGCCACTGGTGCCATGTGATGGATCGCGAGTCGTATGACGATCCCGAAGTGGCGGCGATCGTGAATGAGCATTACATCGCGGTGAAAGTGGATCGCGACGAGCGCCCCGATATCGACAGCCGTTATCAGATCGCAGTGTCATCGCTAACTGGGCAAGGCGGATGGCCGCTGACGGCGTTCCTTACTCCCGATGGCAAGCCGTTTTATGGCGGGACGTACTTCCCTCCGGCAGACGCCTATGGGCGGCCCAGTTTCAAGCGCGTTTTGCTTTCGATCGCGGCGGCTTATCGCGAGAAGAATGGTGACGTCCTAGAACAGGCGCGGATGGTCGAGAGCGCGATGGCGCGGAATGAATCCGTTTCTTCGGGCGGAGGCGTCGTATCCGCCAGCGTGATTGACGCAATTGTGGAATCGGCGCGGTCGATGTTTGACGAAGTCAACGGCGGGTTTGGCAATGCGCCGAAGTTTCCGCATCCGGCCGCGCTGGATCTGGTGATGGATCGGCAGGCGCGAACGCAAGATGACGAACTGCGAACCATATTTGTCCAAACGCTGGAGAAGATGGCGCGGGGCGGCGTCTATGACCAATTGGCGGGCGGCTTCCATCGTTACTCGGTCGACGAGCGCTGGATTGTCCCCCATTTCGAGAAGATGTGCTACGACAACTCGGAGTTATTGAAGAATTACGTCCACGCTTATCAGGTTACTCAGAATTCATTTTTCGCCGGAGTGGCGCGCGACATGATTCGCTGGATGGACGAATGGCTCAGCGACCGCACCCATGGCGGCTTCTACGCTTCGCAGGATGCCGATTATTCGATGGACGATGACGGCGATTACTTCACCTGGACTCTCGAAGAAACGAAAGCGGCATTGAGCGAAGAGGAAGCTGCCGTCGCCGCGCTTCATTACGACATTCAGGAAGCCGGGGACATGCATCACAACCCGGCGAAGAATGTTCTCTGCATAAAGACCTCGCCAGAGGAGATTGCGCAGCGGCTGAAGATTCCAGAAACGCGGGTGGCCGCACTGTTGGCGGCGGCGAAGAAGAAGATGTATGCGGCGCGCTTGCTGCGTCCTACACCGTACGTCGACAAAACGATTTACGTAGGCTGGAATGCGATGTGCGTGTCGGCGTATCTGGAGGCGGCCAAGGTGCTGGATCTTCCGGATGCGCGGCATTTTGCCTTGCGCTCGCTCGACCGACTGCTCTCGGAGGGATGGCAGGCGCAGCGCGGCATGCGGCACGTAATTGCGTACTCGGATCCCAAGGCCGAGCGGCGCGAGACTGCTGGCGTGCTCGACGATTATGCCTTCGCGGTGATCGCCTGCCTGGACGCTTACGAATCGACGGCGGACCTGAGCTACTTCCGCTTTGGGCGAGCCATTGCGGATGTTATGATCGCGGGCTTCTTCGATCCTGTAGAAGGCGGATTCTTTGACACGCGCGGGGCCGCGGACGAAAAGGCTGTCCTCGGAATCCTGGGGACGCGACGGAAACCGTTTCAGGATTCCCCGACTCCTGCGGGAAATTCGGCGGCGGCCATTGCCCTGCTGCGATTGCATGGGTACACGAACGANNGGACAGCACGGCATTTTCGCCGCGACCTATGGGCTGGCCGTGATGCGGTTCCTTCATCCGCACACCCAAGTCGTGATCTTCGGGAAGGATGAAGCGGCGGCGGAGCTGTATCGGGCGGCGGTGCGGCCTCTGGGGTTGAATACGGCGGTGTTGCGGTTGGATGCGGATAAGGCGGTCGGGCAGAACCTGCCGCCGGCTTTGGCGGAGACGATTCCGAACCTTCCGGAGCTGCGGGGGGGGCGGTCGTTTGCGGTGGTGTGCTCGGGGTTCGCCTGCCAAGCTCCGATTTTTGAGGCGGAGGAGCTGGCGCGGGCCTTGTAAATCGCGAAGTTAAGTTCGCAATAATACGGGACTTAGACGAGAATGTTTCACGTGAAACATTTGTTAATATATTAATGTACATATACTATTGTATGTATTTACCGGCAAGCCAATCGAGATCCCAGCGACCCTACTCGGGCAGGCCGAGGCGGCGCATCAGGTCTTTGAAGCGGGGGTCGGAGCGGAGCGGGTCGAGGGCGGGGTTGCGAATGACGAACAGCATTTCGCTGTCGCCGTCAGCATAAGCTTTCTCCAGATATTCGAAGGCCTGCTGGCGGTTTCCCGCGAGGGCATATGCGACGGCCACGGCGCTCGAGCGATCGAAGTCGGTCATGGCCATGGCCAGGTCGAGGTAGCCTTTGGCGTCGGCGCTTACGGGAGCGAGATTCGGAAAAGCCTTCCGCATTTCGCTCACGGCCTCAGGAAAGCGGCCGGTGGCGGCGTAGAGCTGCGATAACTTGTAATGGGCCGGTGGAAAATTCGGATCGCGCGCGAGAACTTTCTGAAATTGGGCGAGGGACTCGGGATAACGGCGGGCCTCCATGAGCAACAAAGCGTAGTTGGCGCCGATGATCGACGAGAGCGGGTCGAGCGATAAGGCAATTCGATACTGCTCCAGCGCCTCATCCATGCGGTTTTGCGGAGCCAGACAGCCGACCGCATAAAAATAGTGGGCGGCAGAGTTGTTGGGGTTCAAGGCAAGGGCACGGCGAAATTCGGACTCCGCTTCTTTCCATTTCCACTCATTCGCCAGCCCGAAGGCGAGCGCGGAGTGGGCTTCGGGCAGGGAGTCATCGAGTTCGACGGCCTTGCGCGCTGCTTCGTCGGACAGGAGTTCGGCCTGCTTCGACGCGATGGGAATGTAGCTGGGGGCAACGTTGTAGGTATCGGCAAGGCCGGAATAGGCGAGCGCATAGTTGGGGTCGGCGGCGATGGCCTGCTGAAATAAAACCACCGCCATCCCCACCAGCCCGCAAACCCGGCGCTCGCTGGTTGCGTATGTCGTCTGCAACCAGTCCGCGTCCGACCGCCGGTCTACGAGCTCCATCCGTTTTTTGCGATCAGCGCCTTCAACATCTCTTTGTCCAGACTCAGATCCACCACCAGCTTCTTCAACTTCGTGTTCTCATCCCGCAACTGCTTCGCTTCCTGCGCCTCGCTCACATCCATCCCGCCGTACTTCGCCTTCCAGGCGTAGATCGTGTGCTTCGACACCCCGACTTCCCGCGCCACATCCTCCGCCTTGCGCCCCGCCTCCAGTTGTTTCAGCGCCCCGATCATCTGCGCCTCTGTGTGCCTGCTCTTCGACATACCCTTTCCCCTTTCCTTCGTCCGAAATCATACTCGGACTTGTTCGGAAAACAGGGATCACGTCAGTTTGCTGCGCACTTCTCGAAAACCACGAGAAGTGCGGCACCCCCTTCATCTTCGCTGCCAACGGTTCGCGACTCAGGGTGTACTCGCCGGAGAAGTGCGCCACCCGCCCGCTCCACTGGTTAAATTCCTTCACCGTGACCATCTGCGGACCCTTCAGCCGCCGCCCGTGTTCGAGCATCCGCACCCGCGCGCGGTCGCGCGGGATCGCCAGCACCAGCCCAAGCACGAAGATGCCCAGCGCGCCAAACCACGCGGGCCGGATCAGGTCGTCGGGAGACTGGCCTTCGTAAATCCACTCCGAAAGCATCTGGTGCATTTGCGCGCTGCCGTAATGCACCGTGTCCACCTTCAGCGCGACCGCTCCCGCCTGCCGCGCCTTCGCCGTGAGCGCAAACGGAAACGGCGGCCAGCCCTGCATCGGTCCGGGCACCACGTCGGCATCCACCGCCATGAGTTGCTTGCCGTGGGCGTCCACCTTCGCCAGCAGTTGGTAGTCGCCGCGCGCCTTGGGGAACGACTTCGTGGTCAGATATTCGGTCCAGTACCACTGCTGCAACGGCGTCCACTTCTCCACGTTGCGGTACGTGAAGATTCCTATCCCCGCCACGACCGCAAGCAGGAAAGCCCCCAGACTCGACACCGGCCACTTCGTCGCCCAAGGCCGTGACTCTCCGCGACCCAACACCTGGCTCATCACCGACACCGCCCCCTACTTAACTAGGAACCCGGAAACCGGAAAAACGATCAAAATATTTTCAGGATTTCTCTCCCGGCTGCCCTTCCGGCTCTGCCGCCTGCGCCAGCCGTTCCCGCGCCTTCTTCAGCTTGTCCGCGTCCGCCCGGTCGATCAGCCGTTGCATCTCCTCCGCCGTCGGCTTCTCCCCGTTCGCCAGCTTGAACAGCACATTGAGCAGGATCGCCCGCAGCGCCACCAGCTCCGCCATGAGCGCATGGCCGGTCCCACCCGCATCGGCGGATTTCTCGTCCTGGCCGTTCACGCTGGCCAGCAGGGTTTCCCGGCACCACTCGCTCAGCGTCAGCCCGCGCTCGCTGGCCGCTCGCTCCAGTTGCGCAAACTCCTCCTCGCTCACCTTCGTGCCCAGAGTTTTCGTGCGGAGCGGCGGCTTCACCACGCGTCACCGCCAAGGCAGGAAACGACCGACGACAAGGGGAGGAACTTCACGGTTCTTCTATGGTGAGCTATCCGCCTAAAGGAATCAACAAGTTCACGTTCGTTAACCTGCGGTTGCTCGGCAGCAACCGGCGCGGGGGATTTTTCTCTTAGCTGCTCTGCTTTCAACAGGTTCACCGCCAGCAACCGCAGGTTGCTGCGCAGCACCCGTTCCGGGGTGACGTGTCACCCCTCACTCCCGATGCCGTAGGCAGCGCGCTTTTGACCCTCCCCCCGATCCCGCACAGCAACCCTCCAAACCGACCCCGCCAGCATCCCCAGAACACCCCTGCCAGTCACCATCACGGCGCGGATCGCCAACTCACCCCAGTGCTGCCGCTTACCGGACCCATAGGTAGAAAGACATTTCACCGAAAGGAGGCATCACCCGATGACCAAGCAACAACGGCTTTACGGCATCCGCCGCCAACTCGACCTGCTGGGCTACCGTGCCGACCGGCTTAACCCCGGTCCTCGCCGGGACACCCTCATCGCCAAGATGGAGCGCCTGCTTACCCAGTTCGCCCTCGTCTCGGCTTCCTAACCCCTAACAGCACGAGCCGCACCTTCGCGGTGCGGCTCGTCCCCCTCAGCAGCTTAAAAAAAACACCCACCCGGCCCTAAAGCCGTCACCGGAATATCCAAAGGGCGGCTCCCAAAACGATCAAAAGTGCGACGGAAAAAATGATCCACTCGGCCTTGTCTTCTGGGATGATATTCCAATCCCAGTTACCCCTCATGAGTGTGTCACGCCCATGCTTACCTTCGCGCTTTTGCCAGCCTCACGCCCGTGTCGGAGTCGCCAAGCCAACGCTGCCGAACCCGCTGCAAGTATCAGGTAAACAAGAATCGAGCCTATCCAGGCAAGGTTGCCCCAGACCGTCCCTCCACTCCCCGAACCGTGCAACATTAGAACCCACGGTGCAAGGCCAACTATTGTCGTCAAGACGGGATGGTCTCTGCTCAGGAGGCCGACAACAACTCCGACCAGCACCGCGATTGCTGGATTGAAGATGAAGCGAATCATCAGCGAGAGATGCCCTTCGCTCCGCCCCTCTGAAATTGTGTACAAAATGTAACCGCTGCAGGCGGTCAATGCAAAACTAGTAACCGCCGCCATCACAACCAGCAATATTCTTCGCAGCATAGACTCCTCACTCCTACTTGCCGCCCATACCTATTAACCACTTCAGCCACCAAGGTGGTGGAAACGGATTAGTGAGAGCCAGCTTGGTGCATCGAGTCAGGGCGTCTTTGCAGTTCTGGTCTTGATTGAGGCCGCACTTGAGCCTTTGATTGCTGTACCCTCCTTCGCTACCCGTTGCGTCAGAAGTGTTCGCAACCGCGTCGTCGGTCATTTGGTCCAAGCTCTGCCGGGTTTCCGCAATATGCGCCAGGCAAGCGTAGTAGCTGATAAAGCAGTTCGCCCTGGTGGTCCATGTCCAGCTCTTGTTCCCCCAGCCACTAGGGCCTAGTCCAGGGGGATCGACGTTGATGACGGGGTTATTCAAAACGTAGCGGTAGAAATTCACACCTCCGCGGAAAGCGATCGGGTCTTCGCTGATGAACCTACCGACGTTCTGGTCGTAATAGCGCGCCCGGTACTCGTAGATTCCGGTCTCCAGATCGAACTCCCGTCCGGTGTACTGGAACGGATTGAGGAGCGTTCCGGTCGAAGCCGTGAGCTTGCCGAACGAGTCGTACGTGTACGTGTTCGCGAGGGTTCCCGCTGAATTGCTCAAGGAACTTGTCGAACCCAAACCATCAGCTTGGTAATACGATGTCACTCCACTGCGAAGCATTCCCAGCGACTCATCAATCAGACCACTCTGCGTGTACCTCGCCAACACGTTGCCGGCGTTATCCACTTCTTCGAGCGGGGTAGCACCGTCATAGAGGTAGTTCGTTGCGCCGAGTGGCCCTGATTTCTGAATGCGCCTGCCAAACGGATCGTAGCGGAAGGTCGTGGTACCCGTGCCCGGTATCACCGCTTGCACTAGCCTGTTTTCGAAGTCCCAGGTGTATTGTTTGCCGGAGGCGTCGGTCAGAGTATTGCCGTTTGCGTCATACGTGTAGCTGCCGCTTGGAGTCGAGGTCAGCTCGTTCGACGGGTTGTAGCTGTACGGACTCATCCCCAACGAACTCAGCCTATTCCCTACCGCGTCGTAGCTGTAGCTCTCGGTAGTAACATTCGACTGGGTTACCTGCTGCAACTCGTAAATCGCGTCGTAGCCGTAATTCGACGTGATCCCGTTGAGATAATTGGTCTTACTGGTTCGGTTGCCGGCAAAGTCATAGCCGTAGCCGGCTCCGTCGAGCGTCGTCGATCCNNGTCAATTGCGTCCTCCGGCTCAATGCGTCGTAACCAAAGCCGGGCCGAAGACCTTATCAGAAACCGGCGTTCCGGTTCGAGCGCGTGTTTGAGACGATGGCGCTGTCGTGCGGGAAAGTGAGCATTTTGCAGTTCCAGTGCCAGTCTAGCCAGAAGACCTCGTAGGTGGGGGGCGAAGGCCGGAGTCTGTGGACGATACGGTTTCGGTACGCAACTACCGTTGCTCGATGTGTTGATGTAGTAGCAAGTCCAAGCCCGGTTGACCTGATCGTACTCTGACTGTTCTAAGAACCCTGAATCGAGCCGCGCCCTCAACTCATTTCTTGCTTTTGCAGCGTCAGCTCTCCCTAGGAATTTTGGTTCAGCCCTGAAGTTCCCGCCTTGACTGCCGATGAAGGTAGAAGGCGGCGCGGGCGGCTATGTCTCCGAACCTTTATGTCTTCTAACCTTCTGTCTTCTAACCTGATCGATGATCCGCAGTTGTTTCGGCATGTGCTGGAGGATTTGCCGGTGGGGGTTTATGTGGTGGATCGGGAACTGCGGATCCGGTTTTGGAATCATGGGGCGGAGCAGCTTACGGGATATCTGGCGCACGAAGTGGTGGGACATGGACTGGAAGAAGTGGTGCAGGCGTGCAACCGACAGGGGAACAGCCTGAGTGGCGAGCGTTGTCCGGTGGCGATGACGCTGAGTCAGCGCAAGGCGCAGCAGTGCATCGCTTCGTACCTGCACAAGAACGGACACCGTTCGGCGGTGAAGATCCGGACGCGAGCGATTCTGGATGTAGGCGATGCGATGGCGGGGGTGGCGGTGCTGTTTTATGCGGCGTTTGCGTACCGCGAGGAAGCGGCTCCGATGTACGGATGTCTGGATGCGGTGACGGGGATTCCTTCGCGGCGTTTGACGCGGGCGGTGCTGGCGGAATGCATGGCGGGGATGGAGGAATCGCATACGGGGTTCGGGCTGTTGCGGATCCGGTTGCCGGGGCTGGAGGAATTTCGAGTCAAACACGGGTCGCAGTCGGTGGTTCCTTTTCTGCGAACGGCAGCACAGACGCTGCGCCACCGGCTGGACGCGGAGAGTTTTTTGGGATGCTGGGGCGAGGGCGAGTTTGTGGCGGTGCTGAGTTCGGCGAGTCCGATGATGGTGGCGATGACGGCGGAAGGATTGTGGAACCTGCTGCATCACTCGGAGGTTTCGTGGTGGGGCGACAAGTTTTTGGTGGAAGCCGAGGTGTCGTATGCGGTGGCGACGGCGGGACGCGACCTGGAATCGCTGCTACGGGAAATGAAACCTTCGCCGTCGAGCCGGACGGCGAAGGCGGCGGCGAATGGGGTCGGCGAATCCGGACGGTTGCGAGGATGAGGGTTCCATGTTTTCGATCATAGGGATCGTGGTGGTGTTCGGCTGCATCGTGGCCGGCTATCTGATGGAGCACGGCAACATGAAAGTGCTGCTGCAGCCGGCGGAGTTGATCATTATTGGCGGGGCGGCGCTGGGGACGGTGCTGATTTCGAATCCGGTGCACACGCTGAAGCAGATGATCAGCGGAGTGATAGGAGTGTTTGGGTCGTCGAAATACGGCACGCAGCGGTATGTGGAATCGCTGAAGATGATGTATGAACTGCTGCAGAAAGCGCGCAAGGAAGGGCTGGTGGCGCTGGAGTCGGATATTGAAGAGCCGGAGAAGAGTCCGTTGCTCACCAAGTACAAGGATTTCGTGAAGGATCACCACGCGGTGGCTTTCGTTTGCGACACGATGCGGATGGCGGTGAGCGGGGGCGTGGAGGTATTCGATCTGGATCAGATGCTGGACGCGGACATGGAAGTGCATCATCGCGAGGCGAGCGATCCGGTCTCGGGGTTGACGACGATGGCGGACTCGCTGCCGGGGCTGGGGATTGTGGCGGCGGTGCTGGGAGTGGTGATCACGATGGGCGCGCTGGGCGGGCCTCCGGAGGAGATTGGGAAAAAAGTTGCGGCGGCATTGGTGGGGACGTTTCTGGGGATTCTTTTGTGTTACGGACTGGTGGGGCCGCTGGCGGCGCGCATGGGAAAGATGGCGGAAGAGGAACACGCGTTTCTGATGGTGTTGCGGGTCACGATGATCGCGTTTCTGAAAGGCGTGGCGCCGATCATGGCGGTTGAGATTGGGCGGCGGACGGTGCCGGGGCATGTGCGTCCTTCGTTTGCGGTGGTGGAAGCAGCTTGCCGAGGCGCGAAAGACGCACCGGCGGCGGAGACTCCAGCAGAGTCTTCGGCAGACACTTCTTCGGGCACTACGGCAGCGGGCGCGGCGGCGGGATAAAGACGGTCATGCCGACACCACCGATCATCATCATCAAGAAAAAGGGCGGCCATGGCGGCCATCACGGCGGGGCGTGGAAGGTGGCTTACGCCGACTTCGTTACGGCCATGATGGCGCTGTTCATCGTGTTGTGGCTGTTGAGCAGCAGCGTGAAGGTGCAGGAAGCGGTGGGCGGATACTTCCGGGATCCGAGTGGGAGTTCGAAGAGGACGGGAACGGGGCTGGCGGGATCGGGCGAGAATCTTCTGCTCAACAAGCAGGACATGGGAAAACTGAAAGCGGAATTACAGAGCAGCATCCAGAAGATGACCGACCTGGATACGCTGAAGAAGAATATCGAGATGACGGTGACGGCGGAAGGGTTGAGGATCGAGCTGCTGGAATCTGAGAAAGGGACGTTCTTCGACAGCGGGAGTTCGGCGCTGAACAGCAGCGGGAAGGAAATGCTCTCGCTTCTGGCGACGGAGCTGGGAAAGGTTCCGAACCGCATTTCGGTAGAGGGCCACACGGACGCCAAAGCTTTTTCCGGCAAGAGCAACTACAGCAACTGGGAACTGTCGTCGGACCGGGCGAACGCGGCGCGGCGATTGATGCAGTCGGCGGGATTGCGCGGCGATCAGGTGTCGCAAGTGCGGGGTTTCGCGGATCAGCGGCTGCGCAATCCCACGGACGCGATGGACGCATCGAACCGGCGGGTTTCAATCATCGTGCAGTACATCAATACGGAGCGCGACGAAGCGGCGCCGGCGGGCGGGAAGACGGATTCCGCCAGCACGGGCAAGAAGAAAGAGGAGTGAGAATCGATGACGCAGGCGTGAAGATTGCCGCTACGTTCTTTGGAATGATGGTGGCCAGGGAGGGAGTTGAACCCCCGACGCCAGCCTTTTCAGGGCTGCGCTCTACCACCTGAGCTACCTGGCCACTGCGCAAAGAGCGCTGTCCGCACACCGACCGCCGGCCAATTCGGCCGGGCACTGGGTGCCTGCACTGGGCGGGATGCCGTGAAGCAAATCAGCCGATGCGCTGGGACGTATGCAACCTTCGAATTATAGCAATCCTCTGGCGTTCCTTCAAAATTCGAGCCGCAGAGTTCAATCGAATTCGACACAATGATCGAACTGACGGCTCAAAGCTGACAACTGGGCTAGTTTTTCCACATTCCCTTCGCGAAAGACTTCTGCCATAATTGATCGTGCACCCCAGCCCGCACAATTTTCCAAAAACAATTAGAGCGAGGAAGCGATGTCGGCCAAGTACATTTTTGTAACCGGCGGTGTGGTGTCTTCATTAGGCAAGGGACTGGCGGCGGCGTCGATTGGTTGCCTGCTGGAAAGCCGCGGTCTCAAAGTCAACCTGATGAAGTTCGACCCGTACCTGAACGTGGATCCGGGGACGATGTCTCCGTTTCAGCATGGCGAAGTTTTCGTCACCGACGACGGGGCGGAAACCGATCTCGATCTCGGCCACTACGAGCGCTTCACCCACGCCAAACTTTCCCGCGACAACAACTGGACGACCGGGCGCCTCTACGAGCAGATCATCGCCAAGGAGCGGCGTGGCGACTACCTCGGCAAAACGGTGCAGGTGATTCCGCACGTAACCAACGAGATTAAGGCGGCGGCGAAGAAAGTCGCGCAGGATGTGGACGTGGCGATCGTCGAAATTGGCGGCACGGTGGGCGACATCGAATCGCTGCCGTTTATCGAAGCGATCCGGCAGATGCGGCAGGAACTGGGCCGCGATAACACTTTGTTTGTGCATGTCACGCTGGTGCCGTTTATTGCAGCCGCGCAGGAGTTAAAGACCAAGCCAACGCAGCACTCCGTCAAGGAACTGCTCAGCGTGGGAATTCAGCCGGACATTTTGCTGTGCCGGACGGACCGCTTTTTGTCGAAAGACATCAAGTCGAAGATTGCGCTGTTCTGCAACGTCGAGGAGGAAGCGGTGATTACGGCGAAGGACGTTGCCTCCATCTACGAAGTGCCGATCGTATTCGCGCATGAAGAAGTGGATACGCTGGTGCTGCGGCGACTGAAACTGGAAGCGAAAGACCGCGATCTTTCGAAGTGGGAGGATCTGGTGCACCGCGTTTACAACCCGAAAGATGTGGTGCGGATCGGCATCGTCGGAAAGTACGTGGAATATGAAGACAGCTATAAATCGCTGAAAGAGGCGCTGGTCCACGGCGCGCTGGCGCACAACCTGAAGCTGGAAGTGAATTGGATCGAGGCCGAGGGTCTGGAAGCGGCGGACAAAACCGACAAAAGTTATGAGGCGCAATTGGAAGAGTACGACGGATTGCTGGTGCCCGGCGGATTCGGCAAGCGCGGGATCGAAGGCATGTTGCGGGCGATTCAATACGCGAGAGAGAAGCAGGTGCCGTACTTCGGAATCTGTCTGGGAATGCAGACAGCGTGCATTGAATATGCGCGCAACGTCTGCGGGTTGGCGGACGCCAACTCCAGCGAGTTCGATCCGGCGACTCCGCATCGCGTGATCTACAAGCTGCGCGAGTTGCGGGGCGTGGAAGAACTGGGCGGCACGATGCGGCTGGGCGCATGGCCGTGCAAGATCGAGGCGGGAACGCTGGCGTACCAAGTCTATGGCCAGACCGAAATCAGCGAACGGCATCGCCACCGCTACGAGTTCAACCGCGAGTACGAAGAGACGATGGTAGCCAACGGGCTGCGGATTTCCGGCTCGACTCCGGACGGGACGTACGTGGAGATGGTGGAGATTCCGGGTCATCCTTATTTCATCGGATGCCAGTTTCATCCGGAGTTCAAGTCGAAGCCGCTGGAGCCGCATCCGCTGTTTAAGGCGTTTGTCGGCGCGTCGTACGCACACGGGCAAGAAAAGAAAGAGCGTAAGAACGCGGCCGAGGTGGAGATGTTTTTGCGGCCGGAGAAAATGGGACGAAGGTAATCACCGCCGAGACGCAAAAGAGCGCCGAGAAAAACAGGTCCTTCACTTCGCTCAGGATGACAAGTCTTTGTAGGATTTTTCTCAGCGTTCTCGGCGTCTCTGCGGTAAACGACTTTGACCTTATCTTTCCAAATCGATAACGTTCGCGTGGGCACGGGAGATCTGTTCCTGATTGCGGGGCCGTGCGTCATTGAGAGTGAAGAACACGCGCTGCGCATGGCGGAGATCATCAAGGGCGTGGTGCGTTCGCTGAATGTCCCGTTCATTTTCAAAGCTTCCTACGACAAGGCGAACCGCACGTCGATCCGGAGCTATCGTGGGCCGGGGATGAAGGAAGGCCTGCGCATTCTGAAAAAAGTCAAAGAGGAAGTGCACGTTCCGGTGCTGACTGACGTGCACCAGGTCGCCGACGTCGCCGCAGTGGCCGAAGTCGTGGACGTGCTGCAGATTCCGGCATTTCTTTGCCGTCAGACCGATCTGATCGTGGCGGCGGCGTTGAGCGGGCGTCCGGTGAACATCAAGAAGGGGCAGTTCGTCTCGCCGTGGGATATGAAGCATGCCGTAGCTAAGTGCCGCGATGCCGGGAACAGTCAGGTGTTTGTGACCGAGCGCGGATCGAGTTTTGGCTACAACAATCTGGTCGTGGACATGCGGTCGCTGGCCATCATGCGCAAGTTCGCGCCCGTGGTGTTTGATGCGACGCATTCGGTGCAATTGCCCTCGGCATCACGTGGCGATGAAGACGAGCCTGCGGTGAGCGGAGGGCAGCCGGAGTTTATCCCTGTGTTGTCGCGGGCGGCGGTGGCGGCGGGCGTGGATGGCGTGTTCATGGAAGTACACGACAATCCCAATGAGGCGAAAAGCGACGGCGCGAATGCGCTGGATACGCGCAACCTGCGCGGGTTGCTGAAAGAATTGCAGGCGGTGCGCAAGGCGCTGGACGTTGCGCACGCGACGCCGTAACGGAGTGCGGAAGGAGGCTGCCGGATGGTATCGCTTCGAAGAGTTCTGGTGGCGAGTGTTGGTCTCTTGCTGGCATCGCCGCTTTTTATTTTTGCCCTTCCCGCTGGTCAAGACGATTCGCACCCGCCGACCGCGTACGATTTGGAACTGAAGGCTTGCGGCACCAAGGCCGACGAAGTCGACTACGAGACTCGTACCGACAAGGGCGATCATCCGACCCCAGAGCCCTCGGCGGACAAGGCGCTGGTCTACGTTCTCCGGCCGACGATGATGGGGCATAGGTTCCAAAGTAAGTTGGCCGTCGACGGCGGGTGGAAGGGCGTGAATCGCGGCAACAACTATTTCTACTTTGCGCTTCAACCGGGGGCGCACTATTTTTGCTCCTCCACGGACAATTACAGCGTTTTGCAGCTAGAGGTGGAAGCGGGCAAGACCTACTACCTGCAGCAGCATGTGCGGATGGGCAAGAAAGAACTCAACAGCAAGTTGACGGCTCTCACCGAGGAAGAAGGCAAGGCCAAGTTGGCGCATGCCCACCTGAGTGTTTGGGAAGTCAAGAACTAGAGTTTGAGGTTGCCAGCCGCTATCGGCAAGACTGGGGCGCTTCACCGTCATTTAGACCCCGGCCGTATCTTCGCGCGCCGGTTTTGAATCTGCTACCATTTCCGCGTCATCTGATTGACCATCTCCTATGCATTTGTGGGCATCGATTGCCGGCATTGTTCTGATCTTTGTCATCCTGATGGATGCGTT
Organism: Acidobacteriaceae bacterium; assembly: GCA_003162935.1. GTDB lineage: Bacteria > Acidobacteriota > Terriglobia > Terriglobales > Acidobacteriaceae > Acidiflorens. The sequence goes on from PLUW01000068.1 coordinate 29,707, forward strand.
TGAGACGGTGGTTTTGCCGCGGCGCATTAAGCGGCATTTCCGCATCGCATCCTTGTTCTACAAAAACACCTGGGGCTTCTGGACGCGGGTGGGACGGCATATCAAGTCGGCGAACCGGCGCGAGGGGTTTCTCGCGTACTTTGGGCCGCTGTCGCTGATCGTGCTGATGGGCTTTTGGGCGCTTGGCCTGATTCTTGGATTCGCCTGCGTACAGTTCGGACTGGGCGAACACCTGACGCTCGTCAATGAAAGGATCACGTTTGGAAAAGTGATCTACCTGAGCGGCGAGACTTTTTTCACGCTGGGATACGGAGACATCACCCCCAACAACGCCGCCGCTCGCGCTCTGGCCGTGATGGAAGCGGGCATGGGCTTCGCGTTTCTCGGCGTCGTCATTGGATATCTGCCAGTTATCTACAATTCGTTCGCCGCGCGCGAGGTTGAAATTTCCCTGCTCGACGCTCGCGCCGGATCGCCGCCGAGCGCGACCGAGTTTCTGGGCCGGCTGGGCTGCTGTCCCGATCAAACGGTGCTCGACGATATATTTCGCGACTGGGAGCGCTGGTGCGCCGACCTGCTGACCAGCCAAATTTCCTATCCCGTGCTGTCGTTCTTCCGCTCGCAGCACAGCAATCAATCGTGGTTGAGCGCGCTGACCGTCATGCTCGACGTGACGTCACTGGTCATGACCGGCGTTGAGGGCATTCACCCAGATCAGGCCAAGCTTACGTTCGCCATGGCGCGGCACGCCGTGGTCGATCTTTCCCAGGTTGTGAATGCGCAATACAGCCCGCACGATGTCGACCGGTTGCCTGCCGAAGATCGACACCGGCTGAAGACGGAACTCGCGTGGCGCGGCGTGACGCTGACCGCAGTGAATAGTGACAAGGCCGATGCGCCGGATCGGCTGGCGGAACTTCGCGACGTCTACGAGCCTTATCTGCACGCCCTCAGCCGCCGCCTGCTGATGACGCTGCCGCCGTGGATCCATAAGAATCGGGTCAAAGACAACTGGCAGGGTGGCCCCTGGGATCGCGCCATCCAGGCGCGGGCGCTGGAACATCCGGGACGTCCGGTTGAGGATCACTTCTGATCGCCATGAGTGCCATGGACCAAAGTACGTTTTGCCGCTAAAGATTCATGTTGTGACCGGGAACGAACCTCGGTAGAGTGAAGGGATGCGCGGGGGGTCAATGCGCGGGGAACCGATGTTTATGCCTCATCCAAACCTCGGCGACGATGTCAACGGGAACATCGTCCAGTCCGAAATCGAGGGAGGCGTGTTCCTGGAAGGTCTGCCCCCAGATACCGTTCTACAGATTCAAACTCAGCACCATTCTTATACGGCGTTGCTTTTGGGCGAGGGCGTGGCACTGATCTCGGGACATCCGGAATATTGTCCGGACCCGGTGCAGGTGACGATTGCGGGATCGACTTGGGGTGGCTCCATGCTTAAGGTGCGCTTCATCGGTCGCGGCATGCACCTGGAGTTTCATCATCCCGGCTACGCCACCCCGATTGTCACGTCACGGATTCAAGAGATTCGCGAGCCGATTCGCTCCGGCAGCAAACGGCGCATTGGGCGGGTGACGGCCGCCGACTGAAGAAGGGCCGGTTCACAGTCCCGGTCGCTGGTTACTTCCCTCTTACAACTCACTTCTACTACTACGTCCCGTCCCCATCGTCCCGCGGCCTCACCGCTGGCTAAGGCTGGGGCGACGGAGCCATTGCGGCTTCGGGCTCCTGGGGGGGCGCGTCTTGCGTTGAGTTGCTGTTGCCTGCGCTGGCGTCGCTGAGATCAAGCTGCCGGTTGTTATTGTTATCGTTCGAACTGCCGTCCAAGTGATAGTTCGGGCTCAGGTTCGCGTCGGGCGCATCCTGCGAGTTGTACGAATCCGGACGGTAGGGCGGCGGATCGTCGCTCCAGTCATAACTGTAATCCGGGTAGTCATAGTACAACGACGGGCCATACCCGTAAGGGCCGTACCAATAAGGGTTGTACAACCACGGATTCCAGCCGAACGCCCAGTATCCGCCCCAGTAGGGCCCGATGCCAAACCCCCAGCCTCCCCAACCCCAACGGCCTCCACCCCAACCGTAGCCACCCCAACCGCCTCTGAAGGCACCGGCAAAACCGAGGTTTGCACCGCGGACTCCACCTGCAAAGCCAGAGGTGCCAATGGAACGCCCGGCGCTGCCGAACGAATGCCACTGGCCATCGGCGATCGCGGGTCTGATATAAGATGAGCGGGTTCCTTCCGAGCCAAGACTACCCGAACCAAGACTACGGCCAGCTGCGGCGCTTCCGCTGCGTCCGGTCAGGCCGCGCGATGCGCCATAGCCTCCGTACGAACGGCCTTCCTCGCGATACGCTCCTGCGGATGATCCGCCGTGATAGCCGCCGCCGGATGAAGGATGGGCGCCGCTGGAAGACCCGGCACTGGCATGCGAGCCTCCGCCGCCGCTACTACTGTGACCACCACCACCACCGCCGCCGTGCTGGGCGAACGCTGCACCTGGCATGAGAGCCAGACCTAACACGGCCGCCAATGCGAACGAGAATCTGACGATAACCCTGCGGGAACCGGATGTGCCCATAATCTGTACCTCCCTGAAACGTGGGAGTGCGCCTTCGAGCGAGGAGTCTGGCCGGAGGGGCGCGCTTCTACTTAATCAGATTCTACTCCGGTGGCAAGGGGTTGCACTGAATTTCAAGTGAAACGGAGGGTCGTAGCCGCGTTGTGGGCGCTTCTAGTGAAATCAGGTATATAGCGTTGTCTTGCCCAAAGTAACCAAAGGCCGGGAAGGCGTTCGGCCAGCAGCCAATGGCGGAAACAACTTGCACCGACCTGATACCCTTCTTCGGTAGTGGGTCAATCTGCGAAACCGATAACCACCAAGGCCACGAAGGTTCACGAAGGAAAGGCCTGAGACCGAAAGCCTTCGTGATACTTCGTGCCCTTGGTGGTTTAGGGTCTTGTGGGTTGCATCGTGAAACTGACCCACCGCCCCTACTTCCACTGGCTGGACCAGAGTTTTCGAAGCGCCAGATTGGTCGAGTCAATAATAGTCGAACCAATTGAGGACGCATCCGATGCGATTCATAGACCGGGAAGAGGTCGCCCGACGGCTTACCTACGAGGTGTGCATTCCGATCGTGCGCAATGCGATGATTGCATTCTCGAGAGGCGAAACCAAGCAACTGCTGCGTTCAATCATTCCGTTGTCGGAGGGCAGGCTTTTCGGCGTCATGCCGGGCGCCATGGGCGCGCATGGTGCTTTCGGCGCCAAATTGATCAGCGTGTTCCACGAGAACTTTGCCAAGGGAATCCAGTCGCACCAAGGTTTGGTGATCTTGTTCGACCCTGAAAGCGGAGCGCCGGTTTGCGTTGTTCATGCCGGTGAGATCACGGCGATCCGAACGGCAGCGGCCAGCGCGGTAGCCACCGACGCCCTGGCGCGCAAGGATGCCCGCCGTCTGGCGCTTCTCGGCTATGGCGAACAGGCCGCGACCCATGCGCGGGCAATCGGCAAAGTGCGAGATATTGAATCCATCGTTGTTTGGGGACGGTCGCACGATCGAGCGCGAGCCTTCGCCGAACGGATGCAAGCGGAACTTGGCTTGCCAGCGGCCGCCGCTGCAAGCGTGAAAGATGCAGTCGCAAAGGCCGACATCGTCTGTACGGTAACCACGGCGTCCGAACCGATCTTGAAGGGCGAATGGGTGCGACCGGGCACGCACTTGAACCTTGTCGGATCGGGGTTGGCCGGGCCGGTGGAGGTGGACAACGACCTGGTCGTCCGCTCGCGATTCATTGCCGACAGCCGGGAGGGCGTTCTAAGCCAAGGCGCGGAGTTTCTTCGGGCCAAGGCAGCGAGTCTTATCGGTGATGACCACATCGTGGCTGAGATTGGACAGGTGTTGGCGGGCGAAATCGTTGGACGCCGCTCGGCGGAGGAGATTACCGTCTACAAGTCCCTCGGCCATGTCGTTCAGGATTTGGCCAGCGCTTGGGCGCTGTATTCGCAGGCCGAGAACTCATCCTGATCTAGGGAAACTCTGATTAAGTGTCGGCAAAACGCATGCACCACAGAGTACACGGGGGTGCACGGAGGACCCCCAGGGACTTAATCAGAGCTTCCCTAGTATTTGACACTGGTTTCAGAAACTGGGGCGCTGCGCCATTCTCCAGGACCACATCAGGAACGATGTCGAGGTGAGGTCGATCCCGGGTTCGGTGGTGCTGTACGACTGCGTGTTGTCGCGATACACCGCTACTTGCGATGCATCGAACGCGCCGGCATTGCCGTTGAATATACGGAACGTGTCGACTCCGTTTGCCGGACACAGATTCATGCCCTCTAGCGCGCCGGTGGAGGCATAGTTGGCTGGGCCCTCCGTAGCCGCTCCCCAAAGCACTGGCGTGCCGCCGGAACTCCCATCCAGCGCGCCCGCCAGGTTCGCCACCTGGTGCTGGATACAATTCGGAAACGTGCTGCCGTCGCCCACGATAAACGACGAGCCCCAGGAGTTCGTGCCTAAAATGTTCGCCAGCCATCGTTGCGCGTAGGTGTCGTAGCTCTTGGACTGAGTCAGGTAATACGCTTCGCTGGCCATCACCGACAAACCTGCGCCGTGCGAAGTGGTATCGCCGAAACGCCACTGATAGCCGAAGCCCCAGGGATCCTTGCCGGATTGGCGGATCGCGTCGCCGACCTGCCGCAAGAACTGTTTGCGAATGCTCGCTTCGGAAACGGCCAAGCCGCCGGGATTTCCCGCCATTACCAGCGCCCGGTACAGTTCGAAATGCGCGAGGCCGCTTACGTCGTAGAGGTTGAGCGTGTCGGTGTTTCCGGTGTCGTAGATATTCGCGATGTAATTTTTCGCGAATTGCGCCGCCTGCCGTAGGTAGTCCGTGGGATTGGTGTGGGGCAGTCCGGCGGGTAATTCGTTGCTTGCTGCGGCGGATTGCAACGCAAAATACAGTTCGGTTGCGCCCAGTTCCATGTCATCGTCCCAAACGTTCTCGGGATAGCCGTCAAATGGAGTAATGGTCAGCAGACAATTGCTGCAATTGCCCGAATTTACCGTTGGCGCGGGATCGGGATACGAGGTATCCGCCAGCGCAAAAATGTCTTCTGCATTTTTGAGGCACTGATTCGCCAGAGACACGTTAGTGGAGCGATTGAGCTGATAGCACAGGGCAAAATCGGCCGCGAGGCGGCCTGCCAGATTCGGACTGATGTGCGAACCTGCGGGACCAGCCGGATACACGGGACGATCGCAGATGAAAAACGTCGTGTAGGTGTAGCAAGGCGACGGATCTCCGGGTTGCTTATAATTGTCGGCGGCCTGGGGCAGGGTCCAGATATCGTATTCGGTGATCAGGCAGTAGGGCGTGGAGTAGGTTCCGCCGCAGTCGCCCGTGGCCGAACTGGGATCGCCTTCGCCGTAATAATCCCAGTCCTGACTGTTGTCAAGCTGGTAGTAGAGGGTTTGCGTTTGTTCGTCCCACATCTGCATCAGCCAGTTGACTCCGAACTGCGCTTCGGCGGTGAAGTCGGAGGACGCCGGAGCTCCCGGACCGCTGCTGCCCGCATAAGAAACTGAGCCGGGCGGCGCGACAGGGTTCATGGGAGCGGACGCGCCCATCTGATTGGGAAAGTCGCGAACTCCGATCTGCATCAGCGCCGCGGTATAGCTGACGGTTTCGACATATTTCATGTAGTCGCCGGCGTCCCACCAACCGCCGGAGGCATCGATGTTGGGCAGGCTCGCCGATACCAGCGGCGCCGCCGGCGGCACGTTGTCGACATTGTCGTCGATGTCGAGTGGAGGCGTCAGGTAGACAACCGCATTTTTGTCTTTCACATGTCCGGGCGCGGTGCGCAGGGCGTTGGCGATAAAGTTCGCCCCATCGCGATCGGTTTCATAGAAGAAGAGAGTGTTTAAGAGCAAGCCGGGATAGAGCACACCTGGAGTGTCGACGGCGAAGCGGGGCGAAGTCGCCACTACTGGTCCGGCTAGCGAGATCGTGTAAAGGTCCCCTCCGGGAACGTGGAAGTTCAGGGCGTAGACGTCATAGATTTCCGTCTTGCTGTGACTCCAGGTGCCGAGCAAAGCGCCGACCTTGCCCGAATACGCGGTGGCGCCGTTCGAGTTGACTACCTTGAAGGTCGCGCCACTTACTGGCGTTGCGGACATCAGGTACGCGCGAAACGACGTTTGGCCTGTTTCATAGCCAACTTGATTGACACGCACGTAGGCAGCCTGTGCCCAAGCGGGCCGAGTACACGCAAGCAGCGCAAGCAAGATGCCGGCGATGGAAAACAACCGGGATTGGGTCGAAAGGCGGGGACCAAAAAAAGGCACGAATTCTCCTTGCGCGGAGACTATTCAATCCGTTCAATACCAGCCAAAATAGTGCCCTTTGATGCTTCGAGTGTCAATGGGAAGTTCGGGGAGTGTCGGGTGGTCTTCACGTATATTGAAAACACAAGAGTGCAACGTAGTAAGTCGCGAGCGCTCTAGATTCCTATCTCTCAATTACAACTTGGAATGTCAACTGTGCTGAATGGCGATTCCATGTAAACGCATCGGCCGCCCAGGGTTGAATCCGGGCGGCCGGTATTTTTGCGGTTCTCGTCTGACGGTGGGCGAGGTGGTTCGGGCCTC
>PLUW01000057.1 GCA_003162935.1 Acidobacteriaceae bacterium
AGGAGGGTCCGGAGCCGTCGGTATATGCGGCATGGTCGGATTCGAGGCCGGTGGGAATGACCCAGTCCACCTGATTTAGATTGCAATTGCCGATGTCCCGCAGCACGTCGGCGGGGTTGGGGTCGACGAATCCGTTGGACGCTCCTTTGGTCCAGTACGGCCCCTCGCAGTTCTTCCCCACCGGGTTGCAGATTCCCTGAATCGCATTGGGCGCCGTCCATGGGTTGGACCCGCCGGGGGTGTAGTAGGTCCACGTGACCGGAATCGTGGCGGCGGCAAATACATCGACAATGGTGTCGTGATCAAAGCAAGGAAAGGTCTTAGTTTTTAAATCCTGCGTAAGTGGATTCACCAGAGCTACGCTCGCAGTCGCCGCTGAGAGACACCCGCTGCCCGCACCTCCCTGCTCCTCGGCAGCGAACCAAGCCGGTTCTAAGCCGTTGCCGGCCTGCGAAGTGCCTCCAATGATGAACTGGTGCGCGGGAAAACTGGAACCCTGATTGGTCTGGAAAAAGTAGTTGGCGTAACCATACTGCGAAGCGATCTGGAAGTAGGGAGCAACGTCCTGGTATTGAACATAGGAGTACGCAGGATAGGCAGTTCCCGGGCAGCCGGAGGCGGCGGTTCCGGTGTCGCACTTGGGCTTGACACGGTTGAATCCGTCCATGGCGCACATGTTGCTTGGGTCGATTTTGGACGGAGCATCGCATTCGATCTGCCACACCAGATGGTCGTGGCCGATGTCGTAGTCGTACTCCGCCGAACTGTCTCCTTTGCCCAAGTCAGATGCCAGCGGGATGGAGATGGATTGAACCGAGAAGACGTTCTTTTTCTTCTTTACAATGGTGTATGCCTGACCAGTGGTGGAGACATCCAAGCCCGGAAGATAAAACTGATTATTCGGAGAATTGCTGCCGAAAAGGTTGTCGACGCTGCGGTTCTCCTGGTCGATCACGATGACGTGATTGATCGGATTGGGATAGGGGACCTGAGCATGGGCCGCAGTTGCCATGACTCCGACGACGAGAAGCAGCGAAAATCTGATATTCAGCTTCAAACAGGATCTCCCCATCGACCCAGCAATGTAGACTATTGTCCCCCGCATCCTGGTTCGCGTCAATGTGAAAACTTTTCGGCAGTGGCGCAGTCTGAGAGTGAGCTGCCCATAAACTGGGCGCTGGTGCGGACAAAAGGCAGGTCCTTCCCCTTTAAGCTCAGGGGCAGGATGACAAGGCTTATGGTAATGACGACCAAACTGCTCCACTGCCCGCTTGCCGCCGGATTTCCGATTTCTGGCTGTGTATGGAACAATGAGAGGCTGGGCCGAGCCCACGATTCCTCCATCATCCATGACCGGCACACCGAACAGCCTTCAATTTGCGCTCTTGACCGCGGCGATCCTTGGATTCCGCCACGGCTTCGACTACGACCATATCGCGGCCATCTCCGACATCACCAGTGTGCAGACGAATCGCTGGCGTGGGATGCGATTGGGCCTGCTCTACGCGATCGGACACGCGGCCATGGTCGCGGTGCTGGGGACTGCGGTAATCGTGTTTCAACTTTCGCTGCCGCATGGCATTGATCGCATCGCCGAGCGACTGGTTGGGCTTACGTTGCTGATCCTCGGAGTGTATGTGCTGGGGTCGATCTTCACCGGAAGGCCCGCGCCCCGGAGCCGCTTTCACCTTATGGCGGGGGCGATACGCTGGCTGCAATGGAAAATGAAGAGTTATTGGCATGATCATGACGTTCCGCGTCCCGACGACAAGACGTGGAACTACAGCTCGAAATCGGTGCTGATGATCGGAGTTGTGCATGGACTGGGCGCGGAAACACCCAGCCAACTGATGATCTTCTTACTGGCAGCGAATCTGGGCGGAATCGGCAAAGGCTTTCTTGGACTGGCCATGTTTATCGCGGGCCTACTGATCATGAATACAGTGATGACGGCATCGGCGGTGGGACTTTTCGGCTTCAGTTCGCGGCTGCCCCGATTTCAGTTTGTAGTCACCGCGCTGACGGCGATCTATAGCCTTGCCGTAGGCGCGCTATTTCTTTTTGGATCGTCGGGATTGTTGCCGCCCTTGGGATGACACTGCGGGCATCGTACTTCGAAGGTTGCCGCGTATCGTGGGCGCCTCATCGTCCGAGCAGTGGGGTTGGGCATAATTAACGGTCGCGCTGGCAGGCCGTAGCGCAGTTTGCTAAAGCGTCCACCACTAATGGCACGAAAGGTACAGGAAGGAAAAGCCAGAGGACAGGAGCCTTCCTGGAGTCCGTGTCCCTCGTGGTTCAGGAGTTTCTTCGGCCTCATCGGCAAAGTGAGCCACTACCCGCTAGCAATAGGCCATGACAGAATCGGGAGTTAGTAATACAATTGCCGACGGTAACTCACCCGAGGGGGGATTTGATGACAAATATTGCTAAAGCGATTGACCGACTCCGCGAGGAACGCCGGGACGCACAAAACCAGGTCCAAAAGCTTGGGGAAGCGATTTCGGTTCTGGAGAAGCTTACCCGTGGCTCAGGCTCAGGTCTGCACGCGGTGGCGTCACATCGAGCCAAACGCGTTCTTTCCGCAGCCGGGCGCCGGAGAATTTCTCTGGCCCAGAAAGCACGTTGGGCGAAGATACGAGAGTTGAAGAAAGCAGCCTAACCGCCGGGCGGGCCGCAGGCTGCGCGAAATCCTAGCGCGAGACCTAAGCCCGCCGGATTTTTGCCTAGGCGACCCGCGCGGGAAAGTGTCGCTCGCGCGGCGGCCCGACCTCAGCGGCTGAAGCCCTGAAAGCAGCCCTGCATTTATCGCAGCGGTGAACCGCTGTGCCATCCAAGAACCAAGGTCAAGATCGAGGCCTTCCGCAAGCTCTAAAGGCACGCCCTGATACGAACCCCACTTCTACTGCGGACTTCTAGCCGTGGCCTCCGGCGAGTTCGCGCACGATGCTGCCGACAAAAGCCTTGGCGTCTCCGAACAGCATGAGGGTGTTATCGAGGTAGTAGAGCGGGTTGTCAATGCCGGCGAAGCCGGGATTCATACTGCGCTTGATGACCATCACGGTATGAGCCTTGTCGACATCAAGAATCGGCATGCCATAGATGGGGCTCGTAGTATCGGTGCGGGCGGCGGGATTGGTTACGTCGTTGGCGCCGATGACCAGGGCGACATCGGTCTGAGGAAAGTCGCCGTTGATTTCGTCCATCTCAATCAGTCGGTCGTAGGGAATATCGGCTTCGGCGAGCAGCACGTTCATGTGGCCGGGCATGCGTCCGGCAACGGGGTGGATGGCAAAGCGCACATCGACGCCGCGTTTGGTGAGCGCATCGTAAAGTTCGCGCACTTTGTGTTGCGCCTGGGCCACGGCCATGCCGTATCCGGGGACCACGATGACGCGGTTCGCAGCGGAAAGGATGGCGGCGGCTTCTTCGGGAGTCGCGCTGCGGACGGGTTTCGCTTCTTCGCCGCCAGCAGCCGCAGCTTGCACCTGGCCGAAGGCTCCGAACAAGACGTTCGTGAACGAGCGGTTCATGGCCTTCGACATGATGATGGAGAGAATGAGGCCGGACGATCCGTCGAGCGCGCCGGCGATGATCAGCAGCTTGCTGTTGAGGACGAAGCCCATGGCCGCGGCCGACAGTCCGGCGTAACCGTTCAAGAGCGAAATGACGGTGGGCATATCCGCGCCGCCGATGGGGATGATCAGCAACACGCCGAAGGCGAGCGCGATCAGGATCATGAAGGGGAAGAGCGAGCGCGATCCCGGATGCAGAACCAGAGTAACGGCGATCACCAGGGCGCCGGCGAGCAACAGAAAATTGACCAGGTTCTGGCCCTTGTAAGTCAGCGGACGCTGCGGCAGAATTTCCTGGAGCTTACCTGCGGCCATCAGGCTGCCGGTCACGGTCAAGCCGCCGAGAATCACCTCTAGAGACAGCACCGACATCATGAAAGGCGAGATATCGGGCGAGCGCAGGTAAAACTCGGCGGAGCCTACGAGGGTTACGCAGAGCGCCCCAAAGGCGTGACTAAGCGCGGTTCGCTGCGGGACGGCCGTCATGGCCACGCGGCCGAGGGGAACGCCGATGATGGTGCCGAGCACCAGACCAATCGCGATGAGGTGGTAGCTCATGCCGTGGTTGAGCAGCGTGCCACCGATGGCCAGCACCATGCCGATTTCGCCAGCCCAAATGCCGTGGCGGGCGGTGGTGGGCGAACTCATCCACTTCAGCGAGAGGATGAAGAGCACGCTGGCGACGAGATAGAGAAGTTCGATGACGATCTGGGTGGCTCCAAGTTCGGGCGTCATTGTCCGCCCACCGATTTGGCCACCGGCTTCGCCGCGGGTTGGGACGCGGGGCGACTGGACTTGAACATCTTCAACATGCGGTCGGTAATGACGAAACCGCCGACGATGTTGCTGGTGGCGGCGACCACGGCGATGAATCCGAAGACCGTAGCAAGGTGGCTCTTGTGCTCGCCCACGAGCACGATGGCGCCGACGACCGCGATCGCGTCCAAGGCGTTGGTGAGCGACATCAGCGGAGTGTGTAGCAGCGGCGAGACTCGCCGGATCACTTCAAATCCGATGAAGCCGGCGAGCACGAAAATAAAGAGCGCGTTGATCAAGGTTGAAGTGCTGTTCATCTTTCCTCTTTCTCTGTCCGATCTTTTTAGCTGTGGAGCGCCGAGCGTCCCCGCCCAGCCTCCGTCGGCATACCCACGGACGGGCGAGACGCCCGTCGCTCCACGGTCACTTCGCCAGAGCGGGCAAAGCCAACAACTCGCGAACCCGCGCCTGCACGATCTCACCGCCGCGGGTCAGCAGAGTCTCGCGAACAATCTCATCTTCGAGGTTCAGATTCAACTTTTGATCTTTGATTAGATGAGTCAAAAAGGCAGTGATGTTGCGGGCATACATCATACTGGCGTGATACGGAACACCAGCGGCGAGGTTGATCGCTCCGACGATGGTCACGCCATGCTTGACGACGGTTTTGCCCGCTTCGGTGATTTCGCAATTGCCGCCGCGCTCGGCGGCTAAATCGACAATCACCGAACCGGGCGCCATACCCTTCACCATATCCTCGGTGACCAGCACAGGCGCTTTTTTACCCGGAATCACCGCCGTTGTAATCACTACATCGCTTTCCTGGACGGTTTTTCCGAGCAACTCGCGCTGACGCCGGTAAAAGTCCTCGCCCTGCGCGGTGGCGTATCCGCGAGCGTCTTGCGCGTCTTTCGCCTCGATGGGGAGTTCGACGAAGCGTCCGCCAAGACTCTGCACCTGCTCCTTCACGGCGGGCCTTAAATCGTACGCCGACGTTACCGCGCCCAGGCGGCGCGAAGTCGCGATGGCCTGAAGTCCGGCGACGCCGCATCCGATCACGAACACGCGCGCGGGAGTGATGGTTCCCGCCGCGGTGGTGAGCATGGGGAAAATGCGCGGGTGAGTATCGGCGGCCAAGAGCACGGCCTTGTAGCCGCAGGCCGTTCCCATGGAAGAGAGCGCGTCCATGCTTTGGGCGCGGGTCGTGCGCGGCATCAGTTCCACGGCAAACGCGGTGACGCCACTGCTCGCGACTTCCTGCACAACGTCTTTCGCGCCGAACGGGCGCAGAAAGCCGATCAGGATCTGGTCGCGGCGATAGAGCGGTACGTCCTGCTTGCCGGTGATGTCGTTGGAACCGTAGCAGAGAATCTGCACAACAATATCGGCGGCGGCGAACACGGCGGCGCGATTCGGAGCGATTTTCGCGCCCTTGTCGGCATATTGGGAATCGGGATAGCCGGCCTCAATGCCCGCCCCGGACTCGATGTGAACTTCGAAGCCAGCTTTGGTCAGCGTCGGGAGAACTGCGGGTACAATTGCAACCCGCCGATCGCCCGGATAACTTTCTTTCGGAACACCGATGATCACGAACACCTGCCTGTGTAGATTCTTGATGCTGCGATGATTTGGATTCGCGTTGCTCGCATGAATCCTACTCTTTAGTGGCTGTTCTTAGGGAAACTTGGATTTTAGTTCAGTGGATGGGCATGCGCAAATGGCGCCGGCGTCAGGGCTCAGGTTTCAGGTCTAAGGAAGTCCCTGCTTTGACTTTCCTGACACCTGAGACCTAGCACCTGAG
>PLUW01000090.1 GCA_003162935.1 Acidobacteriaceae bacterium
AATCCGGAATAAATGGGATGGCGGAAATAGGCGTACGGTCCGGTGCGGATCAACTGGTGGTCATCTTTGATGGTGACGCGGGCGCTCCAATACTGGCCGAGATGCCAACGCGCCCAGAGAGCGAGCGCGATGCCGATCCAGGTCACGGCTACGGCGGCTGCGGCCAGGGCGTCGGACTGGGGAAAAATGTGGTGGCCTAGAAAACCGATCTTGGAGTCGAGGGCGAGCTCTCCGCTTTCGCTATTCATGAAGAGCAGGACAAAACCGACAACTTCCAGCAGGAGGATGCCGTAGCGCGAGGCGAAGGGTTCGCGGCGGACGGTGCGGCGCGTCTTCAACGCGCTGGCCCACCAGTAGGCGATGAGAACGATCCACGGACCTTCGATGAGATATCGCCAGATCATGCTGGGTGCATCCTACGCTTAGAAAAACTTGTGTGGGCGCAGGGAAAGTGTAATCCGTTTACGCGGAGAATGTCGTGGTCGATGAGAAAAAAGGCTTCACCATGGGGGCACGGAGGAACACTGGGGAAGCCACGGATGTAGAGCACAGAGGAGCTCTTGCGCTTACGCTGCGATGGGGCGGGTGGTGCGGCGATAACGCCAGGCGATCATCGCCAGTCCGGGGAAAATCAACAACAAGGTGGAAGGTTCGGGAATGACGGGCGATTTGTGATGGGGTTGGCAGTGGCCGTTAGCGACGGTGTCGTTGACCGGGCAGCGTCCGCCAGGAAGCGGCACACCATAGGGCACATAGGGAAAAATGAATCCGCCGGCGAAAAGCTGCGGGCCCACGGGTTGGCCGTCAGGCAAGTCGGCCGAGGCAATGACGGGGTGGATCGGAGCGTACGGCGATTCCACCGCCGGGATGGGATCGTTGAGAACATCCTCGTCGGGCTCTTCGTCGGAAATGTCGGGCTTGGCGACATCGGAAATCTGGTTGCCACAATGGGCGCGAGCCGTGGTTGTGCCGTCGGTCAACAGCAACTCCCCGACATGGAGGCGAACTTTTTTCTTGGTCCAGTAAACGGTGTTGCGAATGCGATAGGACACATACACTTCGCGGGCTTCGGCGACGCGCACCAGCCGGGCATGATCGAAATCGAAATGGGAATAATGGCTGCGAACCACAGCGTCTTGCGATGCCGCTTTGCGGAGATCCTCAGCACGCTTCAATCCGCCGGGCACCACCGAGTAAGGGTAGACATCGGAACTCGCGACGAGATTTCTCTTGGGCTTGGCGGACTGCGCCGCCATGGCGGCGAGGTTTTTGTGGGCGTTGCTGTGAAACCAGCTGGATTGGGGCAACTCCGCAGCGTTGCGCGAAGAGCGCGCCGGAGAACTCAGGTGCGCACCCAGCCAGCAAGCGCCAGCAAACACAGAGCCGACGACGACTGCGAGCAGGAGCCGCTGCATGCGTAAACGACGACGATACCCAGTCCGTCTGCTCTGTCTACGCTTTGTTCTTGCTGCGTTGTTCAGATCACCGTCGATCACAAACGCTCCTCAAACAAGACATTCTCGCCCTGGGCCCCAGAGGAGGAACACCTTTATACAGCATGAATGCGTCCAAATCTACACTGTTTTTGTTAATAATAAATACTTCCAGTATTTCCGCATCAAGCGCTACTAAACTAATTGATAATAAAGGTACTTATACAACACATTCAGCCGTTCCGGCGGTGTGCACCGAACTTTATTCAGCAACATTGCTGGCGACTCTACTTCCCAATTATGAAAATACTCTGCGTAGCGCGTCCACGCTAGTCCACTTCCGTGGGGGGACCATGTGAGCAATCTCCATACGGAGCACACTCAGGCTGCACATGGGCATTAGTTTTGACCAGTTCCTGTCAGCTTCAACGTCTGAGGACTGTTGCTGGCGCTATCGGTGACGGTGACGGCGCCTTTGATGCTTCCGGTGGCGCTGGGAGTGAACGTCACATTGAACGTGCACGTGGCGCCGGCAGCGACGCTTGCACCGCAGGGATCGGCGCCGCCTGGGACGGCAGAGAAATCTCCGCTGGCCGCGAGGGTGTTAAGAGTGAGCGCGACATTTTCATTGTTTGTGAGGGTAATCGTCTGTGCGGCGCTTGTTGTCGCCACGGGTTGCGCCGAGAAAGTGAGGCTGGTGGGAGACATGATCACGGGAAGGACCGCCGTACCGGAGACGCTGAAGACCTGCTGATCGATAGTGGCGTTATCCGAGATGGTGACGGCTCCCTTGATGGATCCGCTGATGGAAGGCGTGAAGGTGAGGCTGAGGGTGCAGGTCGCGCCCGCAGCCAACGCTCCGGTGCAACCCGTCGCGGTGAAATCGCCGCTGGCGGTCACGGAAGAAATTGTCAAAGAACTGGCGCTGCTGTTTTTTACACTCACCGTCTTGATGGCGCTTGCGGTGCCAACGGCCTGGCTGGTGAACGAGACGCTGGCCGGAGTGATCTTTAACAGCGGCGCCGATCCGGTGGCGCTCTTGCCGGTGAGCGCGACTTCCTGCGGACTGAAGGCGGCGTCATCGGTAATTGTGAGCACACCGTTGATCGTGGCTTTCGCCAGCGGCGTGAAGGTGACGGCGAGGGTGCATTTTGTTCCGGCTGTAAGGCTCGTCCCGCACGTCGTTCCGGTTCCTCCAGCGGTGTAGTTTCCACTGGCGGAGTAGGTGAAATTTAACGTCTTGTTCTGATTGTTGGTGATGGTTAGAGTTTTGGTGCTGCTGTTGCCGACAGCCACTGTGCCGAATGCCAGAGTCGTCGGAGCGAAGGTGATGGGCGCTTCTCCGGTGCCGGTGAGACTGACGATCTGCGGCGAGTTCGCGGCGTTGTCGGTGATGGTGATGGCTCCGCTCACAGCGCCGACGATCGTTGGGGTGAAGGTTACGTTCACGGTGCAACTCGCGTTTATGGCCAGCGTGCTGCAATTGTCGGTTTCGCCAAAGTCTCCGCTGGGCTTGATGGAAATACTCGCGCTGATTGAGCCGGTATTTTTCAGCGTGACGCTCTGGCTGGCGCTGGTAGCGCCCACAGCTTGCTTGGTCTTGAAGGTCAGAGTCGTGGGCGAAGGTTTCACCACGGGAACACCAACTCCTTGGGAGACGAAAAAGGGCAGCGAGCCAAACACGGCACAACCCGTCCAGCCGGAGGGATAATTCTCAACGAAAACCTGGAAGTTGGTGGGAGTGGCGAGGTCGCTCGAGGTTACCGGCACGGTGATCGTGGTGGGAGTCACAGACAAAGGAGTTCGATTCGATCCGTTGACTGAGACGAGCGATCCAGTGGCGAAGCCGGTGCCGGTGAGGGTAAGCGTGAAGCCAGTGCTACCCGAAGGTGCGGTGTTGGGGCTAAGGCTGGTGAGCGTAAGCGGAACATTGGTGATATTGAAGTTGGCAAAGACCAGAGTTTCGTCGTTCGCGGTCAGCGAATCGGGATTCGTCGTACCGGTCAGATCGAATGTCCAACCCGCAAAAGTCCAACCCGTCGACGGCGAAGCGGTGTACTGCAAAAGTTGTCCGGTGGGATAGAAACCGTCTCCGGTGGGNNGCGCCGCCGCTGCTCGGCAAAGTGATGGTATGGAACTGCGCGCCCGTGTCGCTCCAACTCGAAAACGCGTAACGGCTGTTGCTGCTGTAGGGTTTTTGCAGGGTGCTGATATCCACGGTGTGACTGCTGTTCGGCGTCCAGGTCGAATCGTAATAGGAGG
The DNA here is from genome assembly GCA_003162935.1 of Acidobacteriaceae bacterium. Taxonomy (GTDB): domain Bacteria; phylum Acidobacteriota; class Terriglobia; order Terriglobales; family Acidobacteriaceae; genus Acidiflorens. Next base: position 3,696 of record PLUW01000090.1, read on the forward strand.
AGAAGTTCTTGGGCGTGTAGGAATAATAGCCGCCGGTGTTCTCATCCCAGAGCACTTGCAGATTCGAGCCGAAGGTTTCGGGAGTGATGTCCAGGGTATAGATCGGAGTGTTGGAGAACTCGACGGTCGTGTTGACGGCGAGGCCGGTATCGGGAACATAGAATGTTTTCGGATTTGCACCCAGGCCACCGGGCAACCAGAAGGGCCCGTTGTTGAATTCGTAGAAATTCCAGCCGCTGTTGGGCGTTGCGGTGAGCGTTGCCTGCTGACGGGCGACAAAGAAAACTCCCGATTCTCCGGAATAGCTCTGGGGAGTTGGCGAAGCCGCCACGGTGCCGGGAACCGGGGATACTGGATATACGGATGGCGTGTAAGGCACGATCTGAACAAAATTCGCCGAGTAGGTTGCGACTTGCGGAGAAGTCGCCGGAAACCCCACGTCGCCATTGCCTGGAGTCACGGTGATCATGTGGGTCTGGGTGCTCTGGTCATTCCAATTGCCGAAAGTGTAGTAAAACGTCGCCAACGTTGTGCTGTTGGCGATGTCCCCGCTCAAGGTTTGCACATTGGTCGGAACACTCAGCGTGTGCGTGGAATTCAAAGCCCAGCTATAGACTTGCGGCGTGGTGACGGGGGATCCCTCATCGACTACGACCTGCAGGCCCGGCGGGTTGGAAGTGACAGTCACGGATGTCGGCGGGGTGCCGTAGAGACGCTCAATGCCTTCTTTGTCGGCGGCGGAGTAATCGGGTGTGGTTGGGACTGGAACGCCTTCGCTGCCGCTCATCGGAATTCCCGGCGGAATGGATTCGATGACCGGGCCGCCATTGCGGGAGAACGAAAACGGAGGATACTCCATGACGGAGGCGTAGTCGTATAACGTGAGGTTCTGCGCGTTGTCGCCGAGAAGTTCGAAGTTCGACCACGACCCCTTGATCACGTTGTTGTAGTTGACAGTGACGTAGGTATTGCGATCCGAGCGCTCGTGCTCGTGCCAGAGGCCGATCACGTGTCCCATTTCGTGGAGAATGGTGCCGACGGCGCAATTGCTGGCGCCGCCCATGGGCTGGGGTTGTGTGAACTTTGGCTGATAGCCTTCTTCGGCTTCGCACACGCCGGTCGCTGCCCCGTTCAAGTTGATCTCGACATAGGTGGGACTTTGGGGGGCCTCCGGGTTCCAGGCTACCCACTGAATCAAGCCCGGGAAATCTAAATTGAACTGGGTGATGGCGGCGCCAATGTTGGTCTGGTCGCCGCTGCTGGAGTTGATCTGGTAATAGACGGTCGCAACGCCATCGACTTTGGGCCAAAGATAGCTGGCATAGGCAACGCCCACCGAGTTGGGGATCGCGCCGGCGTCGGGAAGGGGGTCGACTTGACCGAGAATGATGTCGCCCTCAGAGATGGCGCGACCATTTTCGATGGTGTAGTTCACGACTCGTCCATGCCAGAGGCCGGTGTGGACCTCGGAGGTGTGAACCCTGCTGGTGTGAGCCTCGCCGGTGTGAAGCTCGGAAGAGGCTCGGGACCTGTGGGCGCTAGCGACTGGAATCGCGAGGAAAAAAGAAAAAAGGAATACAGAACAGAACGAGGCAAGAGTGCGGGCCACGCGCTTGGACACAGATCCTCCTGGACGGATCAGAGAGCATCCCTGAAAGAGCCGGGCCGATGTGGGGGGTGCCCGTTAGATGAAGTCTGTACTGGGTCGAGCTTGCTGTCAAGAGTGCAGGAAGTTGCATAGTTGACGACGCATTCCTCGGGTTCGCTCACTTCTTCTTCGTCTTGCCGCTCGCCGGGAGCAGGCCAAATATTTGCAACTGCTTGTAGCTGGCGACGAAAACCTGGCCATTGGCCACCACCGGGACCAGGTTCGCATTGCCGCTCAGATTCGGCCATGTGCCCGCTTCCGACCCAAACAATTTCTTGATCATGTTTTTCTTCTTGCCGGAGTCAGGATTAAACGCAAGCAGTCGAAGCGGCGCCACCCTCGAGTTCTGCGGACGCGTGAGTGCCCAAATGAGTGGATTGGCAGTGCCGTTCGAGGAAATCGTGGTGAAGAATCCCGGATCCTGCGAACCGGCGATCGGTTCGGACGCCTCCACTTCGGTTAACCCTACCGTCGGCGAGGTGTGCACCTTCCAAACTCCCACGGACTTGCCGCCGCTGCTCACGACCCGTCCGGTTCCATCGGTCGGATCGACATAATACGACTCGCCGCACCAGCAACCGCCCACCGAGTAGGTGCCCAGAACATTATTCGTCGACGGCGAGTAGCCGCCCAGATCGTCTTCGTTCATCAGATACATGTTTCCGTCCTTGCCCGCAGCGACCGCCAGAAAAGGATCAGGCCCGGCTTGATCGGGGAGCACGAGCACTCCACCGGAGCCGAAATCCGTGTCCCCCTGATCAAGGCTCACCTGGTTATCGGGAGTGAACAGGCTGAGCACGGTGGTGAGCGTGGGAGACATCTTGACCACGCTCTCCTGAAGGTTGGTGACGCCGTCGTACGAGTATGGATCCGAGTTTCCGGTCACGAACAAGACGTTGCCCGAGTCGTCGGCCGCAGGTCCGTATCCGGACATCCAGATGGAGGAGAGAAAGAAAGTGTCCGCGTCGGTGGCCTGGAGGTCGTTGAGTTGGTTCGACGGAAAGGGGGCGAGCGATCCTGCCGTCCAGCCCAGCAGCCAGCCCCGCGACAGATTTCCCGCGTAATCGCAGAAGCTGCCAAAGCCCGCATAAATGCTGCTATTTGCGAACAGCAGCGCCGGCCGCTGCCGCTGGTACGTCGCGTTGAAGTTGAAAGTCGATCCATCGGTGAGAGTATTCGACGCGGCCACGACCGCCGGCGCCACCTTATCGGTCAAACTGCCCAGATCGAGGGCGTGAAGTTTGTACTGCTGCGACCCGTTCGAAAGCTGGTTGTAGACCATGACGTACATCGTGTTGCTGTTCTTGTCGATCACCGGGGTAGAGTTGACACCCACATTGGGCCCGTTGTTGTTGCATCCCAGCGGATAGCGCACTGGCGATCCGAAATTCGGACTCAGCAGCACTGCGCCGGTGTGAACGTCGATGGCGTACACCGAGTTATTTTCGGTCGCCACATAGACCACATCGTGCGTGCCCTGATAATTCCCCGCCGTAATCTGCACTCCCGGCACCACCAGCGGCTGCGCGTCTACCTGGTCGTCGAGCGGCACGGTCTGGAGCCGACCGAACGTTGCGGCGGACACGTTGGCAGGAGTTAGCACGGACTCGGTCTGATTCCAGCCGGTGCGGTAGTTGTCGTTGTGATAGGTGGTGACCGACGTTTGGCCGACGGCGGGCAACGCGCTGGCGGCGAAAATAACAAGAAGAGCGACGGCAAGTGCGGCCGGGCTGACGATGCGGCATTTCTGTTGACGACTGCTTGGCATGCGATCCCCATGATCCCGAATCTGGAATTTGCTTCTTGGCGCAAAAGAAGCTGCCATTGTGCCGTTCCAGCCCGGCTCGCGTCAATGTGAAAGAATTTTCAGTAGGGGAAAAGTTTGAAAAACGTCCACCACAAAAGGCACGAAGGTACACGAAGGAAAAACCTTGGGCGGCGGGGCTCGCTTTGGGGAAGCTCTGAACCGCTGTCGAAAGCATAAACCACGGGGTACACGGAGGTGCACCGGGGGAACCCGGGACTAAATCAGAGAATTACTTCTTCAGTTCCGCGAGCCAGTTGGTGACTAACTGGAGCGGCGCCTGGGTTTCTTCCTCGGAGTGGTTCACCAGCAGACGCTGGCCATCGGAGGAGACGTCAAACGACGTACCGATTCCCGGCGAAGCGGCGTGGAACAAACGCTGGGGCGTACCGACTTCGATCTCCGCGCCTTTCGGCTCGACGGTGCAAACGAAGACATCGTCGGTAAGATTCTCGTAGAACAGTTCTTTGCCGCTTCCCGCCCACGCCGGGTACACTCCGCCATTGGCCGACACTCTCCATTTCCCTTTTCCTTCCGGAAACGTCGTGAGGTAGATCTCCACTTGTCCGGATTCGTCGGACTGGTAGGCCACCCAATGGCTGTCGGGAGAAACTCGATACGAGAAGAGGTCGGATTGCGGCGATGGCGGCTGCACGATCGCGGTTGGCTTCGCGTCACCCGCAACCGGCACAATCCAGAGTGAAACCATTTTCTCGCCATCGCCCCAAAGGTAGGTCAGATACTTTCCATCGGGCGACCACGCTGGATGATGGTAGTTGTTCTGCGTGGCGAATTCTGTCTTCTCGGCGCCGCTTCCGTCCGCCGCTTTGGAGCGGATTTGGACGTTGCCGCCGCCGGCGGCGACTCGCGCCGAAAACAAGACCGTCTTGCCGTCCGCGGACCAGGCAGGCTCCTGTATGACCTGCTGGTCGAAGGTGATGCGCGTTTTGGTCTTGCGTTCGAGGTCGAGCGTCCAAATGCCGGTGCCGCTGGCAAATGCGACGCGCTTGTTGTCCGGCGAAAGACGCACATCGCGCACGCCCAGCAAGGCGCGTGCATCGGTGATCGTAGCCTCCTGAGGATCGTAGTCCGCGAGCGGCTTGCCCGAGCGGTCGAACAGCACCAGGTGACTTTTGGCGGAGTCGGCACTGCCGGACTGATAAATCAGGAGTCCGTTCTGAGAAACGGAGAAAATGCTGCGCCAGACGCCGACGTCGTCGCGGAGGTTGTTGACCAGCGGAATGGCCGTGCCCGACAGACTGCCTTTTTGCGGGTCGAACGGTTGCGCCACCAGTGCCGTGTTGACACGATAGAGAAGATAGCCGGATGCGTACTGCGCCGCCGAATCGGTCGCTATCACCAGGTGAGTCTCCGCGCTGTCGACCGACCCGAAGTAGATTCCGTTCTGTTTGGGATCTCCTCCGGTGTGACTGGTGGCGAGGAAAATGAAGTGTTTGCCATCGGGGAGAAACCAGGGCCAGCGATGAGTGGAGTGCTTGGTTTTGTCGAGCACCGTTGCCGGCGCTGTTGCGCCACCCTGGACGTTTACTTTCAACAGCGCGCCGTCAAAACTTGGCGCAAACACAATCCAGTGGTTGGCACTCCAGCTTCCGCCGCGAGAATTTGGGACATCGGTGATGGTTACAGCCGGGCCCCCGGCGGCGGCGATCTTCATCAACTTGCCGCCGGCAAAGAAGCCTATATAGCGGCCATCCGGCGACCAGAAAGGGTGCGCAGCACCTGCGGTACCGTTCAAAGGTTGCGCCGATTCACCGCTGAGCGAGCGCACCCACAGCAGCTTGGTTTCCCCGGAATGCGCGACGAAGGCGATCTTGTCACCTTGCGGAGAAAGCACGGGCATGCCGCCGGCGTCGCCGGTCGTATCCATTACAAATTTGTCGGGCGGAGGGATTTCGGCGTGGATCGATATCGGTAGTTCGGAGGATTTTGCCCAGCGGTATCCTCCGAATCCGGCGAGGGCGACGAAAGCGAGCAGAAGGGCGGCCAGCCCGGCCGTCCAGGATTTGCTGAATTGCGCAGCCGGCTTTGCCGATTCGTCTGGCGCAGCGGACTGCTTCGATTCCGCGAGCGTTATGTCGGTCACCCAGCGCAGGTCCATGGCGATGTCGTGCGCGGATTGAAAGCGGTCGGCGGGATCTTTGGCGAGACAGGCACGCACCACGCGATCGAGCATGGGCGGCGCAAGCGGTTGGCTGACCGTGATGGGCTCGGGATCTTTTTCCAGAATGGCGCTGAATACGCTGAGTTGCGATTTGCCTTCGAAGGCGCGGCGTCCGGTGACCATCTCGTAGAGAACGCAGCCGAAGCTGAAGAGGTCGCTGCGTGCGTCGGCTTCCGCGCCTTGCAGAAGTTCGGGGGCCATGTATTGAAAGGTTCCGACGATGGAGCCCTTCTGGGTGAGCGGGGTCACGGCTGCGGTAAGCGAAGCCAGATTCATGGTCGGCGTGGAAGGCGTAAAAGCGCTGACCGCTTGCGACGAAATCGACATCTCCGGTTTGGCCAGGCCAAAGTCCATCAACTTTGTGCCACCTTTAGTCAGCATGATGTTCGCCGGCTTCAGATCGCGATGGATGATGCCTTGTTGATGCGCCTTCTCCAAGGCCTGAGCGATTTCGGTTCCAATCTTCAGGACTTGATCGAGAGGCAGCGCGCCTTTTCCCAGGCGCTCGGCGAGGGTCTGGCCTTCGAGATACTCCATGACCAGGAAGTCGGTGCCGTCTTGCGTGCCGATGTCGTAAAGCGTGCAGATATTGGAGTGCTGGAGCGCGGAAATGGCTTTGGCCTCGCGCTCCATGCGCTGCTTCAATTCCGGATCATCGGAGAGATGTGTCGGCAGGACCTTGATGGCGACGGTGCGGTCGAGGCGGGTATCCTTGGCGCGATAGACCTCACCCATGCCACCAGCGCCGAGGGGAGAGAGGATTTCGTAGGGACCGAGCTTTGTGCCAGAGGTAAGGGCCATGCGCGTGCGCAATTATAGCCCGATCGGTGCGGGGCAAAGGGATGTGAGCTGCGGGAACTGGCTATGCGCGAGAATGAGGGCGGCCACGCGACCTGCGGCTACGCCACGGTGGCAACGCCGGCTTCCTCGTATAGGCCGTCGATCTGCTTGCGATAGCGTTCTTGAATGGCCTTGCGGCGGAGTTTTAGAGTCGGGGTGAGGGTGCCGTCGTCGGCCGTGAATTCATCCGGCACCAGCAGGACTTTTTTTAATGTTTCGTAGCGGGCCAGGGTTTTGTTCACCTCGCCAACCATGCTTTCGTAGAGCGCCTGGACTTTCGGGTTGGCAACCAGTTCTTTTCGGGAAGAAAAGGATAGGTGGTTGGCACGCGCCCAATCCTCGAGCAGAGCAAAACAGGGAGAGATAATCACGGAAGCAAATTTCCTCCGGTCTCCCACGACCACCGCGGTTCCGATCAAAGCATGCAACTTAAGGGAATTCTCAACCGGTTGCGGTGCGATGAACTTTCCGCCCGAGGTCTTGAGCAGGTCTTTCTTGCGATCGGTGACCGACAGAAACCCGGCCTCATCCAGCATGCCGATATCCCCGGTTTTGAACCAGCCGTCGACAAATGCGTTGCTGGTTTCCTCCGGGCGGTTCCAGTAAGCACGGAAAACGGAAGGGCCGCGCACCAGAATTTCCTGGTCGTCCGCAATCTGAACCTCGACATTGGAGAGAAGACGGCCTACCGTGCCCAGTTTGTGGGCGCGCGGCGAGTTGATCGCAATGACCGGCGAGGTTTCCGTCAGGCCGTAGCCTTCATGGATGCGAATGCCAATGCTCGCGTACCATGCAGCCAACTCAATGCCCAAGGGCGCCCCGCCCGAGACGAACGTTTCCACGTGGCCGCCCATGCGCGCTCGCACCTGGGAAAAAACCAGCCGGTTGGCCAGCTTCCAGCTTAGCGATGTCGGAACTTCACCCGCCAGAACCTTGAGCAGATGTTCGCGGCCTACCGAGAGCGCCCACCGGTAGATGGCCCGCTGGGGAAAGCTTTTGGCCTTCTGTTCCACCTGGCTGTGAATCTTTTCGTAAACCCGCGGCACGGCGACGAAAATGGTCGGCGACACATCCATGAGAACCTGCGGCAGCTGTTCGAAGAAGGGGCAGTACGCCAGGGTCACGCCGTGGTAGAGCAAGGCAAAATCGGCATGACGCGCCGTCACGTGCGAGAGCGGCAGAAAGGAAACACTGAGCTGGCCCGGTTGGACATCGAAACCTTCAAGCGAGCACAAAATATTCGAGGTCAGATTCCCGTGAGTCAGCTGGACGCCTTTTGAGGCGCCAGTGGTTCCCGAGGTGTAAATAATGGATGCCAGGTCGTCTGCGGAAATAGCGCGCGCGCAAACGTCCAGTTCCGGATCCCGTTCCACGGGGCCTTCCTGCATCAGCCGGCGCATGGGAACCGCATCGGAGGTGTCCACCGGATCCATCACCAGCACTCGTTCCACAGCCGTCTGATCCTTGATGGAAAGTAGTTTTTCCAATTGCTGCGCGGTGGAGACGACCACAATTTTCGCGCCGGAATCGGCGAGAATGTATGCTGTTTGCTGGGATGTCAGCGTGGCGTAGATGGGCACAACCACCGCGCCCAATTGGAGAGCCGCAAAGTCCGCAACGGCCCACTCTGGCCGATTCTCACTCAGGATGGCAAGCCGATCTCCCTTGGTTAGGCCCCACTGGCGCAGCGCCCGAGCGACGCCGGCCACATGCTGATAGAGCTGCTGCGAACTGATGGGAACCCATTGGCTTGCCTCCCGAGCCAGCATCACCCGCTGGTCGCCACGCTCCACGATGGCGGAGAAGACGTCGTTAAGGGTTAGAGGCTTCATAGGCAGGATCTCCCGACAAATCCCGACAGGAGTGTCGTTGGTCATTCCGAGCGAATTGGTAGCGGCTTCCGTATCGAATGATTCCCCGTGCGCTATTTCAAATGGCCCCAGCGAAACGTTGGTCCCGTGGAAAACCGCCAATAGTTTTGCCGGGGAACGAGTAAGTTAGAAAACAAGTGCGTATTCACATAGTCGGTAGCGAGCCGCCAGCCGACGCGCCGGGACACGTTAAGGTCAAAGCCCCCGCCGATACCGATGAACCACTGCGTGTCGGACTGGTGAGGGTTCGGCGGCGAAACCCCCAGTTGTCCGAATAAATACGCCAACTGAGCCGGAAAAGCGATATCTGCCGACTCGTGAATTCCTCCAAAACCGGGACGCACAAGAAGCGTGATTTTTTCCCAGTGACGAATGTAAAACTGGGGACCGACGGCAAAGGTATATGTGGTCGATTTGAAGGGCACGTTCACCGAGCCTGGGTCTATGTATGGTTTCAGGATCGGCGCAAAGACAGTTTCGTTTCCGTTGATGGCTCCGGCGCCGCTGATGATGCCGTTACCGATGGCGCTGAAATCGCCGCCGACGCCCAACCAGGGCTTCAGGGTGACGCCGAAATCGCCTTCGAATCCGCGTTCCGTGAGGTCTCTGGCGGGGCTGATCAAGTAATCGAAGCCGGTGAAAAGGGTGTAACGGTTAATATCCGTCGACTGCGCGAAAGCAGGGAGACACAGGAAAATCGCAAGGCTGCAAAGCAGCCCGCGTCGAATGAATTCCATATGGCACCTCTTGAGGTTCAGGAATAAGATTTGAATAATTCCGGCGAACTTGTAGCTGAGATGTTGACAATCCTCAAGCCGGGACTTCGAAACGCCTCCCCGGCGGGTCTGCAACCGATCAAAATGAAAATCGTGCTCAGTTCGAAAAGGCGATGGCGAAGGCTTTTGGACAGGGTAGAGAAAATGGACGGTCAGAAAAAGTTGGGGGACGGGAATCAACCCGTCTGCGATCTGCGAGGGTGAATCGGCAGCTACCACGGTCTACACCCCGATACTTGCCTTCCCTATGCGACGATGCGCTCTGTAGGAGCGTTCTCCGGTTCGGTTGGTGACGGTTCCGGTACTCGTTTCGCTTTCAGCGGCGACACGCGCGCTGTCGTTCGAACAGGAGTGCGAACCGGAGTTCGAACCGGTGCGGGCGCGGACTTTGCCGGTGCGGACTTTGCCGAGGCGGAGGAGACCGACACTGCCTGCCGTCTCCGGCGCACTCGCTTTTTCTGCGGCGGCCTGATTCCAGCGGCGTCACACAGTTCCGTGAAGGTCTGCTTCACTAACTCCTCCAGACGCCGTAAATCGGGCGCTGCGTGCACATCCCCGCTGAAGCCGAAGTAGGCCATGCCGTTGTAGCTCAGAATGGCGCAGTTCACCGCCATCTCGCCTCCGACCGGAACATAGGGATAGCAATGCGTCATCTTATGGCCGAGCAGGTAGAGCGGAAACTGCGGCCCAGGAACATTCGTGCAGACCAGGTTGAAGGGTGTGATGGGCAACTGGCTCGCAAGCGGCCCGGCCAGCCCCTGTACGGAAGTCGGAAACATCCCGATCAATCCTCCCGCCAAACTGACCAACTCGGCGGCATGCACGCGTTTGAGAAACTCGGTTCGTTTATGGACAGCGGCCAGCAACTTGAGCGGTGGCCGGATATCCAGCGGAATGGTGACCGGGACGAGCGAAATGCGGTTGCCCAATTCCGACGGACTGCCATCGCCGCGCAGATTCACGGGCACCATGATACGCAGCAGCTTTCCCTTCACCGGGTCGCCATGCAGTTCGCAGTAGCGTCGAATGGTTGCGGTCACGATGGCGAGAATGACGTCATTCACGCTGGCGCCGCATTCCTGCCGGATGGCTTTGACTTCCGCCAAGGGAATCTCAGTGCAGGCGAATTTCTGCGGTCCTTTATAAAGAACGTTGAAACGGAGCCGTTCGGTAAACGCTGTGATTTCCGGGAACAGGCTGGCAAACTCGCCGGTGTCCACATTCCGGCCGTTCGCCGCCGCACGCTCCGCCATGCTCAGCAAGTCGGCCATGCCGGAGAGAATTCGTTTCACGAAATCGGAATACGAGTCCACGAACCCGGCCGTAAGCGAGGCCAATGGGTCGCGCGGCGGCGGGACGTGGAACTTGATCTTTTTCTTCGGCAGACGCGGCGCTTCCGGGCTCGTGTCGAGCAGCGCGTTCATGATGCCCACGCCCGCAATGCCATCGGCCATGCAGTGATGCAGGCGGATGATCAGCCCGGTGCGATTTCCCTTCAACCCGCGCACCACGGTGATGTCCCACAGCGGGTGTTGCCGGTCCATCACCGCGCCAAAGAGTTTTCCGGCGAAGGTTTTCAGTTCCGCGTCGGTACCGTGGTTGAGCGTAACTTCCCGCACATGGCGGCGAAGGTCGAACTCCGCATCGTATTCCCAGCTGGGAAGGCCCAGACCGAACGGCGCGGAGACGACGCGCTTGAGATAACGGGGGACGAGCGGCAGCTTCGATTCGATGAACTGAACACAGTCTTCCAATGAGATTTCGCCCTCGAACAGGCAGATGCTCGCCACATTGAGCGGCATGCCTTCGCGCTCGAGGTGCAGAAACACCGTGTCGCCCCAGGAAAGGCGGTCGCTCTGTTTATGGTTCTGCATGCCAGTTCTCCCGCTCGATCGCAATCGTCCGGCGAGCGTGTGTCTCAATTCAAAAAAGAAAATCGTCGCGTCAACTTCACCAGCTTGAGCACCTTGTAGACGTCGACGCTGACGCCGCGCAACACGACCTTGACCGCTTTCTCGTCGGCGACTCGGGCAAACTCCTCCAACGCACGCAGCGCGGTCGCGTCGATCCGACGCACGGAAGAGAAATCCAAAACCGTTTCGCCGTCAGCAGCGGTGAGATTTTTCCCAGCCTCTTGCAAGGCCGAAATTACGCGCTTTTCATCGATGTTCAGCAACACTGCAGTTCTTGCCATAAGCACCGCTATCGGCTCCACGGCCTATTTCTCAGAAACACCCGCCAACTTTGCCACGCCTCGCCCCTCGTACGCCTTCCAGAACAACTCGACCATTTCGGTCATCAGAGGCATGCGAGGATTCGAGCGCCAGGATGGATCGTCGAAGGCGTTCTTGACCAGTTCGGGCATCGCCCGCTCAAACTCTTCCTTCGAGATTCCCAGCTCGGCGATCGATCGCGGAAATCCCAATTGGTCGAGCAACTGTTCGGTGGCCTCGATCAGCTTCGATACTTTTTCTTCCACCGTATTCCCACCCAGCCCCAATAAGTCCGCAACCGTTGCGTACTTCTTGTTTGCCACATACCCCTGCGTGTAGGGCGACGGCATGAACTTGGCTGGGACGGCCGCGTTGTACGCGATGACGTGCGGCAACATGAGCGCGTTCGCCCGTCCGTGCGCGACGCCGAAGCGCGCGCCGAAGGCGTGGGCCAGCGCGTGATTGATTCCGACCGACGCGTTGGAAAACGCCATTGCCGCAATGCACGCCGCGTTGTGCATCATCGAGCGCGCCTCTTCATCGCGGGGATGCTCATAGGCGATCGGCAGGTATTTGAACACCAAACGAATCGCCTGCATGGCATTGGAGTCGGTATAGGGTGAAGCGTAATTGGAAACGCCAGCTTCGAGCGCGTGGGTCAGGCAGTCGATGCCGGTATCCGCGGTGAGACCCTTTGGCATGGACATGACAAACTGCGGATCCACAATCGCCACATCCGGAGTCAGCGAGTAATCGGCGAGCGTCACCTTGCGCCCACGCTCCTTGTCGATCAAGACCGCAAAGGGCGTGACCTCACTCCCTGTTCCGCTGGTCGTAGAGATCGCAATCAACCGAGCCCGGTTCGTCTTCTCTGTCGGAAACTGCACCACGCGCTTGCGCAAATCCAGAAATGGAGCGGCCAACTCTTCCAGGTCGGCTTGCGGCGATTCGTACTTGAGCTTCATGATCTTCGCCGCGTCAATCACCGACCCGCCGCCGAGGGCGATGATCTGGTCCGCTTTGTAAGAATTCAGCGTCTCCACTCCCTGCAAGATGACCTTGAGCTCAGGCTCGGCATCGGGAATGACCAGCACATGCACATGAGTGGCGGGGCCGATGTGACGCCGGACAATCTCCACGTGGCCGATTTTCTCCAGCTCGGGGCTGGTAACGACGATGGTGGAGAGCGATGGGAATTGGCGCACGTTCTCCACCGCATTCATGTTGAAGTAAATCTGATTGGGAACTCGGAACCACATATGGTTTTGGGTCCTCCGAGCCAGGCGCTTGATATTGAGGTAGTGATAGATGTTCACGTTGTCGGTGGTGCTGTTGCCGCCGCCGGTCCCGCATCCGAAGGAGAAGGTGGGCACCAGATCGTTGTACACGGCGCCCAGCGCTCCAATCGAACCCGGAGAATTCACAATGATCCGCCCGGCGTTGATGGCCTCGCCGAACTTGCGGATGACCTCGTCGTTGCGCGAGAAAACGACCGCCGTGTGTCCAAGTCCTCCGGCATGGTTCACATCCACGCACACCCGGAGCGCCTCGCCCACCGACTTCGCTCGATAGACTGCGAGCACCGGGAAGAGCTTCTCGACCGAAAGTGGATGTTCGCGACCGACGCCTTGAATCGGCGCAATCAAGAGCTTGGTATTTGGCTTCACCGACAGCCCGGCAAAACGGGCAATGTCGACGGCCTTCTGCCCAACTGCCAGCGGCTGCATGAATCCGGTTTGCGGATCGATCACCGTGCGCTCCAGCACTTTCGTCTCTTTTTCGTTGCAGACGTGCGCACCCAGTTCCGCGAATTTCTTCAGCACCTGGTCATAAATCTCGTCGTCGATCACCACCGTCTGCTCGGAGGCGCAAATGGTTCCGTTATCGAAGGTCTTGGAGACGATGATATCCACCACAGCGGTATTCAGGTCGGCGGTTTTTTCCAAATAAACGGGCGTGTTTCCCGGCCCGACACCGAGCGCCGGCTTGCCNNACTCCTTCCGGCGCGCCCTGCTTCACCGCCGTCTCATACATGATCCGTACGGCCTCGGCGCAACAACGCCACGCCTTCGGGTGCGGACCGAAAATCACTGCATTCCGCGTCTTAATCGCGACAATGCACTTGAACAACACTGTCGAAGTGGGGTTCGTAATGGGCGTGATCGAAAACAGGACTCCGATTGGTTCCGCGATCTCCACCAGGTTGCGCTCGGGAAACTCGCGAATGACGCCGACGGTGCGCTTGTCCTTGATGTAGTTGTAGACGAACTCGCTGGCCACCATATTCTTGATGACCTTGTCTTCCATCACTCCGAGCCGGGTTTCCTCCACCGCCAGGCGCGCCAGATGTTGAGCGTTTTCCAGTCCAGCCAGGACCATGGCTTTGACGATGCGATCGACATCCTCTTGCGTGAATTGGGTAAAGACGGCGGCGGCGGTTCTCGCCTGACTGACCAGGCTTTCGAGATAAGCAATTCGCTCCGGACTTAGGCTCTCGGCGGCCAGCGGAATGTGGGCTCGCTCCTGAACCGCTTCACTGGCGATCATCGCTGCCTCCTGGTGTGTTGCGGGGTCCGTCGCTTGCATGAGCGTTTTCGCTTGGAAATCAAGCGTCCGAATGAGAACAGCGGCGGCGAACCCAAGTAGAACGCCAGCAGTGGAACTGCGTCTGCAACGCCTGTCACACTGCGCGGTGACGGTTGTCACCAAGCGATCCCACAGAACCATGATTATCTGGAACGGATATCCTTGTGCTCGCCCGTTTGCGAAACCGTTTACCGCGAAGGTCACGAAGGTGTCGGCAAAAAGCGAAAACCACAGGGTACACAGAGGTGCACGGGGGAAACCGGGACTTAATCGGAGTTTTCCCTAACGTGAAACTGAGCACGAAATAAAAATCAGACCACGGACGAATCCAGAGGCAAAAGCATGGAGAGCGTGATCGGTCTGGTGATGACCGGCGGAGGCGCCAGGGGCGCCTATCAGGCCGGTGTTTTGAAACGCGTGGGCGAGATCCAACGGATCGAGGCCAGCGGCAATCCTTTCCCGCTGATCGGTGGCGCTTCGGCGGGCGCGGTGAATGGCGCTGCGCTGGCGGCGGGCTGCGACGAGTTCGGCCCGGCCACTCGCATTCTCGCGGAAATGTGGGCGGCTCTAAAACCCTCCGATGTCTTCCACTGCGATTTTGTATCGCAGGCCCAGAATTCCCTGACCTGGATTCTGGATCTCTCTTTTGGAGGGATTGCCGGGGGAGGCCATGCGCGATCTTTATTGGATGCGACTCCGTTGCGGCACTTTCTCGGCCGGAATCTGGACTGCGACCGCATCCAGGCAAACATCAAGCGCGGCAACCTCTACGGGCTGGCCATCTCGGCGACGAATTTTAACTCCGGAAAGAGCTATCTCTTTATTCAAGGCGTGAAAGGACACCCCACGTGGCAGCGGGCCCGGCTGGTAACGGTGTCGACAAAAATCACGGTTGACCACATTTGCGCGTCGGCTGCGATCCCGATGATCTTCGAGCCGGTGCAACTAAAAATTCCACGGGGATCGGCTTTTTTTGGCGATGGATGCGTCCGTCTACAGCAACCTCTCAGCCCGGTGATCCGGCTGGGAGCGGAAAAAGTATTTGCGATCGGGGTGCGCTGCGGGAATAAAGAGCGGCTGGAGGTGAGTGCCAATGAGACCAGGCCTTCGGTCGCGCAAATAATGGGCGTTCTCTTTAACGTGATGTTCCTCGATCATCTCGCCACCGATATCGAGCACCTGGATCGTTTGAATCATCTGCTGGAGAGTGGCCACATCGTGCAGCCCGGCGTGGAAGAAGGGGAAAAGATTCGGCCCTTGAGGACGTTCGTCATCACTCCGTCGGTCAATTTGTCGGATCTCGCGGGGCAACATCAGAAAGACATGCCCGCGATGATCCGGTACTTTGTCAGCAGTTTGGGACGCGATTCGGCTTCCTGTTCGGATTTGATGAGTTACCTGTTATTTACTTCAAAGTACACGCGCGATCTCATCGAGATTGGCTACCATGACGCCGACGAACGAATCGAGGAAATCGAAGAGTTCCTCTATGCGTCCGGGGATCAGTCCACCGTGGAGCGGGACAGCGGGGACATCGCACCCACTGCTGCGAAAACCGGCATGAAGCCGCCGGCGAACCTGAGCGCAAATGTGCCCCGCAACCCGGATCGGTTCGTATAGACGAGCGGTCCGCGCATCTTCCCCGATACGCAAGCGTCATGCCTTCGAGCGAAAATCGCGGAATTTCATCGAGAGAACTTTCCTTAAGGAAACTCTGATTAAGTGTCGGCAAAAAGCATAAACCACAGAGTACACGGGGGTGCACGGAGGACCCCCAGGACTTAATCAGAGCTTCCCTAAGTTCTCCCGAAGAAAGCTTCGCTCGAAGACGCTCCGGTGTCATCTCACGCGTGTCAGGCGGTTACCGCGACCGCATGCGCCTTTCTGGTGGTCCGAACTGGACGCTTGGCGTGGCGCGGCGCGGGCTTGCTCGCGTGCTGATGTCCATTCGAAGGCTTTACGATCACGTCCATCAACGCCCGTTGCGCATCGACGTAACTCTTTACCGCCTCGCGCGCCAGTTCGCCCAGCGGGAGAAACGGCAGCGGTTGCAGGAGATCGAGCGTCTTGCCGGCAGTTTTCACGTTGGCGTTCATTTGCTTTCCGGCCACGTCGACCAGTCGCTTTTGAACTTCGATGAACGACTCGGTTGCCTGCCGCGCAATCTCGGACAACTCGGTCTTCTTTGCCTTCTTGACACCATCGACTGGTTTGCCGCGCAACGCTTTGGAGGTCTCCTCGGCCAGGATGTCGAGGTATCGCTTCTGCGCCTTGACGAAGTTATCCATCCCCTCGCGGGCCGCATCCACCAGATGGTCGGGCTGGTACGGTTTGCCGGCCTTGGCGGATTCCACCCAGGCGTGAGTTTGTTTGCCAGCGATCTTCAGGAACTCCTCTTGCATCTGGATGTAGGTATCCACGCTGCGCCGCAGCAGATCGATGGCGGCATGACGCCGTGGGCAGTCGCCGACCCGCTCCTTCACACCGGTCGTCAAAATTTCGTTCTGTTGCTTGCCGAGATCGAGAAGCGCTTTCTGGCCTTCGAGAAAGTTGTTGATGCCTTCGCCGGCCATTTCGCCGAGGATGGCGCTGGGAGAATGATGGGGGTCGGATAACTGCTGCCGCACGATGTGCATTACGTTGGCATTCTGGCGCATCGCCAGATCGAGGATGATGCGTTGCGTGGCGAAGAAAGTCTGCACGCCCTGCTGCGCCCAACCCGAAAGAAATGAGACCACCGACGATTCCGCCGGATGTGTGGATTGATGCTTTGGTGTGGCCATATGAAAACCTCCGATTGCTGCATTGCAGCATCAGCTAAACTATACGAAACTACGGGCTTTGTGTCAAGATATTATGGTTTGCTTGTGCACGGCAACATGGAAGGAATGCATGAAGTTCTCCGGGGTCCTCATCAAGAAATACGGGAATCGACGCTTGTACGACACGGCGGGCAGCCGCTATGTGAACCTCGACGACCTGGCCGAGTTGGTGCGTGCCGGCAAGGAGGTCCGCGTGGTGGACGCGAAGACGGGCCGGGATCTGACGCGCGTGATCATGACGCAGATCATCACCGAAGATGCCAAGGATAAGCCGACCGGACTGCCGCTCGAACTGTTGCGGCAGCTGATTATGGCGTCCGACGAGGTGCGGCAAGAGTTTCTCATGTGGTATCTGAAATCCGCGTTTGACACTTACCAGAAAGTGCAAGATACAGTGCAGGATCGCTTGAGCGAAGTCCAGTCCGCCATTTTCTCGCCGGTGGACATGATGAAACGGTTTCTGGGGACAAGCACGTTCTCGCCTCCGCGAGCTGGCGCAGAGCCGGAAGTTGAGGCCCTGCGCAAACGAGTCGCGGAACTGGAGGCGCGGCTGGAAACGTCGGCGCGCGGGAAACCGAAACGTGCGGCTGGCAAGAAGCGCTGAGCCTTCATCCGTGATTGCGAGTTTCGCAGCGTGCCACAAAACGTCCACCACAAAGGGCACGAAGGTACACGAAGGAAAAGCAAGAAAACAAGAACCTTCGCGGCAACCCCAAGACTTAATCAGAGCCTCCCTAAGGAACGCGTATTGACCGGAAGTAGCGGAGCGGTATAATCCGCCGTGCGTCCACTTTGTGGTCGGACGCGGAGACTGGGCAGACCCGGGACCAACTTGCGGCGTAAACAGAAAAGGACGACAACCCGTCGTTCGACGAGCAGAGGCCGCAAGCCTAATGCTCCGCAGTCTCACTCGGAGGCCAACACCTCCCTATGGACCGAAGCGCTCATCGGCGCTGAGATCTTCATGCTGCATGCGACGCCCATCTACTACGGCTTGGGCGTGGCGCGCGGAGACGGCTCTGGGGTCGTCCTCATTCCCGGTTTTCTCGGCACCGATCTCTACCTTATGGAGCTTCACGCCTGGCTCCGCCGCATTGGGTACCGGCCTTATTTTTCTGGCATCGGCATCAATGCGGAATGCCCGAACCTGCTGATCCAGCGCCGCCTGAACCAGACCATCGACAAAGCGCTGGCTGAGACCGGGCGCAAGATCCATCTGATCGGCCATAGCCTGGGAGGAATCATTGCCCGCTCGGTGGCGGGGCAACGGCCCAAGGATGTGGCTTCGGTGATCACTCTGGCTGCGCCCATCCGCGGCACGGTTGCGAATCGTGCGGTGCTTCACGCCGCGGAATCGGTCCGGCTACGGATTCTCGAGGAGCACGGCCGGGGAGTGCTGCCGGATTGCTATACCGGACGCTGCACCTGCAATTTTCTGGGTTCACTGCGGCGCAAGATTCCCGAGTCCATGATGGAGACAGCGATTTACACGCGGCAGGACGGCATCGTGGACTGGCGGTATTGCATGACCATGGACCCGGAAAAAGACGTGGAAGTGCCGGGCACACACATCGGAATGGCATTCAATCCGGCGGCGTATGCCGTCGTGGCCGAGCGTCTGGCCCGAGCGCAATCGCGCGAATAGCTCAGCCGACCGTGTCTCGTACGATTTCCAGTACGGCGCCGGTGGCCGTCTCCAGTCGCTCGGCCGGTCCGCCCGGGCTCGCAATCACAAGCGACGCGGATGCCAGACTGTTGTTCGCCACCTCGAAGCTGCCCATGCCATCGGTCTTTAGATAAGGAAGGCGATGCATACTTGGGCCGCGACCGTCGATGGCAGCTTCCAGCCGGAAGCCGTTACGGGCAACACAGTGAAAATTCCACTGCATGTTTTCGCGCGTGTTTCCGTCGTCCTGGAAATTGCGGAAGATATACTGCTGCCCATCGTGCCAGAGCACCGCTTTGCGAAAGACCAGTCCGAAGGGCATCTCGTAGACCAAGGCTTCGAGCGTTGTTGCGTCTCGATCGGTGCGAGGAAAATAGGCGTGCGCCCAGGTCCAGAAGTTGCGATGCCGGTATCCGCAGTTGTGTCCCTGCACTCCGAAGCCGAGAACGTCGCTGGCGAAGCGGCGGCCGTCGAGCGTGATCTCGCCGGAAAACACAGCATCGGAGTGCGGCGTACGCGAGAAACCGATCCAGCCTTTATTGCTCAAGGTCACGCGAAACGTGGAATGGTAGCGGAGATTCCATGCGATCGCATGTCCTTCGACGTGCAAGGCTCCCCGGCAGGATTCTTCTTCGATCTCGGGGCAAATTTCGTTGCCGATTTCGTTGCCGCCAATGCGCAAGTGAAACGGAGCCTGCCCTCTTGGGCTGATGTCCAATCCGTGCAGAGGAAATCCCTGAATGAAGGTCTGCGGCTTCGCGTTCGCCGGGAACCACGTGGCCCATACCTGAACCGGCATTCCTTGCGGGCTTTCGGCGGGACAACTTCGCCCGGGATTCATCAGCAGATAGCGAAACCACCACGCTCCGCTGCCGTCCGCCAATCCCATGCGAAGAAACCAAACTTCATAACGGCGCCGGACCGACAACCTGGAGAATACTTCGTTTAAAGTGGCCACGGATTTTCACGCTGCGGACAGTATAAGAATAAGACTAACTCACGCAGCTTGCACCCACTGGTGACTGGAATCACTGCATATGGCCGGTGCTGAAGACTACATTTGGGAGCGGTGAGCTCACTCTATGCTGAATGCGTCCGCCATGGCCGCGGGCTTTGGTCAGCTTGGGCCCGAGCAGTTGCGCGCCGCCCTTGAGAATTCCCTGCCCAGAGGCGCTACGACCGCCGAGAAAATCAGAGCCATTGAAGCTGGACTGCGGAGCCCGGCTGGTGAGGCTTTACGGGACACAATGGCACGATGGATCGTCGACGTCGTCGTTCCGGTGAATGCGTTGGTTCCGGAGGCTTATGCCCATTGGCGTCCGCCGGTGCGAGACGCCATGATGTTCGTGGTGGCGCGGCTTTCTCCGGCACGTCTCGCTCCCAAACTTCTGGAGCAGATCGAGCTTCCGGCCAACACGCCAGCCGAGGTCCGGCTGCTGCGTCTGATCGCAAAAGTGCCGGGCCTACAGAAGCTGGGACAGGTCATCGCACGAAATCAGCATCTCCACCCGGCGCTGCGCAACGCGCTCGGCAAACTGGAAAACGGGATTCGCGACGTCAAGGCCGAAGACATCCGCGCCATCGTCCAGCGGGATCTGGGACGGCAGATCCAGACCTACGCCGTCAAAATCGCACCGGAGATTCTGTCGGAGGCGAGCGTCAGCGCGGTGGTGCGATTCACCTGGCGCAATCCTGAAACCAAGCGACGCCAGCGCGGCGTTTTCAAAGTCCTGAAGCCGCATATCCCCCAATACTTCGCCGAAGACATGGACTATCTTCAGGGACTGGCGCAATACTTCGGAGACCGGCACCACACGTACGGATTTCCCGCTGATCTCATCCCCGATACTTTCCGGAAGGTGCGGCGCTTGCTGCGGCACGAGGTGAACTTCGTCCGCGAGCAGAAGACGCTGATCGAAGCCGGGACTCTCTATCGATCGATGCCTGGGGTTCGGGTGCCGCGGGTGATGCCTTTTTTGTGCACGCCGGGAATCACAGCGCTCACGGAGGAGCGCGGGATCAAGGTGACGAAAGCGGCCGCCCGCTTCCCTGCCGCGCGTCGCCGACAAATAGCCGAGCAACTGATTGAAGCCCTGATCGCCGTGCCCCTGTTTGCGGCGACGGAAGACGCGATCTTTCACGGCGATCCGCATGCCGGCAACCTGCTCTACGATAGCCGGACCGGAGAGCTGACGATCCTCGATTGGGCTCTGCGGGAACGGCTGGGGCGCGAGGAGCGGCGGCATCTGGCGCTCTTGTTTTTGATGGTCAGCCTGCGCGATCCCGTGGGAGCCGCCAACGAGATTGTGGCTCTAAGTCGACAGCAAATCAGAATGAACTCGCCGCGAGGCACGATGATTCGCCAGTCAGCGGCCGAATTCTTGAGCGCGATACCGGCATCGAATCTGCCCAGCGCGGCCGACGCGATGCGCCTGCTGGAACGGGTCACGATGAAGGGCATCAAGTTTCCGAGTTCGCTCATTATGTTGTCGAAGGTGATGTTCACGCTGGAAGGGATACTAGGTGACATTGTCGGGTCCGATACGGGGATGGGCTTTGCCATTGCGCGTCGGGTCGCGCGCCATTGGCTGGCGAATCGCTCCGCGTTCCGGTCGCCGCTGGGGACGCGGGACTGGTTTACGCTGCAGTGCAGCGCATTGCTCTACACCAGCCGCTTGTGGGTGCAGTGGGAGCAGGCGATGCTGAACCGCTTTCTGAAACCCAGGGCGGCAGCTCCGCGCGCCACCGCGTGAACACCGGCGCGGTCATTGAACGCAAGCGCTGCACGCAAACGCTGAACGCAAACGCGCCGATGTACGGTGAAGCAACAGCAAGGCTCGGTTAAACCGCTACTGCCTTTGGCCGACGAATCGCATGGCGCCGAGCCGGTTTCGCATGGCTTACGACCTTCTTGCCTGGTTTGATGAGCGACCCGATCAGAGCCGTTTCCCGGTCGACAAATTTCCTCACTCCATCGCCCGTGACGCCCGCCATCGGAAACAACCGGGAAGGCGACATCGTCTCGATGGTTCGAGTTGCGACGTCCAGGTTGACGTTCATCTGTTGGCTGACAAGGTCAAGCAGGCGCTTTTGCGCCTCGACAAAGGCGTTTCCGGCGTCGCGCGCCAGCTGCGCAAGCTCAGTCTTTTTTGCAGTTGTGCCGTTGCGCTCCGGCTTGCCGCGCATCGCCTTCGTACTTTCCTCGGCCACAACGTCGAGGAACTTCTTCTGCGCGCGGGTAAAGGTTTCCACTCCCTCGCGGGCAAATTCGACCAGCCGGGCGGTGCGCGCCCCCTTCCCAGTTTTTTCCGAGTCCAGCCACTGTAGCGCCTGCTTGTTGGTGGTGGTCAGCAGCTCTTGCTGCGCCCCGATGACGGTGTCGAGGCTGCGGCGTACAAGATCGGCGATCGCGACTGCCGGCGGAAAGCCGCCAACCCGTTCTTTGATGCCGTTGAGAATGATGTCGTTCTCTTGCTGGGCCAGATGGAGAAAAGTCCGCTGCGCTTCCACGAGGGTTGAGGTACCCTCGACGGCCAGTTCGGTCAGCAGCGACATGGGCGAGTGCTCGTCGTGGGAGTTGGTGTGGGTTCGCATAACAACCTCCTTTGCTGCATTGCAGCATTCACTCCAATATAGTACCAGCCAGGCATCCCAGTCAATGCCGTTTTCTGAAACTTTTCCTCGAACTAAGGTCGGGCAGGAGAACGACGCGATTTGCCGAGGCCAGCGGGTGGTGGCTCAGTTTGCGAAACCGTTCACCACCAAGGCCACGAAGGCGCACGAAGGAAAGGCCGGTAGTGGTGCGTTTCGAAAGTGAGCGACCTAGGTGGGATTGCTGCTAACAAAAGCAGGTTCTTCCCCTTCGACAAGCTCAGGGTCAGGATGACAAATCTTAGTGATGACGACCAAACTGCACCACTACCGGAAGGCCACCCGGCTGGACTTTTTCGGATGGGCGGGATATGGTCGCTTGTTTCTTTCGAAAGGCCCACATGAAAAAGCTCCCGGCAGTCGAGACGGCGAAAGAGTTGATGACCGAGGCGATGTCCTGGTCGGTGATGAAGTGGCTGCGCGAAAAGCAAAAAGTGCGCAAGGCCGCCGATGAGGCCAATGCTGCGCTGGATCAACTCAGCGAAACAGTTCAAGCGCGCTGGACCGAGGGCGCAAGAGAGGCTTACGCGGCGCTCGTCGCGCAGCCGGCTGGCGAACGCAAAGGGCGCAGCCAACCTGACCCGGCACAGGCGCTCGACTCCGACGCAAAACTCATCGCCAAAAAAGTCAAGGAAGCAGACGATGAAGCGTATCGGGCCAGACAGGACGCGGAAAACACTTTCGACGAAGCGGAGAGGCAAATGAGCACCAGCCTGGCGCGGGAAGGATGTAGAAAAGCGATCCATGGCTGGGAACTCCACGAGAAGGCAATTCAGAAAGCGGAAGCCGTCATTCGTCCCCACGAGTGAGGTCGCGAGCGCGCGATTCAAAGATTAGGAAACTCTGATTCAGTGTCGGCAAAAAGCGTAAACCACAGGGTACGCGGGGGTGCACGGGGGAAACCGGGACTTAATCAGAGTTTCCTTAGGGTACAACGGCCTTCGCTGCATTGGAGTAGGCGCTTTGCTGTCCTTCGGCGTTTACCGCAGTCGTGACGTAGTAGTAGGTCGCTCCGGAAACAACTGTAGAGTCGGTGTAGTTGGTCGAGGCTTCGAGAGCGGTATTGATCTGCTGGAAGGGGCCTGCCTGGGCGTCGCCGCGGTACACGTTGTATCCCAAAACGCTCCCGCTACTCGCATCCCACGCAAGACTGACGCTATAGGAGCCCTGAGCGACGCCAGTGCCGGTAACGTCTGCAACGGTTGGCGAACCCGTCGCGTTGCTCACGAATCCCACCTTGGCCGGATCGGTACCGGAGGAACTCGGCGTGAATTGAATGGTGACGGGAATACTTTTTCCGGCGGGAATTGTCACCGGAAAATTCAGTCCAGCAATGGAGAACTCAGAACTTGTCGACCGGTCGGAGGAGATGGTTACCTCAGCTTTCGAGGCCGTGAGAGTTGCCTGTAGGCTGGCGCTCGATCCCACCGTTACATTGCCGAAACTGAGCTTCGCCGGGCTGATCGCCAGTTGCGCGGCCACGTCGCTGACCCCAATGCCTGAGACATCGATCGTAAAAGGGGAGTCCGGGGCGTTACTTGTAATCGTGATCACGCCGTCGGTGGATCGTGCGGTCTTCGGCGTGAAGATAACGGGCAACTCGATGCTGGACCAGGGACTGATCTTGATCGGTACCGGGAAGTGGCCGAATGAGAAGGCGCTTCCCTTTAGCGATTTTGAGAGGATGGTCAGGGTTTTGCTTGCATTGTTGGTGAGTTCGATGGAGTAGGAAACGGAGTCGCCGATCTTTACCTTGCCAAAATCGTAACTGCACGGGCTACAGGCAAGGTGTTGTCCCCACGCGGACACAGGCACCAGAAAGAGCAGCAGCCCTAGGGAGAGGAACCTCATGAGAAGCATCCTCATCAAGTGCTCGCTGTGGACGCAAACCTAGAAGTGCATTCACCGTAATCACTTGTGCAGTCCACTTTGGGCGCGGGGCGACCTGTTGGGCGCAATTCTGCGCAGGGGCGCCACCAGCATCCGGAACGGGATCGTTGCGTGCCGGTTGAACTCCGTCTCAGGGTTTCGCCGGATTGAACAGTGGATTGGGTCCAGGTGACGTGTCGAAGTGGCCAACGGTCGAGTTCGGATACCAGTTCCAGTGCCACGCCCACAAGACGTAATACTCAATGAAGTCGCGAACTGCTTCGTTTCGATTCGCGGCGTGCGCGGCATAGAGTTCTTCCGGTTTCCGGCTGATACCAATGCGGCTCATGTGGACGTCGGCCTTTGCGTAGTCGGCGTCGAACACGATGAACTGCTCCTCATTCTCAGACCAAGGTTTCCATTCCCCATGCTGCCCGGCCCCGGTCGCGATTCTCCCCTGCCGGTCATGGAGGAACTCGTTAAGATAGGGTTTGATTGCCAGGGAAAGCGCTTTTCTCCCCTCGAGGTTGCCCGCCGTGTACTGAGAATCGTTGAGCGTGTCTTCTTTCTTCAGCCCGAAAAAACTCTGGTAAAAGAAGTCCGATTCGGAAACGTGGATGGAGCCGTTGTAAAAGACCCAGGCGTCTTCGAAGGGAATTTTGTAGGTCTTGTTCGGATCCGAACCCCAGTCGAACCGATAAACATAGATCGGAACCTTCGGCGCGGTTTTGATCGCCGCCATATGGCGCGCGGGCATTTGGGATCCCAGGTAGGTATCGACTTCGTCGATCAACTCGGTGGCAAACTTATAGTTTTGCTTGAAAGCATCCGCGTTGTGCTGCCCGAAGACATCGTAGAACTTCTGGAGATGCTGGTACGCAGGATTCGTACCCCGCACCGCTTCCGCCACCAGGCCGGAGAGAGATTTTCCCTCCTGGAAGTTAAATGGCCAATATGCATTCCACATATTGTTCTCATTCTTTGTGGTACCGACAATCATCGGTTTGGGAAAGACGTGCCCTTCGGAGAAATCGGCAAAAGGAATTCCTTTGGGCAGGACATGGCCGTCGCCAATCGCATAGACGAACTCGGGCCGGTTCTCGACGGCCTGCATGAGCGGTGGCGGGATACGGTCGTTTCCCGTGACAATGTCGTCCCGGTAGAGATCGCCCCAATTGATATCGCCCCGGTCCGCGTTGAAGTAGGCCTTCGCGATCTCAGCGGGTTTTTTGCCGTAAAGGTAGTCGCGGATCTCCCGCTCGGTCATGTGCAACTCGACATGAATCTTCGCCGCCTTTGCATTCGGCGCAATGCCATCGGCAACCAGCAGGTTGTAGAGAACCTGTTTTGAGGACTTGTAGGCCGCGCTCGCGGGTCGAATGCCCGGGTAGTTGCTCTCGATGATTGCTTTTTGGAATAGGTCTTTCGCGAGGGGAGAGTGCATCAGATACGTGACGTTTTGCGCTCCTGCCGAGGCCCCGACAAGGGTCACATTGGCCCTGTCGCCGCCGAACTTGTCGATGTTCTTCTGCACCCATTCGAGCGCTTTGATCTGATCCAACGTACCGAAGTCTCCGGAGTCGTTCTTCGGGTCGCCGGTAAGCAATGCGGGGTGCAGGAACCAGCCCATCGGCCCCAATCGGTAGTTGAACGTAACCACGACGACGTTGTAGTGGTGCGCCACCGTATACCACGAGCCTTCGCCGGAGCCGTCAATGTTGCTGCCGCCGTGAATGTACACAAACACGGGAAGCTTCTGTTCGCTGGTGTCGGGACGCCAGATATTCAGGTATAGGCAGTTCTCGCTCGATGGAGTTCCCCCTTGAGAACATGGCCTGCCGTAGGACCGGGTATTCAGCACGCGGCCTCTCGACGACGGATCCTGCGGCGCCTTCCATCGCAGGTTCCCGACCGGCGGACTCGCGTATGGAATGCCGAGCCAAGCGACAGTTTGAAAATCGGCGATTGCGAGCCCCTCGACTGCTCCCTGCCCGGTCTCGGCCAAAGTCCCGAAACTTTTCGTTTCGGCCGCGACACAGTTCATCGCCGCAAGCATGATGATCAGCAGCAGCCCAATCGGCCGCAGGGTGACGCTGGCACCTTTCCGGCAGGGGCGCTTCGTAGCCATGGCTCAAGCCTCCACGTCGACCACGACACATCCGCCCGCGTGGCCTTGCTCGATCAGTTCGTTGGCGCGGGCCAGTTCGCCGAGTGGCAGGACATGGGCGACGCGGTGCCGCAATTTCTCCTCGGCGAGGAAGCGGGTGATGTCGTCGATCGCGCGCTTTTTTGCCGGCTCGGGCATCGCATAGACGATGACGAGCCGCAATGTCAGGTCCAGGTACATCATCTTGAAGAACGGCAGCTTGGGTTCGGAAACCTGGGTGGAGGAGTAGGTGGCGATGGTCCCGCCGACGCGGATGCACTGGATCACCTCAGGCAGGTTGGCGCCGAATTCAACGTCGATCACCCGGTCGACCGGCTTACCGCCATTGAGAGCTTTCACGCGTTCGCTCCAACCGGGCTCCCGGTGGTTGAAGACTTGGTCTGCACCAACTGATTTGCAGACCGCTTCATCGGAGGAATTGCTGGTGCTCGCGATCACCGTCGCCCCCGCGGCCTTGGCCCACTGCACGGCGTAATAGCCGACGCGGCCCGCGCCGCCGGTGACCAACACTACCTGCCGATCCACAGGGCCATCGGCGAAGACACACCGATGAGCGGTCATCACCGGGATGCCCAAACATGCGCCAACCTCGAAGCTGGTGTTGTCGGGAAGTCGCACGGCACGGGACGCGTCGAGCGCCACATACCCGGCCGCAGTGCCGAAGCGTCTGCCGTATTGAGCCTGGTAGACCCAGACGCGTTCGCCAATACGGCTCTTCTCGACACCATCGCCAACAGCCTCAATGACACCCGCTCCGTCACTGTTGGGGATGACCAACCCCTGGTCCAGTAAAGCAGGAAACGAGCCCGCGCGCTTCTTTACATCCGACGGATTGACGCCGCTGGTCCTTAGGCGAACCAGCACCTCGCCCTGGCCGGGTTGGGGACGAGGTTGTTCGCCGACGACGATGACCTTCTTGGCGGGACCAAACGATTCGAACCACGCCGCTCTCATGTTCTCTGCTGGCATTATGAGTTCCCTCGATCACTGCTTGTTCGACAAGCTTTCTGTGTGGCCATCGACACCAAGTGCCTGGCCGGAAATCGTTGCGCCCAGATCCGAACACAGGAAAAGCGCCATGTTGGCAATGTCCTCCGCGTCCACAAAAATTTCCAGCGAGGTCTGTTCCAGATAGACGCGCCGGACGGACTCGGCATCGACGCCCCGCACCTGCGCGTCGCGTTCGATCACAGTGTCGATGCGCTGGCCCTTGACGCTTCCGGGACAGATCGCGTTGACGCGGATCTTGTGCGGGCCAAGCTCCATTGCCCAGGTCTTTGTGAGTCCGATCAAGGCCCACTTGGAGGCCGTATAGGGCGATCGCAAGGGGTAGCCAAAGAAAGCGGCGCTAGACGAAATATTGACGATGGAGCCGCCACCGCTGGCTTTCATCCCAGGACACGAAGGTTAGCGGGCGCGTGATGACGTGATGATCTATGCCATCGAAGTCGTATCCCATGAAGTTGCCGGTGATGAACTGATGGGGATCGCTCACAGCGCGAATTGCGTCAATCTGTCCCTGCTGATACGCGGCCCACGCATCAGTGACGAACCTCTTCCAGTCCAACATCAAGCCGGGGTTGTTCTCGCCAACCGGGATCGGGATTTCGCTCCAGTTGTCGTAGGTCTGGCTCCAATAGGAAGTGGTCCAGTGTTCGTTCAACGCGTCGAGTGTCTTGTATTTTGCTTTCAGCCAATCCTGGAAGTGGCGGCGTGATTCTTCATCATAGGAAATCTGCGCGTAGCCGTATTCGTTGTCGATTTGCCAGCCGACGACATTCTTGTCGTGTCCGTAGCGCTTGGCCATCTCCGCGGCGATTCGTGCGCAGAATTCGCGGTAGCGCACGGAAGTCACGGAACCGTGCGCGCGGTTGCCGTGCGCGACCCGCTGGCCGGTCGGCTCCATACGAAGTGTTTCAGGGTATTTTTGGGTGAGCCACGCGGGAGGAGCCGCAGTGGGAGTGCCCAGAACGACCATGATGTGATGCTTCTCCGCGAGGCGAATCGCGTGATCCAGCCAATCGAAGTCAAAGCGGCCTTCCGCGGGCTCCATGCGGCTCCAGGAAAACTCTGCAATGCGCACAACCTGCAAGTGGGCGGCTTCCATCATCTGGAGGTCTGTTTCCCAGCGTGCCTCGGGCCACTGCTCGGGGTACCAGTCGGTTCCGACGAGCAGGGCATCGCGACCCGGGAGCTGCGTGGGGATCGAGTTCTCCGCGGGAGAAGCGGAGGACCGTGGGGCCGCGATGAACGATAGGAACAGGAGGAGCAGCACAGTGGATGAAGATCGGAATGCTCGTAAATAGAACACCGGCGCCTCGCTGATCATAGAAGTCGACGAAGTCGACCCCGAATTTGACCCAAATCGTGCGACACCGCCATGGATAACGCGCTTACGGCGCATACATGGTCGCCACGACGGCCCTTCCGCCAATCGACCCCGTGATCGTCGCTTGGGCATCGGGCTCGCGACTGTTGAAGGTGACCGTCACCTTGCCGTTCTCACCGCTTGGGCCAGTGACAGAGAGCTGCCCGTTCACTGCGCCGGGTTTGTAGTAGTTCCAAGTGAACCGGCCGCTCACAGCCACGTCGTTGGTCCACCGGACTTGATGCAGGGTGACCGTCCAAATGTTGCCGGATTGGTTCCAATCGGAACTCCATGTTCCTCCCCGGAGGCCCACGCCGCTGCCGCTGTCGTTCGCCCAATACAAATCCAGTACATCACCGAGCGCATAGGCTGCAGCCGCCGCTACCTGGAGATCCGTCGGCGTGCCCTGATTCCCTGGCAGCGCCTCTGGCGGATCGAGTTGCGACGCTGCGGTTGCGAACTTGGGCACCAGCCGCACCTCGGCGATGTCGGCAGCGCAGGAGGTGTCACCGGGGTCGAGGTTGGCGATGAAACGCCGCACCAATTTTTGCGCGCAGTTGTCTTCATCGCCGATGGCGCTCACATGGAAAGTATTGTGTGTAATCACCTGCTGGGCGTGTCCATATTCCTTCGACACCTCGACACCTTCGAGAACGGGAGTGAGCGTGTCCATATCTCCGTTGAACACCAGCACCGGCGCCGCGGTGAACGTGGCGTCCGGCGGAACCGGCTGACCCGGCGGATACGCAGGCGACGGCACTGGCCAGGTGATGCATTGATCCAGCAGGCTGTAATCCAGTTGCATCGCGTTGTATTCCGCCAGCGTGAAAGGGTAATAAATATTGGGGTCCGTCTTGCGCTGAAGCGCAAACGAAGCGGCGCGTTGGGCGATGCGCGCTTCGGGCGGCGAAGTCATGTCGTAAATCTGCGGATAATCCTGGCAATTCACGGCAAGATACAAACCGTTACTGCCATACTCCGGATTCGAGCCTGGGCTGCCGGAAAGAGAATCGGAGTTATTTTCCGCGATCAGCCGCAGCAGTGGCAGAGAGTCGCCATTCTCCTGAATCGCACGCACGGCAGGGTCGGTCTCCCGCGTCACCGGATAATACAGTGAGTCGGTTGTGCTGAGATAGGCGAGGCTCGCGGGGTCTATGGTCACATCGTGGAGTACGCCGTCGGCGTCTTGGGCGATTCCCTTGATGGGGCTGGTGCGTACTTGCTGCACCAGAGCCGTCAGGCGGTCGAGCGCAGTGCCCGGCAGGTTGGAACAATCTTCTGCGCGCTCGCACGCGGTGTTGAAGGCGTAGCGCATGGCCGTGCCCACCTGAGGCCACCATGGACTCTGATCCCTTACCGGGTACGCGCCGTCAAGAACAAGAGCGCGCAGCCGTTCGGGATGGCGGGCAGAATATGTCTCGCTAAAGAATGTTCCATAGGAGTCGCCGTATAGGTCGATCTGGCCCACGCCGAGCGCGCTCAGTATCGCGTCGAGATCGTCGGCGGCGAGGCCGGTGCCATAGAGGTCCGCAGTGTCGCCGAGCAACACGCCGCACTGCATGATGGCACTCTGCGTCAGGAGGTAGTCGTTCTGTGCCGCTGGGCATTCCACCGGCTGCGAATGACCGGTGCCGCGCGGATCCATCATGATGACGTCGTGCCGTGCGCGTAACGGGCCGGCCAGATAAAGGTACCCGCCGCGCGAGAAGGTACTGCCCAAACCCGGGCCGCCTTCCTGAAACACGATCGGTTCCAGTGGAGGCTGCGTCGCGTCGGTGTGCGGATCGACTTCAAAGGATACGTCGATCATCCCTGGTACCGCGCCCGTAGGGTCAAGGGCGCGAGGCAGGCGGCCACAGTATGCGTCTGAAGCATAGGCGCATGGATGCAGAGTCAATGAGCCCATGAGAATCGCCGCCCGCGCTGGAACCTCGCGCTGAGACAAGGCTTGCGGGCGTTTGCGTACGGCGAAGGCAAAGGCCGTCCCGACCAATACAAAGCAGAGCACTCCGAGCCAACGCGCGGCCACGCGATTGCACGTCGACTTTCCCGAAGGATATCGCTGATCGATGGTTCCCATTTTCTCAGTCCAGTTTCCACGCCCCGCACGCTGGATCGGCACAATGGAGCCAGCTCAATGTAAGCGATTACATTGCCGCTGTAGTTGTCTCGCAACCTGTCCGACTTTGTCAAGCACCAAGTTCAGGAAACACAAGAAAATCCGAACTGTCTGCGCCGGAAGGCCACGGGATGCAGTCAGAATCCGGTTGCGGCTTTCGATGTAATCGATTACATTAAGAAGCCGTGAATCGCTCATACCGGACTCCTGGATTCGATTCCGGATCGCGCATCGCGGAGGGCATTCCAATCCCGGAACCGCAACCGAGGTCTTCCCAGTGAACTTGACGGCGATTGATTGGCTCCTCATCGCGATCTATTTCGTGTTCGTACTGGGCATCGGCGTGGCCCTGAAGCGCCAGATGAAAACCAGCACGGACTACTTTCTGGCTGGTCGGTCGATCCCGGCATGGATTTGCGGCCTGGCATTCATTTCCGCAAACCTCGGCGCCCAGGAAGTGATTGGCATGGGAGCCTCGGGCGCCAAATACGGCATCGCCACGAGCCACTTTTACTGGATTGGCGCGATCCCGGCGATGGTGTTCGTAGGCGTCTTCATGATGCCGTTCTATTACGGTTCGCGCGCCCGCTCCGTGCCGGAGTATCTGCGCCTTCGTTTCGACGAGAAAACACGGGCACTGAATGCGATTTCATTCGCCATCATGACCGTTTTCTCTTCTGGTATTTCCATGTATGCCATGGCCAAGCTGATTCAGACTCTCCACATTCTGGATGTCCCGCTCCGGCAGGCCGGACTCGACGTGTCTTGGACGTTTCACATCGCCATCGTGGCGTCTGGTCTCGTCGTGCTCGTGTATATTCTGCTCGGCGGGTTGACCAGTGCCATCTATAACGAGGTGCTGCAGTTCTTTCTCATCGTTGCCGGCTTTCTGCCGCTGGTGTGGATGGGATTGCGAAGTGTCGGCGGATGGAACGGGCTGAAAGCGTCCTTGGGGCCTGGTTACACCCATGCCTGGATCGGCATGGGCAGTCCGCAGACCAACCGCCTCGGCGTGGAATGGACGGGTTTGTGTCTGGGCTTGGGCTTCGTGCTTTCCTTTGGCTATTGGTGCACGGATTTTCTGGTCGTGCAGCGCGCCATGGCAGCGGATTCGATGGAGTCCGCCCGACGCACTCCGCTCATCGCCGCCTTTCCAAAAATGCTGTTCCCGGCTCTCGTGATCTTGCCTGGACTCGTCGCCATGGCTGTGCCCGCGACCCTGGCCACCCACGCGGCGGACGCAAGACTCGGGGTGAACATGCAGCGGGAACGAGGAATCATTCCCTTTAAAGTCGACCCAGCCTCGAACCGCCCGCAGGTCGACAGCCATGGAAATCCCGTGTTGGACTATGACTTGGCTGTGCCCAGCATGCTCCTTCGCTTTTATCCCACGGGAATGCTGGGCCTTGGCATCACGGCACTGCTGGCGAGCTTCATGTCGGGGATGGCGGGAAACGTCACCGCCTTCAATACCGTTTGCACCTACGATATCTACCAGTCCTACATAAGACCGAAAGCCAGCGACCGGCATTACCTCGCGGTGGGGCGGGCGGTGACCGTGGCCGGCATCGCGCTTTCCATCATTGCGGCATACGCCGCCAGCCAGTTCAATAACATCATGGATGTCTTGCAACTGGTCTTCGCTTTTGTAAATGCTCCGCTGTTCGCCACGTTCCTCCTGGGTATGTTCTGGAAGCGCACGACCGGCCATGGCGCATTTGCCGGACTGTTAGGCGGGACTGCGGCGGCCGCGGTGCACCAAGGTCTCACGCTTCCGAATGGAGCCGTACCAGGCATTAAAGGGGGATGGCTGGGTGTTCTCCATCTATACCCGAGCGAGATGGCGCAGAACTTCTGGACCGCCATCTTCGCCTGGACTACGTGCTTTGTTCTCACGATTCTAGTCAGCCTGTTGACCAAGGCTCCGGATGAAAAGGGCTTAGTCGGGCTGGTGTATTCCATGACTCCGCGCCAAAAAGCGACGGACGAGCATTGGTACCAGCGTCCAGCCTATTTGGGGCTGATTGCGTTGGCCGCAACCCTAGCTTTGAATCTCATGTTCCGGTAGAGAGGCACTGTGCAACTCGACGTTCGATTTCCCATCGGCGCGCTGTTTTCGGTCTATGGTTTGATCCTGATTCTCTGGGGCATTCTGCGCGACCTGCCGCAGCGCCAAGCGGGTGGCGGCCCGGGCATCAACCTGGAATGGGGAACGGCTTTATTGGCATTCGGTCTTCTCATGCTGTTTCTCGCACGCAGGCGGCAATCGCGAGAAACGGGACGGGAACCAAGCGGGAAGTGACGGAGGCGTTCTTATCACGGTGCAGCAGGTGTCGTTGATTTCCGACCGGCTGTGCCGCGGGAATTTGTAGAGCAAGCTTATGGAATTGGTCTCAACCCCGTTCGCAGGACTGCAAACGCGATTTGGCGCTTCTGGACGAGTTTATCGAGCTCCCGGACGGGTCAACCTGATCGGGGAGCACACGGACTACAATGACGGCTACGTGCTGCCCGCCGCCATCAACCTGGCTTGCGGAGTGGCCATCGCCGCGCGGAACGACCGCATCTTGCATATCCAATCCGCGAACATGCCAGGGGATGTTCATGTCCATCTTGATCGTCTTCCAGCAGTTCGCACCGGCCATTGGAGCGACTATGTAATCGGGATTGCATCTGCGCTGGAACAAGCCGGGTTCAAACTCCCAGGAGCCAGCCTTTATATCCAGAGCGAAGTCCCTCTTGGTTCGGGTCTGAGCTCCTCGGCAGCATTGGAAACGTCCGTCGCCTACGCTCTTCTGGATGCAGCGGGATATCCGATTGATCTCCGCAAGTTAGCTCTGCTGTGTCAGCGAGTGGAGAACGAGTACGTGGGCGCAAGATGCGGAATCATGGATCCGTTCATCGCCTGTCACGGTAAAGGCGGTCACGCGTTGCTGTTGGACTGCCGATCTTTGGATTTCCGCCTTCTGCGAGTGCCCCCGCAGGCCCGGCTCGTCATCTGCAACACGATGGTGAAACACGAACTGGCCAGCTCCCAGTACAACCTGAGGCGGGCTGAGTGCGAAGAGGCTGTGCGACTGCTGGCGACGAAACTTCCTTGCGTCCGGTCGCTGCGCGATGTGAGCAAGCGCGATCTGGAAGACCAGCGCTCCTTGCTTACGGCCACGCTCTACAAGCGGGCCTGCCATGTCGTCGAGGAGAACGACCGCGTGTTAGGAGCGGAATCGGCGTTGAAAGCTGGCAATCTTACCGGGTTCGGAGAATTGATGGCGCAATCGCATCTTAGCTTGAAGGACAACTACGAGGTGAGCTGCCGGGAGCTGGATCTGATGGTCGAGATCGCGAATCGAACCCGAGGTGTATACGGTGCCCGGATGACGGGTGGCGGCTTCGGCGGATGCACGGTTAATCTCGTTCGCGCTGAAACCGCAGCCGACTTCGCCCACCAGGTCGGCGAAGCCTACTACGGCGCCACCGGCCGTCACCCCGACGTTTATATCTGCGAGATCGCCGAAGGAGTGGGCCCGGTTTCTTAAGGGAAAATCATGCGGACTTCACTCATAACGCGCACCAGGGAACTCGCCGGGTTTCCACACCGCCGCCTCAACCCTTTGACCGGCCGGTGGATTCTTGTCTCCCCGCAGCGCACCCAGCGTCCATGGCTTGGAAAAGTGGCAGAACGGCCCACCGAGACTACGCTGGCTTATGATCCATCCTGTTATTTGTGCCCGGGAAATGTTAGGGCCGGAAATGCGCGCAATCCTCAATATCTGTCCACGTTCGTTTTTGACAATGATTATCCCGCCTTGTTGCCGGACACTCCGCCGCGCGAAATCGACGAATCCGGCTTGATTGTGGCGCGGTCGGAACAAGGCTTGTGCCGCGTCCTCTGCTTTTCGCCACGGCACGACCTCACAGTTCCCCGCTTGACTCCCGCCGAACTGCGCCTCGTCGTTGACCTCTGGGTGGAGCAGTTTCGGACATTAGGCTCGATGTCTTTTGTGAATTACGTGCTTGTTTTTGAAAACCGCGGCGCAATCATGGGCGCAAGCAATCCGCACCCTCACTGTCAGGTTTGGGCCAATGCCACGGTGCCCGATGAAGTCCGTACCGAACAGAATTCCCAGCTGGAATATCGCGAGCGGGTCGGATCATGCCTGTTGTGCGACTACTTACAGCTTGAACTCCAGATGGGAGAGCGCATCATTTGCGAGAACGAAGGCTTTGTGGCCGTGGTTCCGTACTGGGCGATGTGGCCTTTTGAAACGCTCGTTCTCAGCCGCCGGCACTTCGGGGCCATGGATCAACTGACCGCCCAGGAATGCGACCTCCTGGCCGACATTCTGAAACGACTCACCACCCGGTACGACAATCTTTTTGAAACACCGTTCCCTTATTCCATGGGCTTTCATCAGCACCCCACCGATGGACAATCGCATCCGGAGTGGCACTTCCACGCCCACTACCACCCGCCGTTGCTGCGCTCGGCGACGGTGCAGAAGTTCATGGTCGGGTACGAAATGCTCGCGATGCCGCAGCGGGACATTACTCCAGAAAGCGCTGCGGAGTGCCTGCGAGGTCTGAGCGAGGTCCATTACTTGCAGTCGCGCTAGCAAGAGTATTCCTATGAACATCAAGCAAGTGGCAGCCCGGGCGAGAGTTTCTGTCGCAACGATTTCGCGGACCATCAACCGGCCAGAGTCGGTCGACGCCAAGACTGCTGCCAAAGTCCTGAAAGTAATTCGCGAGCTCA
The DNA here is from genome assembly GCA_003162935.1 of Acidobacteriaceae bacterium. GTDB lineage: Bacteria > Acidobacteriota > Terriglobia > Terriglobales > Acidobacteriaceae > Acidiflorens. The sequence continues at coordinate 39,031 of PLUW01000090.1, forward strand.
ACTATTACCCGAACAGCCAGGCCCGCGCATTGGTTTCAGGAAAAACCAGGATGTTCGGGCTGATCATCTCCGACATCTCCAATCCGTTCTTTCCGGAGCTCGTAAAGAGTTTCGATGATGCGGCGATCCAGCACGGTTACGAAGTGCTGGTGGCGAACACCGACTACAAATCGGATCGCATGGCGATCTGTGTCAGAAAAATGATCGAGCGCAAAGTGGACGGAGTTGCGATCATGACCTCGGAAGTCGATCCCCATCTTCTGACGGAGCTTTACCGGCGGCGGTTTCCGATGGTGTTCCTGGATTTAGCCGACGTGAAACCGCTCGTGAGCCGAGTCGTGGTGGATTACGCGAAAGGCATCGGAGAAGCGATTCGCCATCTAGTTTCCCTCGGTCATGAACGGATTGGTTTTATCAGCGGTCCACTGATGCTGAAGTCGGCTCGAACGCGCCGTTCCGCGTTTCTGGGCTGTCTCAAGAAATTCGGCGCTCCGCGCTACCGGCAGATCGAGGCAGAAGGCAACCACCGCGTCGATGGAGGAGACTTTGCGATGCGCGGGATGCTGGCGCAACCAAATCCCCCCACCGCGGTCATGACCTCGAACGATCTCACGGCGATCGGCGCGCTGCGTGCGATTGCGGCTGCGGGTCTCGATGTTCCGCGAGACATTTCCGTCGTTGGCTTCGACGATATCGAACTAAGCCAGTACACTCATCCTCCGCTGAGCACCATTCGTTTGTCACGCGAAGAGCTAGGCAGAAAAGCCTTCGACGCGCTCTACCGCGCGGCAGAAGGGTTGGCTGCCATGGGACAAGAGATTCGGATCAGCACCACGCTGGTGCTCCGGGACTCCACCAGCCCCGCACAACGGAAGAGGTATAGAACCCATAAATAGTCACCGCGCCTTCCGCCGCGATCGGTTCCATCGTCATTTGATCTGAATTGCCAAGCAGTTTGAATCATTGAGTCGTGAAGAAAACAATCGTAGGCGCGAAACGGTTCCCCGCCAAATCGTAGACGGTAGCGAAATATGAAATGAACAGATCGTAGTTTGCCCCGCTGGCGAGGTTCGACGTAGGTTGCAGCGTGGCGGTTGTGTAGTCCGGCGAGAAGGTGATGGTGGCCGGGACTACATTGAGCGAGGAATCGATCAGCTTGAAGCTGTTGGCCGGGTCGAACGACGCGGGATCCATGGCTTTGCTGAAGACGACTTGCACAGCCGTGTTGGTGGCTACACTCGCCGCGCCGTTCGGCGGGTTCATCGACACGGCGGTGGGTTGAACGAGATCGGCTCCGGTGCCGGTGGTAAACGACTGGGACGGGAAGCTGGCCTGGGCATTGCCGGTGATATCGAGGACTCCGGCCACGTTGACGGTGTAAAGCGTATTCGGGGTTAACGGTAACAAGGGTAGCAGTTGGATCCCCTGGTCGCCGTCGAACATGGTGGCGACGGCCGGAATCAGCGAACTGCCGCTCTTGAGCGTAACGCCTCCGATCGACGCGGCGTCGATCGGTTCGTTCCACAGGATCTGTATCCACGAGTTGGTGCCGACACCCGTGAATCCAGCGGGCGGGCTCACTTGCAGCACGACTGGACCCGTCGTAACGGTGCTGCTACCGGCGTAGAAATTCACGCAGAAACTCTGCTGCGGGTTGCCGGAAAGATCGGTCATGGAGTTACTGCACATTTGCAACGAATGATTGGCGGTCAGATTAGCGGTTGGCTTCAGCATGACGGTGGTGAGGTCGGCGCTGAAGGTGATGGCCGTCGCAACATAGGTTGCGCTGGTCGAGTCGTAAAGGAAGACATCGTGAGCGCCGGCCGGGTTCAAGCTACCGGGATCCATCGCTTCATTGAATTGCATGGCGAAGGCGGCATTGGTGCCGACGTACTGGTTGGCGGCTACGCTGGCATTCACTACGTAGGGGTTCGTGACGTCTGGCCCTGCCGTGGTTGTGAAATGAGTCGTCTGACTGACGACAGCCACGCCCGCTTCGCTGGTGACGCCATTGATGGCAATCGCCATCTGGGTACTGGATGGAAGCGGAGCCTGGGGAACTATCGTTGTCCGAGTAAAGTCCGGCGTAAAGCTGATGCTCGACGGTGTTTCCGTAATGGAGCCGCCGCTCACCTGAATCGAGCTGCCCGTTACCGAGACGGGGTTGATGGCCTTGTTGAAGTTGAAGCTGATGGCGGCGTTGGTTCCGATGTTGATGGACGAATTTGGCGGCGCGAGGGAGACGATGGTGGGCGCTGCGTTGTCGACCGCGGTGCCGGCGGTGAAACTGTAGGTGAAAGGTTGCACAGGAACGGCGGAAGTGTTGGTCACGTTGCCGTTCACGGAAACTTTGTATGTCGAACCGGAAACGAGACCGCTGGTTGGCGCGATGTTGATGATCTGGCCGCCGCCGATCACGGTGCAAGTCGGGGTCAGGTAGGTTGCGGTGCTCCCCTGATAGAGAGTCACCGAGCCAGAACTCCCGTTGCACGTGACAGTGCCGGTTTGCAGCGGTTGATTGAACTCCACCTGGATCACGGTGTTCAACGGCACATTCGTGGCATTGGGGAATGGGTTGACCACCTGCGCGACCGGCGCGGTGCTGGCCAGTGCGCCCGCAATCGTGAAGGTTTCCGCAAAGTTGGAGAAATTGTTTCCGTAAACGTCTTGTGCCGTCGAATTTAAGAAGACTTGAATCGGAACGCCGGCAGTGAAAGCGGAACTGGGCGTGAATTCGATGCTCTGTCCATTGCTGCCGACTGCGGTCGTGCCCGAAACCAGCACGCCGTTCTGCGAGACATAGAGAGAGCCTGGAATCGTTCCCGCATTCATGGGAGTGCTCGTGAATAGCGTGATGACAGTCGTGGCGGGAACATTGGTCGCGCCATTGGCTGGACGCGAACTGAGGACGCTGGGCGCAGTCGTCATAACCGCCATGGTGGTGAACTGGCTGGTGGTATCGGCCAGGGCATTGCCCGAGAGATCGGTAATCAGGTGGCTTGCCGTCGCCGTAATGGTGGCTCCGGCGGGCAGGTTTGCGCCGCTGGAATTGACGACAACCGTGCGATTGTCCTGCGAGATGGAGATTGCCGGATTGATCGGGACATCTCCATTGAACAGATTGACCGAGCTGCTGCTGATGGTCGTTGGGTTAATGGATTTCGAGAAAGTCAGTACAACCTGCGTGTTGAGCCCGAGGTTCGTCGTGCCGTTGGAGGGGGTTATGGTCACGGTGGGTGGAGTCGAGTCGACGGTGGTTGCAGTTGCAAAAGATCCCCCGTTGAGACCACTGGCGATATTGCCCGCCTCGTCCATCAAGCCATCCACAAACATGCCGATCGTGGCATTGGCCGGATACGGCGTTAGCGGCGTAAAGGTGATTGTGGCTCCAGCCACACTGTACCTTCCCGCGACATACGTGTTGCCGCAAGCACCCATGCAGACTTCGACGTTCTGGGTGTTGACCGATGCAGGATCAATCAAGTTACTCATGGTGAATGTAACCGGGCTGGTCACCGATATGCTGCTGGCCCCGCTCGCCGGGTTGGTGGAGACCAGAGTGAACGACGAACCGCCATAGGAAGCGGAGCCGGTTGTAAACGAACTGGCGGACACGGCGACTGGATTACTCTGCACGTCGTTGAATCCGCCGACCGATACGTTATAGAGCGTGGCTTTGGCAAGGTTTGCGCTAGGGACGAAGGTGAGGGTGACACCGTCACCGGCGAGTGTGACCGTTCCGGCAATCGCGCTGCCACCGGAAGGCGTGACGGTAATGGAGTTGTTGGTCACGGTGGTGGGATCGATGGCGTCGCTCATCACGGCCACAATCTGCGCGTTCAGTGGCGCGCCGGTTTGATTATTGACGGGACTGATCGTGCTCACCTTCGCTGCTGTCGTATCTGCGCCCGAACCCGTCGTGAAGTAACTGGTATATGGGACGCCCGCGTTACCGGCCACATCGAAATAGTTGGAAGAGCCTCCAATATAAAGCTCATATTGCGTGTTTGGCGTGAGAGTGGAAGCCGGCGTAAGAGTCGCCGCGGTCCGATTTGACGACAGGCTGACTGTAACTGGCACGAACGCGCCGGTGGCGCTGTTTAGCAGCTGGACTGAGCCTTGGTTGTATGACTCGTTCGAGCTGCTTACGACGCTGAGCGGGTTGAGGCGCTTCGAGAACTCCACCCGCGGCGCTACGTTTGTGCCCACTCCAATTGTATTTGGTGGTGGATCGGACAAGACCACCGATGGCGCGTTCAGATCGAAGGTAGGTCCGGTGGTAAAGGTGTTCGCGACCGTTCCTGTCATCTGGTTGCCGGCGGTATCTTTGACGCCAGTGATCGTAATTGTGTATGAAGTGTCGGGCAGCAGGGGCAGCATTGGCGTTAGGGTCAGCAACTGGCTCGCGTCGCTGAACGACGATGCGACGGCGACCGCGTTGCCCGCCGTTGTGATTGTGATTTGCGCGGCGCTGGTCGGCTGGATCGGTTCGCTGAACAGCACCTGCACCGGAGAATTCGTTGGAACCTGGGCCAGTCCGCTCTCGGGACTCGTGTTTACAACCGTGGGAGGGTTGGTGTTGGCGGTGAATGCGGCAGTGAAGGTGGCGCAGAAGTTCTGCTGCGGATTACCATCGAGATCCGTCATGGAGGCGCTACAGAGGGAATAATTGTCGCCGACGTTCAGCGCGCTGCTGGGCACGAGGAAGATTGTGGTCTGGTCGGCGCTCCAGGAAATCGTGCTTGCGAGGATCGAATTGGCGACTCCTCCCGACACATAGACGTTCGACGACCGGAAGCTGCCGATGTCCATGGGCTTGCTGAACTGCAGGCTGAACGCGGAGTTCACCGGAACGTTGGCCTGACCGTTCTGCACACTGCTGTTGATCACATAGGGCGCGGTGAAGTCCGGCTGCGCGGCGGTTGTGAAAGTCGTTGTCGTGGCGGCGACGCTGTTGCCGGCTTGGCTCGTCACGCCTTTCACAGCCAGCGTCATCCCTGTGCTGGGCGGCAAAGGAGCCTGCGGAACAATGGTGACACGGGTGTAGTCGGGCGTGAAGGTAATGCTCGAGGGCACTTCTGTAACCGAGCCGCCAGTCAACTGGATCGTGCTGCCAGAGACCGAGATCGGATTGACTGCCTTGCTGAAGTTCACACTTACGAATGCGTTCGTGCCGACGTTGGTGGCATTGTTGATGGGGGCTTCCGAAACGATGATGGGCGCAGCGTTGTCAACGGCCGTGCCGGCGGTGAAACTTGACGTGAACGCCTGCACCGGTACGCCGCCGGTATCCGTGACCGAGCTGGAGACTTTTATCTGATACTGCGATCCCGACACCAGATTCCCAGTGGGGGCGATGTTGATGACCTGGCCGCCGCCAATCACCGTGCAAGTCGGAGTCAAATAGGTGGCCGTGCTGGACTGGTAGAGCGTCACCGAGCCTGAACTCCCGTTGCAACTGACGGTGCTCGCTTGCAGCGGTTGATTGAACTCCACCTGGATCGGGACATTCAACGGTACGTTCGTGGCGTTCGGAAATGGGTTAACCGCCTGAGCGCCTGCTGCGGTATTTGCCGGAGATCCCGTCACCGTAAACTGTCCGCTGAAGCTGCCGAGAGCGACGCCATTCGCACCCTGCGCAGTCGAACTGAGGAAGACCTGAATCAGGTCGCCGGGGTTGAACGAGTTGGCGGGCGTGAATTCAATCGCTTGGGCGTTGCTGAACAGCTGCACGGTTCCCAGCACCGGCACTCCATTGTCAGTGACGTAGAGTGCTCCGGTGATAGTGGAGGGATTCATGGCGGCACTGGTGAAGAGGGTGACTGCCGTATTTGCCGGGACATTGGTTGCGCCGTTGCCCGGACGCATCGCGACCACGGTCGGAGCGGAGTTCCCCGTCGCCGCCGTTAAGGAGAAGTGGCTGGTTGTATTGGCCAGAGGATTACCGGATAGATCCTGAATTGCGCTGGTCAATTCGATGGTGATGACCGCGCCCGGCGTCCAGGCGTTTCCGCCTGGGTTGAGAGTGATCGTGCGGCTGTCCTCGGAAATGGACATACCATCAACGACGTCGACCGGGGTACTGCCACTGAACACCGCCAGCGAAGTGGAAGTGATGGTAGAGGGATTCATGGATTTCGAGAAGGTCAGGACGATCTGCGTATTCAGTCCCGCGTTGGTTGCGCCGTTCGTGGGAGTAATGCTCACAGTGGGCGGGGTTTGATCCACGGTGCTTGCAGTCGTAAACGTGCCGAATTTTGGTGAATACACCGCATTCCCGGCCTCGTCCATCAGTCCTTGCAAGTACATGCCGATCACGGTATTGGCCGGGTATTGAGTCAGCGGCGTAAACGTGACCGTCGCGCCATTGATGCTGAAGCTCCCCGCCACGTATTCCGATTCGGAGCACGAGGTACCGTCGAAGCAAACCTCGACCTCGACGGTCTGGGTGTTCACCGATGCAGCATCGATCAGGCTGGTCATGGTGAACGTCACCGGGCTCGTCACCGATACGCCGGTGGTTTTGTTCGCCGGAGTTGTCGAAGACAGCTTGAACGAATTGGCTCCATAAGAACTGGTGGCCGAGGTGAACGTGCTGGTAAAGGGCGCGACGGAATTGCCCTCGATGTCGGCGAAACCGCCCACCGAAATCGTATACACCTTCGAGGCCGTCAGCGTCGTACTGGGAACGAATGTGAGGGTAACGCCGTCGCTGGCGAGAGTGACGGTTCCGGGAATCGAACTGCCGCTCGAAGGCGTGACCGCGATTGCGCTGTTCGTGATCGACGCCGGATCGATGGCGTTACTCATCACCGCGACAATCTGAGCGTTTAACGGCACGCCCGTTTGGGCGTTCGAGGGGACGATCGTGGCAACGGTTACATTGGAGGTATCGGCACTGGCGCCCGTGACGAACGTGGAGCCCGCCATACAGTAACCGCTGTTGCCGGCGATGTCGGCGTACCCGCAGATGCTCACCTCGTATTCGGTATTCGGGAGAAGTGGCGCGCTCGGAGCGATCGTTGCGCTCAAGCGGTTTGCCGCAACCGTAACCGTGGCGGGAACGCTGGGGCCGCCATTCTCGTAAGAAAGGCTCAGGGCAGCGGGAATGGTCAACTCGTTAACCGGTTCACTGAACGAGACGTGGGGCTTGATATTGAGACCGACGTTGAATGTTCCGTTCGGCGGGTCCACCAGCGTCACGGAGGGACCGATCGTGCGGGTGCTGGTCCCAGTCGTGAAGCTGAAGTTGCCCGGGTTGGTCAGCGCGTTGCCAACGGTATCGGTAATTTGGGCGGTATAGTTCACGGTGTAGACGGTGCTGGCCGTCAATGGAGTGGAGGGCGTGAAGGTGACCGTCTCATCGTTTGTGGAGTAAGTAAAGGCGCCGGGCACGGCAGTGCCACCGGTCGTCATGGAGAAAGCCGTTTGCACTGTGATGGGATCCAGTTGATCGTTGAATTGCAGAACCACCTGCGCATTCAGCGGGATGTTGGTATCTCCACTCTCGGGACTGGTACCGGTAAGAGTCGGTCCGTTTAAGTCATCGCCAAACGCTGTGGTAAAGGAGAACTGTTGGCTAGGGAGCTTATCCCCACAGGTATCCTGAATGGAACTCGCGTCGCTCAAGGACACCACGAACTGGCGGCCCCCTGGCAGCGCTTCGCTGGGCGTGATGGTGGCGATGGTGCCCGAGGCATCGACCAGGATCGTGCCCGGAACTTCCTGGTTGGTGACGAGGTCATAGAAGAAGATCGTGGCGGTGCCGCTGTTTCCGAGCGAGAACGTGCTGCGATTCATGGGCGCGCTGAATTGCACCTGAACTTGGGTATTCAGCGGCACACCGGTGGCTGCATTGATCGGGCTGATGGAAACGACGCTGGGCGCCGTGCCGCTGCAAGTCTCAACCGAAATTCCGTTGTTCACGGTGAGGGTTTGCGAGCCACTTTGGATCTGCACCGGGCGGAATCCACTCGACGCTCCGGAAGTAACCAGATTCGCCGTCAAACTGGTCGCGCTGTTGACCGTCACTGGGCCGAACGCGCCAGCTGCGGCCCCACCGACCGCGATGCCAGGGCCAAAATTGGCCTTCGTCGTCCCGCTGGCCCAGTTGGTGAATGCTCCGGTTATGGTGACGCTTTCTGTCTGCGTCGGCTGAATCGTGTTGGGATTGATCAACGTTAAAGCCGGCACGCCGGCTAGCACGGAAAATGCAGCCGTCACTACCTGCGACCCGGTCGTGATGGTTACATTGCGTTGTCCGATGGCCGCTACGTTATCGATCGTGATGGGCACGGAGGCACTCGTCGTCCCATTGAGGCTTAGCGTGCCGATGGTGATGTCCGCGCCGAAATTGATCGTGGTACTCGGACCAAAGTTTGTGCTTGTTCCGGTGATGACGATCGTCTCTGACGAACCCTGATGCGCCGAGGACGGGCTAACCGTGGCGCCCGCGGTGGTTGTGGTGCAGGCAACCTGGACGTTCGTGACATTCGCAGTCGCCGTTCCGCTGCCGTTGGTCACCGCGCAGGTTTCGGCCGGACTGGACGGCTGCGTCAGAACCGTGACGCTATATGTGCCGCCACTCGGGATCGGTGTGCTGAACGTAAAAGCTGTGGCGGCGGAAGCGACCGCCACGTTGTTGCTGCTATTGTCTTGCAGCACCAAACCCGAACCGGAAAGACCCGAGATCGTCCCGCCGATCGTGTACGTAGTTGCGTTGCAGGCAACTTGGATGTTCGTGACATTCGCGTTGGCCGTTCCGCTGCCGTTGGTCACGGCGCAGGTTTCGGCCGGACTGGAAGGCTGCGTCAGAACCGTGACGTTGTATGTGCCGCCACTTGGGATCGGTGTACTGAACGCGAACGATGTTGCTCCCGATGCAACCGCCAGGTTGTTCCCGC
>PLUW01000069.1 GCA_003162935.1 Acidobacteriaceae bacterium
CTGGCGGGTCGAACTTTGAGGGGCGGTGGGCATGTCTGCAGGCGTTTGTTCTGGCATCGGACTTCTGATTGTACCGAATCAGCGATTGTACAGAATCAGCCGATGGCCGGCGGGGGAAACTCCGCGTGCAGCAGAAATTCGCGATTGCCTTCGCCACCGAGGATTGGAGACTCGATCCATTCGGCGCGCTTGCATCCGAGTTCCAAGAGCGATGCCTCGACTCTGGCTACTGCCCCTAGCTGGGCCGATTCGTCGCGCACGATTCCGCCTTTGCCCACCAGTTCCCTGCCCGCTTCGAACTGCGGTTTTACGAGGACGACAATCTGGCAAAGGACCTCGCGCATGGACTTGGCGTAAGACGCCACGGCGCGAAGCACCGCGGGCAGCACCAGCGTGGCGGAGATGAAGGAGACATCCATGGCGATGAAGCCGATCGGCTCGCCAATGTCGGAGGGAACGAGATAGCGAGCATTCGTTTTTTCCAGAAGACGCAGGTGAGGATGGTTGCGCAAGCCGAAATCCATCTGCCCGTATCCGGTATCGACGGCAATCACTTTGGCGGCGCCGTGTTGCAGCATGCAATCGCTGAAGCCTCCGGTGGATGCGCCGATGTCGAGACAGACTTTATCGTGGAGATCGATGTGCCAGTGCTCGAGAGCCTTCTCTAACTTAAGGCCGCCACGGCCGACATAGCGGAGATCGTCGCCGAGCAAGCGCAGAGTCGAACCGGAATCAATCGATGCGCCTGCCTTTTCAATTTTCTGCTCGTTGACGAGGACTTTTCCGGCGAGGATGAGCGCTTGCGCGCGCTCGCGGGACGGCGCCAAACCTCGATCGACGAGCAACTTGTCTAGACGCGTCTTCACGGAGGTCTAATTCTCTGCTGGATTCGTACAGCGCGCACCCGATCCAGTGCAAAGTGCTGAAGGTATTCGTTAGCAGCAGGTTAGGGGAATAGGATTCTGCTTTTCCACAAACTTTTCCTCATTGGTGTTGAAAAGTGGGATGGTGGCATCGGGTGATCGAAAATAAAAGGGAGACCGGCGTAAACCCGTTAGGGCGCAATCCGTTCAACCCGCGACTTCTTCCAGAGTTTTCTGGTCGATATCGAAGTTGGCGTGCACGTTCTGCACATCCTCGCTGTCTTCGAGCGCTTCCATCAGGCGGATCATCTGCGCCGCTTGCTGCCCTTCCAATTTGATGTAGGTATCGGGAACCATGCTCACACTCGAAGAAATGGGAGTAATGCCAGCCTTCTTCACCGCATCGAGCACGGCTTCGTAGGTGGAAGTTTCGGTGAGGATTTCCCAATTCTCGCCATCGTCCTTCAAATCTTCGCCGCCCACTTCGAGGATGATGTTCATCAGATCGTCTTCCTTGGCGGCGGACTTCGCAATGATGATATCGCCTTTCTTGTGGAACATGTACGCGACGGCGCCGGCTGCGGCCATGTTGCCATTGTTCTTGCCGAACACGTGGCGGATTTCACTCACCGTGCGATTGCGATTGTCGGTCGAGATTTCGGCGAGCAATGCCACGCCGCCGGGCCCGTAGCCCTCGAGCACAAACTCTTCATAGGTCAGGCCCGGCAGTTCGCCGGTGCCGCGCTGGATAGCGCGCTTGATGTTGTCGGCCGGCATGTTCTCGGACTTCGCCGCCAGGATTGCCGTGCGCAGGCGCGGATTCATGTCGGGGTCGCCGCCCGACTTGGCCGCCATGGAAATTTCCTTAATGAGACGGGTGAAGATCTTGCCGCGCTTGGCGTCAAGCGCACCCTTCTTGTGCTTGATTGTTGCCCATTTCGAATGGCCGGACATAGCGGTACCTCGTCTCTAGTTTTCTATAAAACGAGAACGAAAATGGCGCTGATTCTCGGAATTATGGATCCGCCCGCGGAGGAAATCACAGGATCAGCCTCGACGTAAAACGTTCAGGCGAATAGAAATTATAGCACGGGCGTGAACCAATCCGTCGTTCGAACTGCGGGAGGAACAGCAGTTTCCCGTCATCTGCGCGACAACGCGGCGACGCGCAATGAGGTACCCTTGGGGGAATCTGCCATGGCTGCCAACGCTCTCGATCGCCAACTCACCCAACTNNGAGACCCTGCTCTTCCTGCGTGCTTTTCCGCAAGGTCCGGCCGTGGTTCGTGCTGCGGAGCGGGTTCTGAATGGCTTTCATAAGAAAGCGGAAACCTTGCGCAAGGCTGGCGCCGACATGGACGCCTTCGACGATTTCGACACATCTGGCATTGCGGGCACGCAGATGGAAGACACGCTCAGCTTCGACGTCGCGCGCTGGCTCGTCAAGCGTATGCCGGGCGAAATCGAGATCGCCTGGGACAACTACGAACCAGGGCGGGAGTTGGGCAGCACCGGTCCGCGCTTCATGCCGCTGCTCGAAGACGACTCGTACGTCGAGGCCGACACGCCGTGGCGGAAATGGCTGGAAGCGGCTTCGGGCAGGATTGGCGCCGATCCGGCATGGTTGATTCAGCGCTTCTCCGATCTACCGATTCCGCCGCTACAGAAAGCGGAACTTTACGAATCGTTGCGAGCGCCCTTGCGCTGGAATCTCGGGAACTCCTCCCTAACGCGAACGCGAAACTGGAAGCCGGTTCGGAGTGTTTATTACCACAGCGAACCCGACGGCACAGGATTGATCAGCCGCAGCCAGGTGTCACTGGCTGGCGAGTTGGCGCGGCGTCCGCCGAAACTGACGAAGCTTTCGCGCGGGCAGGGCGAGCAGGTGATGGAACTGATCCGCGAGGTTATGCTGGTTCGTTACCGCGAGTTATACGGTACGACGTTGGGCGATCCGGCCTCGGTAGTGCGGAGCGATGTGGGCCGCGGTGTTTCGATCTATCTCTGGAATCTGCCACCAGAATGCCGCTTGCCCCTGCGCGCCTACGTCGCGGGATTGACGCTGAAAAACGGCGTGCCCATCAACTACATCGAAGCCATCGGACTCTGCGAGTGGATGGAGGTCGGCTTCAATACTTTCTATACCTTCCGCGGCGGCGAAGCGGGATGGATTTACGCGCAAGTGCTGCGCTGCCTGTGCCACCTGATGGGAACGACTTGCGTCTCGGTCTATCCGTATCAACTCGGCCACGACAATGACGAAGCGATCGAGTCGGGAGCGTTCTGGTTTTATCGGAAGCTTGGATTTCGGCCGGGACGAGCCGATCTGCAAGAACTGGCGGAACGCGAAGAAAGCAGAATCGCCGCCGATCCGAAGTATCGGACTCCGGCGCGTACTTTGCGACGGCTGGCGGCGGGGCACGTCCTCTACGAGACGCCGGGCAGCGAATTAGGGGCGTGGGACAGTTTCAGTACGCGCAACATTGGCTTGGGTGTGAATCGCCGGATGGCGCGAGAGTTTGGCGGAGATGCTGGCCGCATGCGTGATCACTCCAGGCAGGAACTGGAGCAAACGCTAGGAGCGAGTACGTCTTCATGGAAACCGCGCGAGAAAGCAGCCTTCGAGAATTTCGCGTTTGTCCTGACCGGTGTGCGAGGATTGCGGACGTGGACACGAGACGAAAAAGAGGACCTCATCCGAATCATCCGGGCCAAAACGAAGCCGGATGAAATGCTCTATCTGCATCTTACGCAGAGGCATGAGCGGCTAAGGGAGGCACTGCTGAGGATGGCAAGGCCACAGCTGAAAGCGGCTTAGCCTTGGTTTGTTCACGCCAGGTTCAGAGACTGATCCGGCGTATTGTGCTATGCGAAGAGCCGTAACCGCAAACTTGAACCGCCTCGTTTGACCGTGTATAAAGATTTAGGAAGCGCGACGCGAGTGCGGCGGGCTAGCCATCCAGACCGGATTTACCCTCAAACGGTCTGCAATGCAGGGATGTTGAAAGCGGAAGTGGTGGAATTGGCAGACACACCATCTTGAGGGGGTGGCGCCGAAAGGCGTGGGGGTTCAAATCCCCCCTTCCGCACCATTCTTGGTGCTTTCGATTGAGTAGACTAACGCTGACTACTCATGTATTACAACATCGTTCAACGCCACCCGCGGACTCTCTTCATCTCCCCAAATCGCGCAAACTGATCTGCATTGCAGAAGGCGCCGCTCTCCCGAAGTGAATCATAAGCCAGGTCTAACCATTCGCCTTCGCTCACCTCAGCGCCGGCGCGGCGGGAGATTTTAAAGTCTCGGTCCTCTGTGCCGATCTATTACAAGGCAGGCGTATAAGGCAGGCGTGCAGAACAGAGCACCGACACTTTGCCTGCCAAGAATGGAAACCGCCTCATGAACGGCATACATGCCCTCATCGTCGACGATTCCTCGGTCATGCGAAAGATCGTGGAGCGCTCTTTGCGTCAGGCCGGCATCGAGCTGACACAGGTACTGGAGGCCGGAAACGGCGCCGAAGCGCTTTGCGTCCTCAAGGAGAACCGGGTCGAGCTGATTCTTTGCGATATCAACATGCCCGTGATGGACGGGTTGGAGTTCATCAAACAACTGTCCTCGGTCGAGAACGCAAAAGGCGTCCCCGTAGTCATGATTACCACCGAAGGCAGTGAGGCACACGTGGTTCAGGCCCTGTCCTGCGGGGCGCGCGGCTACATCCGCAAGCCCTTCACCCCGGACCAGGTCAAGGAGCACGTGGTCCCCATTCTGGGAGGGAAATCATGAGGTCGTCCGTGAACGAAGCGCTGGCCGCCAACGGCCAACACGAAGCCTGGACTCCATTGCTGGAACTGGCCGCGCGGGAAGTCTTCGAACTCATGCTGGGGTGTCAACTGGTCCCGTCGACAACGCCGGAGGAGGCATCCCTGGACGTGACTTCGATGGTCGGACTGGCCGGAAAGTTATGCGGCGTGCTAAGCCTCCGTTGCGATGGGAAGTCAGCGGCTCTCATGGCTTCCAAGATGCTGGGCGTGGAAGCGGAGAAGGTGGGTCCCGAGATATCGGATGCGCTCGGCGAAGTCTGTAATATGATCGCCGGCAACTTCAAGAACAAGATCTCCGGTCTGAGCGAGGGCTGCATGCTCTCCGTACCGACGGTGATTACCGGCACCGACTATAGCCTGCACTCGCAGGCAGATTCTCCGGGCCTGGAGGTGCGGCTGCTGTTTGAAGGCATGCCGATCGCCATTTCGCTCCAGATCCGGCGCTGACATTGACTCGCACGCGCCGCTTTGCCTGCGGAAGGTGGCATCGGTCAGCTGCTCTGCTGTTGTTCCCACTCCCGCTCGCACGACCATCGGATTCCTACGGCTTGAACACCGCATCCACCACGGCGACGATCTCCTCCATCGCTCCATCGATGTCCATCGTAAAGCGAGCCAGGTCCATGGTTGCCAGCGCCGGATAGTGCCCAACCAGCGTTGCCCACGCGGCGTCTCCCGCAAGATCCATGCCCATGGCTTCGTAGTATCCGTATCCCAAGTCGCGCAACCGGCACAACAAGTCGCTGAGATGGACCAGCGACACCAGTGGCCCGCAGGTTGGCACCGCCGCTACATCGTGGTGAAACTCGATCACTTCGATCACGTCGGAGGAGAAATGCCACTGTTCGGCCAAGATCTTGCCGCTTTGACAATGGGTGAATCCGAGATGCTCTTCTTCGCCGCGATGCAGCGCCACATGAGCTTCGCGGGCGGCTTGGATGCACCGTGGATAATCCTCGCTACACGCGATGATGTTGACCAGGATGCCCAGGTCGTGCAGCAGGCCGGCGAGGTAGGCCTTCTCGGGGTCGGGATAGCCGATCAATTTTGCCATCTTGCGGCTCACCAGCGCACAGCCCAGGGAGTGACGCCAGAAAGTCACCGCGTCCAGAGCCCACTTGTCGGGCGGCACAATCCGGTTCAGGCAACAACCCAGCAGGATGGCCTCGATTCGCTTGAGCCCCAGGGCGAAGACCGCGCTGCGCACCGTTTCCGTGTTGCGTCGTCCGAACAGGGGCGAGTTTGCCATCCGCAGACAGTGGGCTGCAATCGTCCCGTCATACGACACGAGATCGATTACTTTCTCGACATCGACCTGGTCCGGTGAATGGAGCATGGCCGTCAGCGGAAGGACGATCGCCGGAACCGCCGGCATCGCTTCCAGGGCCTGGATTCGTGGCCGGATTTCCTCGAGTCGCTGCGCCTTCATGGTTTGCCTCCTCCGGTGTACCCAACCGGCGGTTTCCAGTACCCGATGGCCCCCGGGAAGTGCACCAGGTGAAATCGGTCGTCCACCTGATACAGCGACTCGGCGTGGCCCATGAACATATAGCCACCAGGCAGCAGATTGGAATAGAAGTGCTGCATGACCTTGCGCTTCGATCCCAGATCGAAATAGATGAGCACGTTGCAGCAGAAAATAATGTCCATGCCCTTCAGGAACGTCATTTTGCTGTCGTCATTGAGGTTGACGCGCTCAAACCGGATGAGCGACTTCAGTTGCTCGCCGGCCTGCAGGCGCTTCTCATCGTGGGGCTTGAAGTACTTTCTGCGCAGCGCCTCGCTTGTGCTGCGCAGAGCGTATTCGCCGTAAATCCCAGCCTTGGCGGCCGCGAGAGAGTTGTCGTTCAAGTCGGTGGCCAGAATGTCAAAGGTCCAACCCGCCAGCATTTTTTCGCTTTCTTCCAGCAGAAACATGGCCAGCGTATAGGGCTCTTCCCCGGTCGAGCAGCCCGCGCTCCACAGGTGGAGCCGCTTGAACCCCATGGCGCTCTTGGCTTTCAGAATCTGGGGAAGAATCACGCTGCGCAGCGCCTCCAACTGGGGAGGGCTGCGAAACATGTAGGTCTCCCCAATGGTGATTTCGTTCAGCAGCAGCCGCAACTCGGCTTCCCGGTTGCCACGCACGGTAAGATGCTCCAGGTATTCCGCAGGGGTCTTTGCATGCACCGCGCTCATGCGCCGCGCGCAACGCGAAGCCAGCAAGTACAGTTTCTCTTCCGACTGGTAAATGCCCGAGATTTGGTAGATCATGTCGCGGATCTTCAGGTACGCGGGATCGCGCAGATCCTCGGCGCCGGATTCGGTCTTCGATTTTGCGGATTTTGCGCTGGCGAGATCGGCCATGTCATTTCCCCAGCGTGGCGGCGGCCGTCGAAGTGAGCGCCCGACTGGAGGCGACCCGGCGAACGATTTCCTGGCCGATCTCCGGCAGGGGGCAGATCTTGTCCGCCGCCCCCGCGCCGACCACCGCGCCCGGCATTCCCCATACCACCGAGGAGGCCTCATCCTGCACGACGATCCCGCCGCCGGCTTCCCTGATCTGGAGCGCCCCGCGAGTCCCGTCCGAACCCATTCCCGTCATCACCACTCCCAGCACATTGGCGCCATAGGTCCTGGCCACGGATCGAAACAGCACATCCACCGCCGGACGGCAGGAATTCTCCGGGGGCTCCTGATTCAGGTTCAAGACCACCCCGGTTCCCTTCCGCACGACGATCAGGTGATAGTCGCCGCGCGCAATCCAAACCTGTCCGGGCTGGAGCGTCGCACCGACTTCTCCCTCTCGCACCGAAAGCGGAGAGCAACCATTCAGCCGCTCGGCTAATAGCCGGGTGAACATCGGTGGCATGTGTTGCACGACCACCACGGGCACGGGGAAATCCCGCGGAAGGTGAGGAATCACTTCCCCTAACGCGTTGGGCCCACCGGTGGATGTGCCAATGGCGAGAATGTCGATTCGTTGGCCGCCCGGTTTTCTCTTGGGCGAGAAGACGGCCGGCGCGGACGCCGCATGGCTGTTCCGGCCGGTCAGGGAAACGATCTTGGCGACTAACTCCTGCCGCATCTGCTCCATTGCTCCCGCCAGACTTTCGCTGTTGGTCGGCTTGGTTGCATAGTCGGAGGCGCCCAGCGACAACGCCTCCAGCGTAATGGCCGCTCCCCGTTCGGTGAGGGTGCTGAACATGATCACCGGCAGCCTGGGGTAGAGCTTGCGGATCTCGACCAGGGTCTGAATCCCATTCAGACCGGGCATCTCGATATCCAGCGTGATCACATCCGGATTCAATTGCGGAATTTTGGCCAGAGCGATCGCTCCGCTGGAGGCGATCCCGGCCACCTCTACCTCCGGGCTGGAGGCGAGGGCCTCGCACAACAGCTTGCGGACCACCACGGAATCGTCGACGATCAGTACCCGAACAGGCGGCATGGGGTATTCACTGTTCTGTTGCAGCGGAGGCTACGCAAGCGCAGCCTCCGCTGGTTCGGTGGAAAGGGACCACAGCGCTTACGAACTGGCCCGGGCGCCCATCGCCTTCGAGGCCGGCGGCTTCGCCGAATGCCCGGACTGGGCATCGTCGATCTTGAATTGCGAAACCAGGTTCTGTAGATCGCTGGACATCTTGGACAGGGCCTGGGCGGCTTTCAGGGAATCCTCCGAGCCCTGGGTTGTGCTCTTGGCCGCGTCGGCCACGCCCGCGATGTTTTTGGTGATCTCGCCCGAGCCTTTCGCAGCCTCGCCGACATTACGTGCCATCTCGTTGGTCGTGGCGTTCTGTTCTTCGACGGCGGTGGCGATGGTATTGGAAATATCGTTGACCTGTTTGATGACTCCGCTGATCTGCCCGATGGCGCCGACAGCATTTTTGGTGTCGCCCTGGATGGCCTCGATCTTGCGGCTGATGTCCTCGGTCGCCTTGGCCGTCTGCTTGGCCAGTTCCTTGACCTCGTTGGCCACCACCGCGAAGCCCTTGCCCGCTTCGCCGGCGCGGGCGGCTTCGATGGTGGCATTCAGGGCCAGCAGATTGGTCTGTTGGGCAATCGAGGTGATGACCTTGATGACCTGTCCGATCTCGGTCGAGGAATCGCCCAGTTTGCTCACCACCTGGTTGGTATCCTCAGCCACCTTGACCGCACTGGTTGCGACTTTCGCCGATTCATGAGCGTTCTTGGCGATTTCCTTGATGCTGGCGCTCATTTCTTCGGTGCCGGTGGCCACCGTCTGCAGATTCTTGTTGACCTGCTCGGCCCCGGCCGCAACCACGCTGGCCTGCGCCGAGGTTTCTTCCGCGTTCGCGCTCATCTGCTGGCTGGTCGCCGTCAGTTCTTCCGAGGCACTGGCTAGCGACTGGGCATTCTGCGTAATCGACTGCATGCTGGCCCGCAGCCCGTCCGTCATGGCGTTGATGTTGTTCTTGATTTCAGCATGATCGCCCTGGTACTCCCCGGCTACCCGCGCGGTTAAGTCTCCGTCGGCTATTTTCTTGAGCACCGCTCCGGCTTCCTGCACGGGCTTGATGACCGCGTCCAGGCAGTCATCGACGCCCTGCACGATCTTGCGAAAATCGCCCTGATGCTTGCTGGCGTCGGCCCGCGTCGCCAGTTTGCCCTCCACCGCCGCTTTGGACAGCATGACGGCGTCGGCCACCAGCGCGCCCACCGCGTCAATACAGGTATTCAGGTTGTTCTTCAGGGTGTTGAAGTCGCCGTTGTAGTTGTCGGTGATCCGGGCCGGAATGTTGCCCTTGCTGATATCGTCCACGTACCGGGCGGCCACATTCAACGGACCGATGACCGCGTCCAGGCAATCGTTCACGCCTTGCACGACCTTGCGGAAGTCGCCCTGGTGTTTGCTGGC
>PLUW01000063.1 GCA_003162935.1 Acidobacteriaceae bacterium
AACCTCTGACCTCTGACCTACTCTTTCTTCATCGCGTCAATCATCACATACAGCTGATTCGTGTCCGTCACCTCGACGTAAGGCTTGCCGCTCGCTTTGCTGCTGACCAAATAAATCGTCGGCGTGTGCGTCAGGTGCAGATTCACAGCCACATCCTTATCCGCCCGCACCAGCCCCGCCAGTTTGCTGTCCGGATCTACCACAAACGGCAGCCCCAGCTTGTGATCCGAGGCAAACTTCTCGGCAAATCCCCGCAAATTCTGCGGATTGATCTCCATCTGGTGCGCAAACACATTCGCTCGAAACTCGTCCCCGATCTCCTTCGAATGCGTATCGAAGTACCGGGCAATCACCGCCGCGTCGAACGACCAGTTATGCATCGGCAGCGGAAAATCGTGCTGCACCAGCGGAATCTTATAGGTCCGCGAGGCCGCCGCCAGCAGCGGCGCGACATTGCCGCATCGCGGACACTGCAAGTCCTCAAAAACCACGATCGCCATCGCCGCCCCCTTCGGCGGACGCAGCGCCTCCGGCGTATCCTCCGCCAAAGCCGGCACACAAACCACCGCCAGACAAGCCACCACCAGCCCCGTTAAAACCAACGACGACAAAACCACCCGAGACAACATTCGTTCAATCCTCATAGTCTTATTTTGGATGCACATCGAACCGCAAATGTCTCTCTATGGTAGCGAATTCGGCCCATTCGCGCACCTGAAGAGCTTTCTTTCGTAATGGTGACCCTATTCGTGTCTTGGTTCCCCCCGTGCACCCCGGAGCCTGCCCTGAGCGCAGCCGAAGGGCACCCTGTGGTCTAAGCTTTCTGCCGACACTGAATCAGAGTTTCCAAACATCGTCACCACCGAAGAGACTCCGGCCCCGTTAACCCTGGTCCTCAACTGGACGGCGGACCTGAAGAAGTAGCGTGGAGCCGCACCGCCAGCCCCATTTCTGCAATAATCGTTCTCCATCGGGTCGGAACCATTGGTTTCGTGCCATCGTACCTGCATCTAGGGGAACTCCGATTAAGTCCCTGGGTTCCCCCGTGCACCCCCGTGTACCCTGTGGTCTAAGCTTTCTGCCGACACTGAACCAAAGTGTCCCGAGGAGCCAGCTATGACAAATCGAATCGCCGTCCTTGCGCTGTTTCTGCTCTTTGCTGCAACCCTCGCAACTCTGCACGCGCAATCCAGCCCAGCCTCTGACTCCAGTTCTCCGGCGGTCGTC
The DNA here is from genome assembly GCA_003162935.1 of Acidobacteriaceae bacterium. Taxonomy (GTDB): domain Bacteria; phylum Acidobacteriota; class Terriglobia; order Terriglobales; family Acidobacteriaceae; genus Acidiflorens. The sequence goes on from PLUW01000063.1 coordinate 1,228, forward strand.
GCAACAACCCCGGTAGCCGCAGGTGCTCCCATCGTCGAATACGCGCCCCCTCCCGCCGAATACGCCCGCGCCAAGGCCTATTCCAACTCCCACTATCGCCACGTTTTCATCGGCGCGTTCTACGGATTCCTCATCCTGCTCGTCATCCTGCGCTGGCGCGTCGCGCCCGCATTCCGCAACCTCGCCGAACGCGCCTCGTCCAGCCGCTTCGTCCAGCGCATCATCTTCGCGCCGCTCATCCTGTTCACCATCGCCGTCCTCGGCATCCCCTCCGACATCTGGGACGAATCCCTGCAACGCGCCTACGGCCTCTCCGTCCAAACCTGGGGAGCGTGGACTCGGGACTGGATTCTGGGCCAAGCCATCATGCTGATCGTCGGCACCCTGCTCGTCGGCATTCTCTACGGCGTCATTCGCCGCAGCCCGCGCCGCTGGTGGTTCTACTTCTGGCTCGCTTCCATTCCCATCGTGTTGCTGATGTTCTTCCTCCAGCCCATCGTCGTCGATCCCCTCTTCTACACTTTCAAGCCGCTCGCTGGCGCGCAGCCCGTCCTCGTCTCGGAGATACAAAAAGTCGTCCATCGCGGCGGCATGGAAATCCCCGCCGACCGCATGTTCGTCATGAACGCCAGTTCGAAAACCACCGGCCTCAACGCCTATGTCACCGGCTTCGGCGCGTCCAAACGCGTCGTCGTCTGGGACAACACCATCGCCAAAGCCACCGTCCCCGAAACCCTCTTCGTCTTCGGACACGAAATGGGCCACTACGTCCTGCTCCACATCCCCAAGGAAATGGCCATTATCTCCGCCATTCTTTTGTTCTTGTTGTATCTGGGCTACCGCTTGTCCAACGGCATGCTCGCGCGATGGGGCGCGCAGTGGGGAATTCGCGACTTGCAGGATTGGGCCTCGCTCCCGGTCCTGCTCTTCGTGATCACCCTGCTCGCATTTCTTGCCACGCCGGTTTTCAACGGAGTCAGCCGCCACTTCGAGCACGAAGCCGATCGCTACGGCCTCGAAGTCATCCACGGAATCGTCGACAATCCCAACCAGGTCGCCGCCCACTACTTCCAGAAAAGCGGCGAGAAAAATCTATCCGATCCCGACCCCAGCGAATTCGTCAAAATCTGGTTCTTCGACCACCCCACCCGCCCCGAGCGCGTCCACTTCGTAGCCACCTACAACCCCTGGTCGAGTGGCGAGGAGCCCAAGTACGTGAAGTAAGAAAGGTCAGAAGTGAGAGGTCAGAAGTGAGAGGTCAGATTGCAGAAGTAAAAACCTATCCACGTGAGGGTTCTAACCTCTGCAATCTAACCTCTAACTTCTGACCTAGCTTTTACCTCTGCAATCTGACCTCTAACCTCTGACCTGGTTTTACTTCACATCGCTGATTTGCATATTCAAATAAAAATTCAGCCGCAGTCCAAGGTTCGGCCCAGGAAATTCTTTTGGCAGCGCCGGCAGCGGGTTTGACCCCGTGATGCTTCCCCACGCCGCCCGGTCCAGCGCCACATCGCCCGAGCCGCTGTGCCATACCATCCCCGTGACCTGCCCGTTCTTGAGGATCGTAAAGTCGATCGAATCTTTCCCGGCTTTCCATATCGGCGGATACGCCGACGGCGGCAGCCCTATAATCCAGTTCTGCTTGATGACCTGCAATATCCTCGTGATGTAAGGCCCGAAATCCACACCCATCGTGTCGGTAAGAATTTCCGCCGGCGCAAGCCCCGCCGCCGCCCCATTCCGCCCCCGCGTCAACCCGCCGTCGCCCGCTTGTCCGCTCCCGGAGTACCCGCGGTTCGCCGCCGCTGCCCGCTCCGCTTGTTCGATCGCCGACCCCGCCGTCATCGGAGTCTTGAAATCCGGCATCGGCCGGTTCTGCGGCGTCGTCTGCAATCGCGCCGTCTGGTCGCTCGGTTGCGGCGGCGCAAATCCCTGCGGATTTTCCTGCGGCGCTTGCGGCGCCGGATTCTGCGCCACCTGCGGCGTTTGCCCCTGCGCCGGCGGCGCCTGCACGTTCGTCCCCGCTGCTCCCGGATGCGGGCTCTGCAGCAGCTTCTTCAAGTCTTCCCGATTGATCTGCGGCGCTTTGCTGGTTGCGATCCGGTCCTTGTCCGAAAGAATCTTCGCCTCCGGACGCCGCGTCAGTTTCTGTTCATCCGGCGGCAGCGCCAAAAACGTCGCGTCCTTCGACCGGTCCGCATCCGCCCGAATCGCCAGATCCACTCCCCGGTGCGGCCACAGCGCCATCAGTTTCTCGCTGTTCCACAAAAGAATCACCACCAGCAAGTGCAGGATCACCGACAGCCACAGCGCTTCCCGCTTCCGCGAACGCGAAAGATCGTCCTGCAACTGGATCAGAAGATGCGGAACGTCATCGGGATTGAACCCCCGGTACGCCGTCTCCCAATGCTGCGCGTCAAACAGACCGCGCTGCTCCGGCGCATCGGAGGCTGGGGACTGCGGATCGCGAGACGGAATTTGGGTGACTGGCATCAGGCAGAAACTATCAGCTTAGAGCCGCAACCAAGCCCCAGGGTTGCGTACCCATTGCCTACTATGTTGCAAAAGGCTACGCGCAATCCTTCGTAAAGTTACGTAAATTGTGGAGCTGCGACCGCCATTCCCATTGTCGCATTTTTCCCCCACCCGGGGTGAGTACCTGGGTAATTGCCCACGTAGGGGCAGGCTAGACGCAAGGTCAGAGGTCAGAGGTCANNCAGAGGTCATTGCAGAGGTCAGAGGTCAGATTTCAGAGGTTAGAACCCTCAGGTGGATAGGTTTTTACCTCTGCAATCTGACCTCTGACCTCTGCAATCCGCCTCTGACCTCCTCCACACGACGCCCTTTCACCCGTACAATATCCCTACCGGACTGTCCTATGCTTTACCGTAAAACCCAATTTCCTTCGCCGCGCATCGTCGCGCTCGCCTTCGCCCTGTTCGTCGCTCCCACCCTCACCCTGGCCCAGCACGGCGGCGGTGGCGGTGGAATCAACGCGTCACACCCCGGCGCCGGCGGCGGCCGTCCTTCGGGAGTCAGCGAAAAAGACGATCTCAAGGACTTCCATCGCATCCTGGCCCTCCAAGCCACCGCCGATCAGCGCGCCGCCTTCGTCAAGATCGCGCAATCCCTCCAGGAAGCCGCCGATCAACTGCAAGCCTTTCGCGAATCTCTGCCGAAAGCGCCTGCTTCTTCCGCCCTCTCCGAGCGCGCAACCGCCGTCAATCAAGCCCTCGAAAAGGCTCGCGCCGGCAACCAGAAATTCCTGGCCTCGTTCTCTCCCGCGCAAGAATCCGGTTTGAAAGACCTCACGAAGAAACTGGCAAAAGCCGATTCCGACCTCGACAAACAAGCCAGGAACTTCGATCAAGCAGCCCATGCCGCGAAACCGGAAAGCGAGCAACTTGCCGACGCCGCCGCGCTCGAGAAAACCCTGGCCAGCTTCCAGGCCGAGCACCTCTCGCTGGGCAAGGAAATGAGCATCCTCCTTCCCACCAATGGCCAGGAACTCGTCTTCAACCTTCCCCGCGTAATCGACACCATCAAAGCCGCGGGCCAGACCATCTCCATCCCCGTTTCAGGCGTCGTTTCGCATACTTCGTCCGGCATTTCCTCGGGCGCGCCCGCCGCAAACGTCCACAACCCGCTGAGCCTCAGTCTCACTGCCGATCTCGACGACCTCCAGCAAAACATCGTCGCCGTCCTTCGCTCCCAACTGCCGCGCACTCCCCGTTGCGGCGAGCGCCTTGAGGTTCAGCAAGCCACCCTCACTCCTCTCGTCCCCGCCAGTCTCGTGGCCGCGAACGTCCACTACGAGCGCTGGGTCTGCCCCGTTGGCCAAAACGCCATGGAAGTGTTCGACGGCGATGCCGAGATCGAGATCAAGCTCACTCCCTCGGTCGATCCCAAATCTGGGTTGGTTCTGGCTTCCGAACTGGGCCGCGTCGCTGCCAACGGCTCGCTGCGAGATGCGCTCCGCACCGGCGACCTGGGCGTCGCTTTCCGCGATCAAGTAGCCGCCGCTCTCCTCACCGCTCTGCAAAAGACCGCCGACCTCAACACCATTCTCCCGCCCGCCGCCCGGCAGTCCGCTGTCTTGCAGAAAGTGGAATTCCAGACTTCCGGCCCCAACCAGTTAACTCTGGTCCTCGAAGGTCAGCTTCAGTTATCGGAAGAGCAAATCGCCCAGTCCCAGGCCCAACTCAAGCAGCAACAGTCCGCGCAAGCGCCATCCGCCCCTTAGCAGCTTGCGGAAAAATTCCGCCTCAATCCCGTTTTGGGAAGGGCACGAGTTCCACTCGTGCCGGCACTGCCGCGGGATCAATACCGGCTTCCAGCCGCTGCGGGAATGCTGCCCCGAAAAAATACTTTTTCCGCAGCCTGCTTGGGAAGTTCTGGTTAGGTTCCTTGGGGGCCTCTCCCTGCACCCCCGTGTACCCTGTGGTTTATGCTCTCAGCCGACGNNCGCGCAGGGGCATACTTCGCGCAGATAAAACCACGAGTAGATTCCCAGATCGTGGTTGTCGTTCCAGGAAAATTTCACCGCGTACTTGCCGACCGCTTCCGCCGACAGCGCTTTCACTGCCGCCTTGAACATCGGCAACGCTCCGGGCGCAAGCTTCGGCGCTTCGCCCGGCTTGCGTCTCGCCTTGGTGCGCTCGTCCTCGCAAAGCGCGCACGGACAAGCGTCGCGCAAAAACGGAAACGTGTAGACGGACCGGTGCCCATCCTTCCACTCAATTTCCAGGCCTGTCCCCGTCGTCAGGTGAATCACCACCGACTTGGGATCGTTCCCCACCCTGGGCGTGAAATCCGGCAGCGCCATCAATTTCAGTATCGCACGCCCAAAGCCCGGCCTCCTCGGAAGTCCTCGTTCATGCCCACTAGGGAAACTCTAATTAACCCCGGTTTCCCCCGTGCACCACCGTGTACCCTGTGGTTTACGCTCCCTGCCGACATTGAATCAGAGTTTCTCCAGTTTCCGCCGCGCGGCTCCAGCCAGCACGATCAACCCCGCGCCAAATAATCCCAGCGTTCCAGGCTCTGGAGTCGCCACTCCGAACGTTGTTTTGCCGCCGCCGAGGCTGCCCAGATGATCCTGCGACCATTGATTCGGATGCACCGTGATGGTCTGATGGGTGATTCCGCTAACCACCCGACCGGTATAGAGCGTTCCCTCGACGACGCCCGAGAGCCGAAACACATAGTCGAATTTTCCCGGTTGGCTGACCAGTACCCAGTGAATGGGGCCGACAAAAGTCGCGTCAAAAATGATCCCCTTGGGCTGCCCGTATTTTCCCACGCCCGTCACGATGAAGCTGGAACCCTGGCTGGAAAAAGTTCCGCCCCCGAAGATGCTGCCGCTCGTCAGCGCCCCAGTCGAAAAGCTGACCGAGCCCAACGAGTGTCCGCGGGGCGCGCTGATCCCGTTGAAGCCGACAAGCTCCGCGCCAGCCGACACGATGCCGGCGCTGGTGATGCTGACGGTGCCGAAGTTGTTGCCGAAGTCAATCGCGTCCGCCCATGCCGCGACTGGCAACAGCAGCGTACAGAGACCCAGCACTACCGCAATTTTCCTCATGGCTTCCTCCACAGAGCCGGGGCGACCCGTTCTGACACTTACACTGGCAACAACTGGAGTAGAAGGTCCGGGGAGGGTCGACGCCCACACACTAATCCCTTGCGCGCGAGAAAGCTGTGAGTTTTGTCACTGTATCGGGTGACTGCGAGACGAGCGTCCGGCGCGGGTTCCGCCAGGATGGCGTGCGATGCCAGCCGCATCCCTCCCGCTCCAGGGGCAGGCCGGATTGGCTACCGGCCGGCGCGAAAGGTTCTCGTGTAGAGGGGCCCCGCTACCGAAGTGGTCGCGAGATTCGAGAAGCTTTCCTTCCCGCGTGAAAGGACGCTGCACCTGCGGCGAATCGTACTCCGATCCCCACCTTGCGAAAGCGGGGAACGAGATCTGTTACGAAAGACGAACAGGGAAGGCGGACTAGCGAAGAACCTGTGTATTTTGCTGGCACGACGAACCTCGTTGCGCGATCTGGAACCCACCCCCCGACTTGATTCGCGACCTTCCGGGACACGAGACTGGGGAACGCTGAGTTAGGAGACCGGGTTCGGGCACTCCGCGGGAGCTGCGCCAACGCAGCGGAAAACTAGGGGGCAGGCCGGATTGGCTACCAGCCGTCGCGAAAGGCTCTCGTAAAAGGGGCCCGCTACCGAGGTGGTCGCGGATCTTCGAGAACTTTCCTTCCCGCGTGAAAGGACGCTGCCCTATTTTCTAGAACGATAACTGGGGGGCTCTCCCTTCAAACTGATGACCCTTATTTTCTGAGAGTTCCCGATTCGTGAACCGGCTTGAAGGGGGTGTACTGGCACTGCCCCGGCGGCAACTCGTTTACACTGATCTGCGTACACTCATCTTCGTACACTCATCTTCTGCATGGCTGCCGCTCCAAAACTCGGCCTGATCGCCGGCAACGGCAAGTTCCCATTCCTTGTCCTCGACGCCGCGCGCGCCCAGGGATACGACGTCGTCGTGGCGGCCATCCAGCAAGAAACCTCGCCGGAGATCGAGTCGCGCGGCGCGGCCTCCGTGCACTGGCTCTCTCTCGGCGAGTTGTCCAAGCTGATCGACACCTTCAAAGCCGCCGGCGTAACTCGCGCCGTCATGGCCGGGCAGGTGAAGCACAAGCAGATTTTTTCCGCCATCAAGCCGGATTGGCGCCTCGGCAAACTCCTGCTCTCGCTCGGCACCCGCAATACCGATTCCCTCCTCGGCGCCGTCGCCAAGGTGCTCGCCGACGAAGGCATACTGTTGGAAAATTCAACAGCTCTGCTCGAACCGCTCCTCGCCAAATCAGGCGTGCTCAGTAAACGTCCTCCAAGTGCGGAGGAACGCAACAATATCGAATACGGTCGCGCCGTCGCCCGCCAACTGGCCGCCTACGACATCGGACAGACCGTCGTGATCGCCGAAGCCGCCTGCGTCGCAGTCGAGGCCATGGAGGGCACCGACGCCGCCATCGCTCGCGCCGGCGAACTCATGCGCTCCTTGGATGCGGACGGCAAAGCCTCAACCCTCAGCCGCTCCCTGACGGTAGTCAAGATCGCCAAGCCCAAGCAGGATATGCGCTTCGACGTTCCCGTCGTAGGCGTAACCACCATCGCAACAATGGCCCGCGCCGGGGCGACCTGTCTGGCCCTCGACGCCGGCCGATGTCTGCTGATCGATGGCCCGGCAGTCACCCAAGCGGCCGATGCCGCAGGCATCGCGGTCTGCGCGGAGTAAAAAGAGGTTAGAGGTGAGAGGTCAGATTGCAGAAGTAAGAACCTCTTGGCTTCTAACCTCTTCAATCGAACCTCTGACCTCTGCAATTTGCCTTTCACTTCTGCAATCTTACTTCTTACTTCTGACTTCACTCAGTCCGCGCCCTGGGATCGACGGCCTTTTGCGGGCGCCTTAATGCGAGCGATTCGGCCGGGGCGTTTGCGCACGGCTTCGCGCATTTCCTGACGCGCGCGCGACAGATCATGCGCGGTTTGCAGGTTCATCCAGAACTCGGGAGAGTTCTTGAAGTACTCCGAAAACAGAAGGGCGGACTCGGGTGTGACTCCGCGCTTGCCGCGCACCAACTCGTTGACGCGGTTAAGAGGGATATGTAGAGCGCGGGCAAGGCCGGCCTGAGTCAGCCGCAGCGGTTCGAGAAACTCCGCCAGCAGGACTTGCCCGGGATGCGTTGCGATTCGAAATTCTGGCAGCATGGTTGTGACCCCTTGGTGAAACTCTGATTAAGTCCCGGTTTCCCCCGTGTACCTTTGTGTACCCTGTGGTTTATGCTTTCTGCCGGCACTGAAGCAGAGTTCCCTTAGTGAGAATCGGTGCAGCGAACCTCTTCACAGTTGCCGTTCGCGAACTTAAAGACGATTCGGTACCGCTGGTTGACGCGGACGCTGTAAAAGCCAGCCCGGTCTCCGCGCAGCTTTTCCAACCGATTCGCCGGAGGCATCCGCAGGTCTTCGACCGATGTGCAGGCGTTCAGCAAATCGAGTTTTTGCTGCATCCGACCCCAGAGCTCGCGGCCAATCCTGCGGGCCGCCTTGCTGTCGCTCCCGTGGTAAATATCGGCAGTCGTCGCATCCCCGAAGCTGGAGATCACAAAGATAGTATACCTGAATACCGGGTACTCATGTACACTTCAAGATGGAGAGATCCGATGCCCAAAGCAGATAAGCTCGAACCCACCCGCATCGCCGATCAGCTTCGCCGCGCCTTCGACGGCCAGGCTTGGCATGGCGATTCTCTGCTGGAAATTCTCAAAGGCGTCACCGCCGCGCAGGCATCCGCTCATCCCGTGAAGAACGCGCACTCCATCTGGGAACTCGTACTCCACATCGCCGCCTGGGATGGCGTCGCCCGCCGCCGCATGACGGGCGTGCCCGTGAAGGAGCTTTCCGCCAAAAAGAATTTCCCGCCCGTCACGGATACCAGCAACGCCGCGTGGACAAAAACCCTCGAACACCTCCATCAGGTTCACGTGGAACTCGTCGCCGCCGTCGAGAAATTCCCGGAGAAGTCCCTCCTCCACCAGGTCCCCGGCAAAAAGGGCGCCCACTACACCTTTTACTACATGCTCCACGGCATAGTGCAGCACGAGCTCTATCACGCCGGCCAGATCGCGCTGCTGAAGAAGGTGTAAAAGAACTCTCGGCAACATCCCGAAAAACATCCCCTTCCGCCTGAAACTTTTCCTGACCCGCGGGATATTCTCTGTAGACGCTGCCATGAGCGATGACCAATGAGCGAATTTCAGGCGCTTTACCAGAAATACGCGCACGATCTCTTTCGCTTTGCCCTCTACCTCACCGGCAATCGCGCCGAGGCCGAAGACATTGTGTCCGAGACATTCGTGCGCGCCTGGACTGCTCCCGGCGAAATCCGGCAGCCCACCGTCAAGGCGTATTTGCTGGTCATTGCGCGGAATTGCCACCGCCAGGGGTTGCGTCGCAGCGGCCGGCTTTCCTCGCTTTCTGGGGAAGAACAGGATTTCCCCGATCCGCGTCAGGCGCCCCATGCTTCCGCGGAGCAACGCGCCGAGCTGGCAAGCGTCATGGCCGATTTGCAGCGGCTTCCGGAACTGGACCGCACGGCGCTTCTGATGTCGGCGGTGGAAGAGATGTCGTACGACCAAATTGCGGTAACGCTCGGTTTGTCGCTGGGCGCTGTGAAAACAAAAATCCATCGCGCCCGGCTCAAGTTGGAGCAGGCGCGGCAATCGCGGAGTTAACTATGAACGTCTCTCGCAATGTCATTCACGATCTCGTCCCTCTCTATCTCGCCGATGAAGCCAGCGCCGACACCCGCGCCCTGATCGAAGAGTTTCTCGCGGCCGATCCGGAATTGGCCGGGGAAGTCGCGCGTTTGCAGTCGAGTTCTACAAATCCAACCCTAACAGGAGGCAACGTCATGTCATTACCGCAAGACCACGAAACACAAACCCTGGCCCGCACCCGCAGTGAACTCGCCCATCGCAGTTGGAACCTCGGACTGGCGATTGCGTTCACCGTGTTTCCCTTCTCGTTTATCTTTGCCAACGGACATATGCAGTGGATGCTCATCCGCGACGTTCCCAGCGCGGCCATGGCGTCGTGGGCGGCGGCCGCGGGCTTCTGGGTTGGGTTCGCCATCCACAATCGGCGTCTGCGTGCCAGCGGCCTCTAGGCGTGGAATCCCACTCATCCCAAGGGGCGCGATGGGTGGGAACCCCCTGGCTTTCACCCCAGGTTGTGCTCACGATGACAAGAGTTCGAGGGGCGTTTCGCGCGGCAATATCCCTTCATTTCTTCCGCGCACCGCTGAATAAAATGTGAAGAGCGCCCGGCTGCGGGGTTCTCCCAAGGCGCGTGAAACGACCCAGGCGCCCTACTCCAGCGCTTCCGGCTCAATCGAAATATTCTTCTCGCCCGCGGCCCGCTTCTCCCAGTACTTCTTCACCCAGGCTTCGTAGCTCTTGCCAGCGGCGGTGTCGCGTCCGGTGAAGGCAATCGCCGCAATTTCAGAGTAAGAAATAGCCGGCCGCTCATTGCTGTTCGCCACAATCAGCCGCACCACGGAGTTCACCAGCGTTGTCCCAATGCGCCGGTCAAAAAGATATCCCGTAACTTCGCCGCCGCCTTTGCGCGTGATCGTCACGTCGCCGCGATAATCGAACGCCTTTTCGATGACCGCGCGCACGTCGGCCTCTGTAGCCAGCGGCGGAATCCATCCCTGAAGATTTTCGCGCTCGAATCCGGGAACGACTTCAAGTTGGTCGTTAGAGTTAGAGCTGGAGTTAGAGCNNTAGCACTCGGCCGCGCCGACGCCGCCACCGCCGCCGTGCCATGCGGCAAGGTGGGTTCGTGCCCATGTTCGCGCCCGCTCATACCCGGCTCTCTTCAATCTGCGCCTGCGGGGCCGCAGGCGCCTCTATCTGCGCTTCTATCTGACCGTTTATCTGCACCAGCGGATTATACGAATGCACCGGACGCACATCCCGATCCAGATCGGCCAGCGCGTCTTTATCGGGATACAAAGCAAACGTCGCCTTCACCGTATCGACAAATCCGCGCAGCGAGCCAAACGTGTCATCCACCGACGAAGGCTCATACCCGCAATGCACCATGCAGTTCGCGCACTGCGGATTCCCCGACTCCGTCCCATAGCTCGCCCACTCGGTCGTCTCCATCAATTCTTTATAGGTCTCGGCGTAGCCGTCCTGGAGCAGATAGCACGGCTTCTGCCATCCGAAAATGTTGTACGTCGGCATTCCCCACGGCGTGCACTGGTAGCTGCGCTTGCCCATCAGATATTCGAGAAACAGCGGAGACTGGTTAAACCGCCACGTCTTCTTGCGATTCGACAACATGGCGCGAAACAACCGCCGCGTCCGCGCGCGTCCCATAAAATGCTTCTGGTCGGGAGCCTTGTCATAAGAATATCCCGGCGAGACCATCATGCTCTCGACGCCCACTTCCATCATCTCGTCGAAAAATGTACGCACGCTGTTCGGGTCCGCGCCATCGAACAGAGTCGTATTCGTGGTCACGCGAAAGCCCGCCGCAACCGCCTCCCGGATCCCATCCAGCGCCAGTTCGTATCCGCCTTCGCGGCACACCGAAAAATCGTGGTGTTCTTTCTGCCCGTCGACGTGTACCGAAAAGCTCAAATACTTGCTCGGCTTGAACAGATGCAGCTTTTCCTTCAGCAGCAGCGCGTTGGTGCAGAGATAGATATATTTCTTGCGCGCCACCAGGCCTTCAACAATCTTGTCGATCTGCGGATGCATCAGCGGCTCGCCGCCCGGAATCGACACCATCGGCGCTTCGCACTCGTCGACCGCCTTCATGCAGTCTTCCACCGAAAGGTCGGTCTTCAAAATGTGCGCCGGATACTGAATCTTGCCGCAACCCGCGCAAGCCAGGTTGCAGCGAAACAGCGGCTCCAGCATGAGCACGAGCGGATACCGCTCGCGCCCCGCCAGCTTCTGGCGCAGGACGTAAGAAGCCACCGTCCACATCTGAGATACAGGAACTGCCATTGGTTCTCTTTCTTCTGCTTGTTTTTCCCCTGCTTGCTTTTCCCCTGGGAAATGTTTCCTCTATTCTACTGGATTCTCCAAGCCGCGCACCGATCTATCGCGCTGCAGCGGCGCCAGGGGCTTGATGGAGTCGAAAAAACCCCGCCCAAGCAGAAGCCTTGAGCGGGGCGCCTGGGGGCCTTGCACGAAGAATCTAGAGCCCTGTAGCAATAAAGATGTGTCTGCAGATAGGCCGTGTCTTGGCCAAGTCGAAGGGCGTGGTCTGCTGCTCTTTTTTAACATCCGCCGGATGCGCGAATAGCGTTTTGTATCCGGCCTTTACTATGGCTATGTTGGGCGCGGTCGCAGACCGGTCCTGTCCAGCCCAAGGGTAGACTGAATGGAAAAGTCTCTGGTGGGTTTCCGTGACATTCTCGTAAGAAAGAGAAGGTAATCTACGAAGGAATCGGACTACCTGAACGACTTCCTGTTCGAAGGCTGCTGTTTCTAGGCGCCCTACGAGACGAAGATCCTTTTCGTTATGGTGGTTCCTTAAGTAGCCCCGAGTTTCGTAGTCTCCCCAAGGATCGAGGACTTGAAGTTTCATTTAACGAAGATAATGGATCTGGAGAATGCCCCGTTGGAATGACGTGATAATACCCGCCCTACCAAGCGTAATGAGTAGCTCTTCCACTGGATCTAGGTCAACCACACCATCCGAAAGGCGGGACACTGCCTTCATAAATTTGTCATTCGGAAGGCGACGCACCTCGATCCCGCGTTGGTGTGCAGTTGATTTTGCCCAGTCCGCGATATCATGAGGACTGCCATTCGCGATATTGTAGATTTCCTGATCTGAGAATAGCGGCCTACGAGATGCACCGGCCGTCGCCCCTGTACCCATTGTCATGCTCCAACCCGTATTTTATCAATTTCGTACGAAATTTTCTAGCAAAATGTCTAACACCCAGGCCATAGGCTCACGGATATCTACCGCTGAATCATGTAGTTACATTTCCCGCCCCCTTGGGGGGCCTTTCCGCATTACCCCTCTGAATTCGCGAGCACAACCGGCGGTTAGGTCATTTATCGCGCAAAGCCGGTGCCTGGGTGCGCCTCTTAATCCCCCCGCCCTACGGAATCGACGGCTCAATCGCCACGTATGCATTCGTCGGACCGCTGCCGTAGCCTCCCACATTAAATATGAGGCCATCGACCACCACGCCGCTCGCGCTGCTCTGCGGCGACGGCAACGCCGCCGCGGTTTTCCATTTGTTGGTGAAGGGGTTGTAAACCTGCACCGTCGCCACGGTAGCGTTTGCGGCGTCCATGCCTCCAATCACGTAGAGCTCGCCATTCAGCGCCACGCTGGCGGCAGCCTGAACCGCGGTCTTCATGGGCGCTATGGTAGTCCAGCTATTCGCCGCCGGATCGTACACTTCCATCACATTGGTGGGGACTCCGCTGTAATTCAGTCCGCCCGCCACGTATAGCTTGCCGTTGATCACCCCAGCGGCCGCACCGGCGTGCGCGCTCGCCGACCCGGGCAGGCTGGTCCACGCGTTGGCCACCGGATCGTACACGTCCAAATAGTTCGCGTATCCGCTGTATCCATTACAGGCCGTCGTGACGTAGAGCTTGCTGTTGATGACGCCCGACGCGCCGCAGGCGCTCAGGTGCGACATTCCAGCCAGCACCGTCCAGGTATTCGACGGCGGATCGTACATGAAAAGCCAGTTCGTGGGCAGAGGGCCGTTCCAGCCGCCGGCGACATAGAGCTGGCTGTTAATCACTCCCGCTCCGTCTCCTTGATATAGGGTTGCGGGCATGTTGGCCAGAGCCGTCCAGGAGTTCGTCTCTGGATTGAACGCTTGCAGGTTTGTGAGGGGACCGCTGATGCCGCTTCCACCCGCTAGGTAGATCGTCCCGTTGATCGACTCCGCTGCCGCCGAGACAGCCTGAGTGGGCGGAGCTGTCAGTGACTTCCACGCAGCGTGAGCGGGGAGGCTGAGCAGTAAAACGGCCAGCACTCCGGCAAGCACAGGGTAACCAGTTACGGTACTCAATTTCGGTAACCTCATCCGTGTTCTCCCTATGGCGACTTCAAGAATGCGCCTCGAACGCGCATCCGCGCCTACGCTGCCAAGGCACGCGCAGTTCCAAAATTGCGGAGAGCCGGTGGCTCCTATTATGAGCAGCTTATGACCATCCCTTGGGACGCTCGGAATAAGGGATGCACGATTCTGCATCTGTCCGTCGGAGTGTTTCCCTTTGGCAGCGACGGAAATGATCGTCGGTTTACAAAAAACGAACAGGCCATCTCCTTTCCGCAGACCAAGCGCGTGCATTCGGTAACATGTGCTCCGGGGGGGGCGCTATGTTTCGGGAGCAGTTTCTACGGGTTCTTGGCCTTCCCAAACGCGCCCTGCGGAGGGAACGGCGGCTGACGATCGACGAACTTCTCCCGCTTGCAGAAGCGATCGTAAATTACGGGTTAGCGATTCAGGCGCATGAGAGGTGGTCGGGCAACCCGCCGCCCTACACAATCGTTGAGCTTCCTGAATTGGAGCTCCGATTCGGAAAGACCCGGCAGGCTATCAATGACACTCTCCTGCTGTTGAGCGCAATGGGCTGTGCGGAGCCACTCGATCGCCACGGACATTGGAAACTGAGTCCCACCGGTCCTCCCAGCAATCACGTGGATGAACGAGCGGCATAACATTGCCGGACACTGTGCCGACTCGAACCAATCGTGTTCGTTTTTCGTAACGTAAATCTCGCTGCCGGTCCATGCGGCGGCGGCATCTGTACTATTCGGCTGGGGTGGGGCGTTTGCTTTTCGCGAAGAACGGCAGACGTCTGCTGGTCGGGTTCCAGTCTTGATTTCCCATAGAAATTAGCAATGCACTAATGGTGGCCTCATGAGTGCGACATCTTCCGCATCTGCCTTTGTGGGTAGAGTTCTGATCGTGTCCAACGATGCGCTTGCCATCGAGCAAATCACCGACTCGCTGCAACGATTCGCACTGTTCCCGGAGGAATGTCCCAAAGCTTCCTTGGCTCTGGAGCGGCTGAACCAGGCAAAATTCGAGGCTGTGATTGTCGATTTGCGGCTCGGAAATCAGGCTGGAGCAATCTTGCAAGCAGTACGCGATTCCCCTTCGAATAAGCACGCAGTCGTATTCACCGTAAGCGATAGCCATGCCGAAGCTACCGGGGCATTTCGGGCCGGCTCAACTTTCGTCTTGCTGCGACCTCTTTCTGCGGGCTTAATCAACCTCAGCCTGAAAACCGCCTACGGTTTGATCGTAAGAGAGCGACGCCGATACTTCCGCTGTCCGGTTGAGGTCCCAGTGGCGATTCTCAGGGCGGCCTTGCCTACCGTTCACGGTCGCAGCGTCAACGTCAGCGAGGGTGGAATGTCGATCGCTCCCGATGACTCACTGGGGTCTGGCGAACCCGTACAGTTGCAATTTGCGCTGCCCGGTGATGAATTCCAGTTTGTCGTTGAAGCCGCAGTGTGCTGGGCCAGTGAGCAGCAGATCGGAATGCGGTTCACTTTTTTCTCTCCCCATCTCGCCTCCCGGTTGCAAGAGTGGCTTTCTCGCCGATTGGAAGAAACGATTCCGCAGTCGGTCAGGGAGAAGTTTGCCAAGCTCCCGGAAGAATAGGCGGACAGCGTTATGCCGGATAACACGAGGACCGTCCCCCACAAAACTAGTCGAATACTGCGGTCGCGTTTCCAACCGGCACTCCTGTCGGAGTCACCTTAAATTCGCGCAAGTAATTTCCCCCGTACGGCTAATGGGTCGTGTGGCCACGATGGGCAGTGAGCATACCCCGCGTTGATGCTGGTTTACTCTATTTTCCAGGGCTGAAACTGTTGGGGCTTCCCACTTGTTACTTCCCAGATACCCAGAAGATTTCAGAACCTCAAAACCCACTAAACTCCGGACTCTGGCTTCGATTCCCTTCCATTCCAGAGCCGCAATGCCTTCTGCTTCCCACTTGTTACTCTTCGGGTTCCCCGCCATGAAATGAGACCTGACACCTGAGATCTGTCAACTCAGTTCTTCTTCAGTCGGGTCACAATCTGGTCGAAATCTTCGAGCGTTGCATACTCGATCGTGATCTTGCCTTTGCCCTGCCGGTCCTGGATCCGCACCCTCATCCCCAGCGCCGCTTCGATCTGCCGCTGCTCGGCGCGCACATTCGGGTCCACCCAGCGCGCTCCGCTCGGCTTCCGTTCCGGCCTCAGCTCGGGAGCGTTGACATCCATCACCATCTCCGTCAGCAGCGCCACCGACATCTTTTTGTCGATCGCCACCCGCGCGACTTTTACGATCTGATCCTCGGGCAAGGCGAGCAACAGACGCGCATGACTGTATGTCAGCACTTTCTGCCGGAGCGCCACTTGCACTTCCTGAGGCAGGTTCAGCAGCCGCAGATAATTCGATACCTGCTCGCGCGACACGCCGACCCGATTGCCGATTTCCTCCTGCGTCAGGTTGAAGACCTTGCTCAGGTTGCGGAAGGCCGCGGCCTGGTCCAGGCAGTCGAGGTCCTGGCGCTGCAGGTTCTCCACCAGCGTCATCTCCGCCGCCTGCTGTGGAGACACCCGCTTCACAAGCGCCGGAATCGTCGTATTCCCCGCGATCTTCGACGCCCGGAACCGCCGCTCTCCCAGAATCAGCACGTACCGATCCGGAATCTCCGGGCCGGTTACTGTCGCTTCGTCCGGTTCCGGCGGCGCTTGGTAGATCTTCTCAAAGTACTCTTTCGACGCCAGCGCTTCCGGAAGGGGGAGCGTTTTCCCGGGAAGGCTCCGCGCGGGCCGAACCACGATCGGCTGCAATACCCCTTGCGTCTGGATGGAACCCGCTAAATTCGTCAGCTCCTTGATGTCGAATTCGGTCCGCGTCTGGTACGGATTTTCAACGATCTGATCGAGATTGAGCAGAACCACATGGTCGCCGTCGGGCATGGGCGCGGCCGCCACTGCGTGCAACTCTTCCACCATCCCCGCCTGTGGTGGAGCGGCCAGGGAAGAAATTTCAGAAGAAGGGGACGTCACGGACTCGGAGGGTGCCCCATCCTTCCGCGCACTTTGCGGAAGGGTGGGTGCAATCGTCGCCACTACGCGCGGCCCCGGCAGCAAAGAGTCCAATCCGCGGCCCAGCGCCCGCCGCTTCTCGGCCAGCTTTTCATGAGCCTTGTCCGGCGCGGGGCTCGCTGCCGTTTTGTCGATCGCTGCATTCGATGTGGTCATTCGTCCTCAGTCTCCCGCACTTCCGTTCGGGTGTTATATCGATCAATATAAATATTCACGTACATCAATTTAAGCGACAGCTTCCGGGCTGGCGGCGGCTCGCGCCTGGCGGTCCAGCATCTCCTTGGCCAGCTTGATGTAGCTTTCGGCGCCGCGCGACCGTGGATCGTAGAGCAACGCCGGCTGCCCGTGGCTGGGCGCTTCCGCCAGCCGTATGTTGCGCGGGATGGTCGTGGAGCAGAGCTTCTCTCCAAAATACTTCTTCAACTCCTCGGCCACCTGCTGCGCCAGGTTTGTCCGCTCGTCGAACATGGTCAGCACTACACCTTCAACCTCTAGCTGCGGATTGAGCTCGGCGCGGATTCTCTCGATGGTGTCGAGCAGCTCCGACACGCCCTCGAGCGCGAAGTATTCCGCTTGCATCGGGATCAAGACTCCCTGCGCCGCGACCAGGGCGTTCAAAGTTAGCAAGTCGAGCGCTGGCGGGCAATCGAGCACAATGAACTGAAAACGATCCAGCACACCGGCGAGCGCATCCCGAAGACGATACTCGCGGCGCTCGGCCGACACCAGCTCGAGGTTCGCGCCGATCAGGTTCTTGTGCGAGGGGATCAGCCAGAGCTGGTCGAGGCAGGTGAGCTGCAAGGCCTCCTCTGCGGAGGCGACCCCCATCATCACATCGTAGACGCTGATGCGGTCGGGATCCTTCACCAGGCCGAGCCCGCTGGTGGAGTTGGACTGCGGATCGCAATCCACCAGCAGGGTGTTGACCTCGACGGCGGCGAGAGATGCAGCTAGGTTGATGGCGGTCGTGGTCTTGCCGACGCCACCCTTCTGGTTGGCAACTGCGATAATGCGTCCCATGATTTTTCTTTTGGTATCGCGGGCCAGAATATGCGAACGCGAGGACGAAATCAATGCCCGGTTTCTGTGCAGATTTCTCGGGCAAGTCCGATTAGTGTTTCACGTGAAACACAATTGCGATTTTCCAGGAGTGTGTGATTCTGGTTTGGAGAAGTGTTTCACGTGAAACATACTGTGGATTCGTGGTGGCGGATCGGCTCTTCTTGGCTCTAGTTCTATTTTATCAATTCTGAACGGGTCATTTGACATCGTTTCCAGATTTATTTTCCCTTGCTGTTCATCGACTTACAGTGGAAACCGTTGGGCTGGGGGCTTGACACCGGGTTGGGGTTGGGTCGGTGAATGGGAGAAGTGTTTCACGTGAAACACTTTTTCCGGTTGCGTCTCATTATGATAATGTAGACAATTATTACCACTATTATAGCCCAGCATGGTTATTAACGGTGACTGCGCTCTTTGTTTAGGCCATAAGATAGCATTTGTTTCCCACTTTATGAAATGTACCCAATTGATAATACCCTTGTTTGTGACTGTGGGACATGTATTTCAGGCTGCCAAGTCAGGCTGGACAGGATTGCCAGCTGGGGGAGTTGGGCGGTGGTTATTAGGACGGCCAGGGTTCCGTTGGGAGCCAGGAGCGCGACGGCTTGCGGGAGGATGGCTTCGAAGCGTTCGACGGCGCGGAGGGTGACTACGTCGGCCTGATGGCTTTGGCGTTTGGCGACTTCCTCGGCTCGTTCGGAGATTACATTGATGTTGGTGAATGTAAGGGCGCGGGCTACTTCGTTCAGGAAGGCGGCCTTTTTGTGATTGGATTCGATCAGGGTGAGGTGGATGTTGGGGGCATAGATTTTTAGAGGCAGAGCGGGGAATCCGGAGCCGGAGCCGATGTCGAGGACGCGGGGTGGATGGGCAGCTTGAGAAAAAGCAGGTCCTTCCCCTTCGGCAAGCTCAGG
Source organism: Acidobacteriaceae bacterium (assembly GCA_003162935.1). Classification (GTDB taxonomy): domain Bacteria; phylum Acidobacteriota; class Terriglobia; order Terriglobales; family Acidobacteriaceae; genus Acidiflorens. Next base: position 19,878 of record PLUW01000063.1, read on the forward strand.
GTCAGGATGACAAGGCCTTTCGAGATGGCGCAACTGCGAGAAATCGGAGAACAGGTGGCGGGCCAGGAATAGGGACTCGCCGAAGTGGCGGGTTACGATTTCGTCTTGGTGGCGGATGGCGGTGAGGTTGATGCGGGCGTTCCAGCGTTGTAATAGATCGATGTAGATTGATATTTGGTCGAGCTGGAGCGGGGAAAGAGGCTGGTCGAGGAAGGGTTCGAGGAGAGCGGCGATGCGGGCGGTGTCCATATATCGTTACTACTTATAAAATGGGGGAATCCAGTTCGTGTCCGGTAAACTTGGGATATCAACCGTAATCCTTGTGCGATGAAAGACCTATGCTTCGGGCAGCCAAGTACACAGGTGCTTCGCTTCGCTCAGGATGACAGCCTTAAGTCAGCATGACAGCTTTAAGAGTGAAATCGATTTCAACCTAATAGGAGAGACTCTCATGTTTCAGATCCGATTCGCGATTTTTTTGACGCTGGCCTTGTCGTTTTGTTTGCCGGCTACACTTACCGCTCAACCGCCGGAAGGCGAGTTCGTGATTTTGAGCGCGCAATATGGGACCGAGTTTCATCATGTGGATGTAACGCAGCGGCTGCGGGAAGCGGCGCGGCATGAGCGGATGATTCATCTGGACAACCGGACGTTTGGGGTTGATCCGGAAAAGGGAGTGCCGAAGATGCTGCGGATTTATGCGCGCGGTCCGGAGGGACACGAGCGCATGTTCGAGTATCGCGAAGGCAGCGTGATCGACGGCGGGCAGTTCCGGGGTTGGGACCGTGGCGAATGGGGGAACGGCGGATGGAGCGGACGTTGGGAAGGCGGAGAGCCTCCCGCGGGCGGCGACTTCCTTATTTTGAGCGCGCAATATGGGACCGAGCGGCGTCATGTGGACGTGACGCAGCGGCTGCGGGAAGTGGCGCGGGATCACGCGACGATCCTTTTGGACAACCGGCTGTTTGGAGTCGATCCGGATAAAGGAGTGCCGAAGATGCTGCGGATTTATGCGCGCGGTCCGGAGGGACACGAGCGCATGTTCGAGTATCGCGAAGGCACGGTGATCGATGGCGGGCAGTTCCGCGGCTGGGGCCGAGGGGAGTGGGGCAACGGCGGCTGGAGCGGACGGTGGGAAGGTGGAGAACCGCGGTAGGGAGGTCAGAGGTTCGAGGTCAGATTGCAGAGGTGAAAGGCGATTGCAGAGGTTCGAGGTTAGATTGCAGAGGTGAAAGGCGATTGCAGAGGTTCGAGGTCAGATTGCAGAGGTGAAAAACAATCTGACCGCTTTTTGCTTGTGCTTGGAAACAACGGCCCGGACTTTGTCCGGGCTTTTTCTTGGGCGCAACTTTTCGGGGGCTGGAGCGTCTCTACTAATAGTCTCTACTACTTATGGAGTTGCTATGAAGACTTGTTTTTGTTTTGCGTTGCTTATGCTGGCGCCGCTGATGGGGTGGGCTGGGGATGTTCCGGCTGGCTCGGCGGGTTCGCCGGTGCTGGTGGAGTTGTTTACTTCGGAGGGATGTTCGAGTTGTCCTCCGGCGGACGCGATGCTGACGAAGCTGGATGGGGAGCAACCGATTGCGGGGGCGCAGTTGATTGTGCTCGGTGAGCACGTGGACTACTGGGACCACGACGGGTGGAAGGATGCTTACTCGTCCCACGCTTTCACAGAGCGTCAGGAAGATTATGCGCGGCGGTTTCGGTTGAGTGAACCGTTTACGCCGCAGATGGTGGTGGATGGAGCGGCGCAGATGAATGGCAGCAATGGGGCGTTGGTGGCGCGGGCTGTGGAGGATGCGCGGGGACGGGCGAAGGTTCCGGTGCGGATTTCGTCGGTGACGGCGGAGAACGCGAAGACGCTGCGGGTGCATGTCGAAGTGGAAGCGATGCCGGCGGACTTCAAAGCGCGCAAGGCGGAGATTTTTGTGGCGGTGGCGCTGAATCGCGCGGAGTCGCATGTATCGGGCGGAGAGAACAAGGGGCGCGACATACGGCATGTGGCGGTGGCGGAGAGCATCGAAAAAGTTGGGACGGTGGAGAAGGGGAAGAGTTTCGATCGGGAGGTGGCGGTGAAGGTGAAATCCACGGGCGATCTGGGGAATTTGCGGGTGATTGCCTTTGTGCAGGAAGCGGATGCGGGGGCGGTGGTGGGAGCGTCGATGAGTGGGGCGGGGCAGTAAGCGACGGTCCCGAAGGCGAAGGACATACGAAACTGACGGGGCGAAAATAAAGTTGACTGCGCGCCCTTCGGGCCTTCTGCCTTCAGGTCGTCGATCAACCTGTGGAATGCGTTCTGGTACGAGTCGTGGCTTTTCCAGTCGCTGAAATCGGGGATATGGAACTCGCGAATCTCCCTTGCCGAGTCTTTCCCGGTGTCGGAGTCAAAGCACTCCCAATCTCGAATGACGTCAAACGCGCCGCTGAGGTTCGGGACAACCCATTTGAGCGCCTCTCGCCATACATTCCAGGCGTCCACACCTTTCTTGAGTTTTGCGAGATGTTCACCGTTCGCCATGGCGCCAGCCTTTCGTTGGAGCTCATCATAACCTGCCGTGGACGAGGGCGGTAAACGAGATGGGGAAACGGTAACATCCGTCCGCCGCAAGAAGCAGGTCCTTCGCTTCGCTCAGGATGACAAGACTGGAATGGTTGGCGAGTGGCGTGGATTGCCATTCGACCCCTCTTTTCCGCAAAATACTGGGGTAAATTGTGCACCGGACCGGTCGCTGTGGTGAAATAGAAGCAGATCATAACCTCACAACCAGATGACAACCAGGTCAACATCACTACGCCGCAAGCTTAAGGCGATTGAGCGGGACGCTCATGGATTGTGGCAAATCCTGAAGGCGGTGGTGTCGACGGACCATCCTCTGCTGGCGCATCTGATTCCGATCCGGCGCTGCAATCTGGCTTGCACGTATTGCAACGAGTTCGACGATTTTTCGAAACCCGTGCCGGCCGATGAAATGTTGCGGCGGGTGGATCTGCTGAAGGGGCTGGGCACGTCGGTGGTGACGATCAGCGGCGGGGAACCGATGCTGCATCCGCAACTGGACGACATCATTCACCACATGCGGCACCGGCGGATTGTTTCGGGGCTGATCACGAATGGTTATTTGCTGACCGCGGACCGCATCCAGAAGCTGAACCGCGCGGGGCTGGAGTGGTTGCAGATTTCGATCGACAACGTGAATCCCGACGAAGTTTCGAAGAAAAGCCTGAAGGTGCTGGATAAGAAGCTGCAACTGCTGGCCGAGCACGCGGATTTTCACGTCAATATCAATTCGGTGGTGGGCAGCGGCGTGAGCCATCCGCAGGACGCGCTGACGATTGGCAAGCGCGCGCTGGAGTTGGGATTCAGTTCGACGATTGGGATCATCCACGACGGGTCGGGGCAGGTGCAGCCGTTGAACGACGAGGAACGGCGCGTGTATCACGAGATGCAGGGACTGGAAAAACGCAGCTTCACGCGCGTGCATGCGTTTCAGGACAACATCGCGCTGGGGCGTCCGAATCAGTGGCGCTGCCGGGCTGGCGGGCGCTATTTGTATATCTGCGAGGACGGGCTGGTGCATTATTGCTCGCAGCAGCGCGGGTATCCGGGGATTCCGCTGGAGAAATATACGATTTCCGATTTGCGGCGGGAGTTCCATACGGAGAAGGCGTGCGCTCCGCATTGCACGGTCTCGTGCGTGCATCAGGTGTCGGTGCTGGATGCGTGGCGGGCTCCGCAGCGGCCGGCGGCGGCGGGAACGGCAAGCGGACTGGTGCAGATCGAGTAGCGGAAAGCGGCTCTCAGCTGTCAGTTGTCAGCTCTCAGTAAGAACCCTCTCAAAGAACTCCGCTCATGATCGCTGCTGGAAGAACTCTTGGCCGGTCGAGGAGGCCCGGCGCTCCACAGGTTGAGCCAAATCACAAACTGAGGGCTGAGAGCTGCTCTAGCAGGCTGCGGAAAAAGTGTTTTCCCAGTGCAGCATTCCCCCAGCGGCTGGAAGCCGCGGTTGATTTCGCGGCAGTTACGGCACGAGTGGAACTCGTGCCCTTCCCAAAACTGGCGTGAAATCGGAGTTTTTCCGCAGCCTGCTAGAAGGTTGTGGCTACGGAGAAGCGGAAGGTCTTTCGCGGTTCCCTCAGCGTGTAGTTGGAGCCGAGGGTTGAGCGCGTCAGATCATAGGTGTAGTTGCCAGCGCCGTAGTCTTCGCAGGGTTGCGTGCCCACGACGGCCACCGGACAAGGGAACATGCCGCGGGTGATCGCGATGGGCGGATTGGCGGTGGTGTTCAGGCGCAGGGCGTTGTAGGCGTAGTAAATGCGGAACGGAGCGTTGACCACCGGAAGCATCGTCTGCAATTCGATTCCCGTAGACATGCGCACCACCCAGTTCGTTCCAGAGACCGGCTTGAGGTCCTGCGGAATTCCCGTGATGGTTTGCCCGCCCTGACACGCATAGCCCGTCGCCGCATTCAGGATGGGACAGCCGAACAAAGTGTTGACCAGGTTCGAGTACTGGACCGGGTTGGTCTGCAACTGTGAAGTCCGCAGAATCGGATCAGTGCCCATATCGACAAAGGGCGCAATGGCGACTGGGCCGGCGATAGTGATGCGATATTCCAAGTTGCCGTGCAGACTGAGATCGCCGCCGGGAGTCACCAGCTGATTGTAGGGAACGGGGATATTCCAGCAGTTGCTGGCGCAGGATCCGTTGGCGCCGGTGAACACGGGAAAATGGGGATTGGCGGGGACCAAGGAACCATCCGGGTTCCTGAGGGGCACACTCTGGGCGCTGGGCAGGTAGGCGATGGGAGAGACGGTGCGGATGTCGAAGCCGCGCAGATCGTTTTCGCCGCCCAGGTAAGATCGTTCAAAGGGCGGCGCAACGATTCCGCCGTAACCCGAGATAAACGAACCCTGCACGTTGTAACCGAGCGCGTTGCGGCGGTGTTGCATGGGGAAAAACTGCTTGTATTGGACGATGGGGCGGATGACGTGGACCGTGCCTCCGATGCCGGCGAACTCGCCGCCGACAAAGAAGCTCTTGCCTTTGTGGGGCGCGTAGTAGGAATCGAGAGTGTTGATGCTGAAACTGGGAGTGATCTTGCTGGTGATGATGCCGTTGAGGGCGTTCGGTCCGGTAATGCCGCGGAAGTTGAGATTCTCGAACAGCAGCTTGGAAGCGTTGCTGACGGCGATGAGAGACGAGCGGTCGAACGAGTAGGCGATCCCCAGGCGCTTGAAAGAATGATGGAGCGGATAGCTCACGCTCATGGTCGCTCCCTGGCTGGATTGCGAGTAGTTCTGGAGGTTCTGGGCATAGACCGACGGCAAATTCAGGTTCTGCCCGGTCTGGATGGCATACTGCCGGGCCTGGTCATAGCTGGTCTTGCGGGCGTAGACGTTAAAGCCAGCCTGGATCGGGCGGTCGAACAGGTAGGGCTCGGTGAATCCAAATACGAGGTCGCGCTGGCGGGCGCCGAGACTGGCGTTGACCGAGAGCGTCTCGCCCAATCCTAGAAAATTGTTGGTGGCGTAGTTGAGGCCGACAAAGGCACCGGCCAGACCGCTCACGCCGCCTTGCAGTCCGATGCTGTTCTTGCCTTTTTCATGGACTTTCAGGGTGAGATCGACGGTGCCGTTCTTTTCGTCGAGGTGGCGTTCGGTGGTGTTGGGGTCGTCGGGCTTGAGCTGGTCGAAATAGCCGAGCTGGTTCAGGCGCAGCAGGCTGAGCTCCCAGAAACGCGAGTTGTAGATCTGGCCTTCCTCGAGAGCGACTTCGCGGCGGATGACCTTGTCGCGCGTAGTGGTGTTGCCCTGGAACTCGATGCGGCGCACGTAGAACTGTTTGCCTTCGTCCACGTCGATGGTGAGATCGACGGTCTTCTTTTCGTCGTCAAACTTGGTGTCGGGGACGGAAGTAAAGTTGATATAGCCGGCTTCGCCGTAGGCTTTGCGCAGATTCTCCAGACCCTTGGCGACTTTTTCGCGGCTGAAGATGTCGCCGTCTTTCATGGGGAAAAGGTTGCGCAACGCGGCGACGTTCGAGATGGCTTTATTGTTCTTGAAGGTGATCGTACCCAAGCGGTAGCGATCGCCCTCTTCGATGGGCATGGTGATATCGACGGATTTGCCCTGGCTGGGCTGGAGCCAGGGAATGTGGACGCCCTCGTGTCCGGTGTCGTGAATCTCGGTTTTGGGGTCGTCGACCAGGACCTTGAAGTAGCCGCGATTCTGGTATTCGGCGCGGACCCGTTCGGTATCTTCTTCAAGTTTGGTGGCGTCGTAGGTCTTGTCGAACAGATTTTCGAGGAAGATGGAGTGCGGGATGCCGATGGGCTTCAGGTTCTTCATGGCCGCGCGCAGGGTGCGGTCGTTGATATGCTTGTTGCCGCGGAAGCGGATGCGCCCGACCTTAACCTTGGGCCCCTCTTTGATCACAAAGGTGACGGCGACGGCGGCGGGCGGGATGGGACGGATTTCGGTCCGAATGGTGGCGAACTGACGGCCGTGCTCGGAGAGCAGCTCTTTCAGGGCGACTTCGGCCTTCTTGATCTTCGTGGGATCGTACTGGCTCTCGACGGAAAGTCCGACCTTGCGTTCTTTGAAGCGGTCGAGCACGTCGCTGGTGGTGACGGCGTTCAGGCCGGTGTAGTTGATCTCGCGGATGGTGGGGCGCTCTTTGAGGTAGATGTGAATGATCCAGCCCTTGGCGCTCTGTTCGCGCTCAAAGCGGATGTCTTCAAAATAGCCGGTGTTCCAGAGTGCGTTGAAGTCGCGTTCGATGGCCGCATTGTCATAGACGTCGCCGACTTTGGAGAAGATGCGAGCCTTGACCGTATCGGCGGGGATACGGCGGTTGCCATGGATCATGATGCCGACGATGAGGTCTTGCTGGGCTGCCAGCGGGGCAACCAGGAACGCTAGCGCCAATAAGACGAGGAGACAATTCCAGACGGAAGGGCGCTTCCAAACACCTGTGGCGGAAGAAGTTGGAGACCAAGTGAGGTCTTCCGATTGGTCCCCCCGGGGTGCCAGGTCACGGCCGAGACGCGGCGGGCGCGCAGGAATAGCATGATGACGACGATGAATCGCTACTACCTCGAAAAACTAGAGTCAGGAAAACGGTAATTATACGGTAGAGAGCGAGAACCGTCCAAGGCGGAGGAGATCGCCCCTGGCTTTTAGCTTCTGGCTTTCAGCTAAGAGCCAAAGACCGCGAGCCAAAAGCGGTTTCCTCCTTGAATTCTTGTCGAAAAGTCACGCCCGAAAAACTTCTACTTCAACACAGACGGAATAGAACGTCGCCGCGTTGCCCAGGTCGGTAAGTTTTTCTGAGGTGAGCACGTTAATATTGCCGCCGCCGGGGCTGAATCGCGCCCAATCGAGCCGGGCGGCGACCACGCCGGGAGGGACCGCGCCATCGACTCGCGCACGGAGGACGATCTCGCCGCGCGCGTTGAAGGCGCGAATGCGGTCGCCATCGCGCACTCCCCGCGCCTGGGCGTCGCTGTGGTGCATCTCGAGATCGCCCATCCAAGGCTCCATTTGGCGGACGGAGGGAATGTTGGCGAATGACGAATTGAGATGGTTGTCCGGTTTGCGTGCGAGCAGTTCGAGCGGGAACCCGGAGGCTTTCGAGCTCGATCCATGCCGCGATTCCTCGGGCGGAGCGAAGGCGACCACGGGGTCGAGGCCTTGCTGCCTTAAAGCCTCGCTGTAAAACTCGGCCTTGCCGCTGGGAGTGGGGAAGTTGCCCTGGGCGAAAGGGAGAAAGGGTGCGAAATTTTCTGCTCCAGGCGAACTGCGCTCGGCGGGGCCGAAACTCAAGCGAATGAAAGGCTCTTTTTCCAACCTCTCACGCGTAATGCCTTGCAGCAGCGGGTTGGGGGAATCCAGGGCGCGGTCGATCATGGAATCCACGGTTTCGCGGAAGCATTCGTCGTCGAAGCCCATGCGCCCGGCGAGCGCGCGGAACAGGTCGACGTTGGAGCGGCATTCGCCGAGGGGATCCATCGCCTGGTTCGAAATTTGGAGGTAGTAGTGGCCGTAGGCGGTCTGTAGGTCTTTGTGTTCGAAAAAGGTTGTGGCGGGGAGCACGATGTCGGCGTAGTCGGTGGTGTCGGTGAAAAACTGCTCGTGGACCACGGTGAAAAGGTCGGGCCGCTTGAGTCCGCGGACGACTTCATTGTGGTTGGGGCAGACCGCTGCCGGATTCGAACTGTATACGAACAGCGCCTGGATCGGCGGCGCGGTCAGAGTGTTGAGTGCGCGGCCCAGTTGCACCATGTTGACGACGCGGGCGGGACGTCCCAGGGATTTCTGCATCAGCTCGGGCATCTTGAGCGCTTCGGTGTTCAGGCCGAAAGCACCGCTGGTCGAGAGCTGGAGGCCACCGCCAAGTTCCTTCCACGATCCGATGAGACAGGGCAGCATGGTGACGGCGCGCATCGCCATACCGCCTCCGTCGGAGCGCTGAATGCCGTAGTTGACGCGGATTACGGACGGCCGCACGGTGGCATACTCGCGGGCGAGTTGGCGGATGTCGGCGGCGGAAATGCCGGTCCAGTGGGCGACTTTCTCGGGCGGATACTGCTGGGCGCGAGCCTTCAGGTCTTCGAAGCCAACTGTGTAACGAGAGACGTAGTCGGCGTCGAACAGATTTTCGCTGATGATGACGTGCATCATGCCCAGAGCCAGCGCGGCATCGGTGCCAGGATTGATGGGCAGGTACCAGTCGGCCAACTTCGCGGTGCGCGTGCGGTACGGGTCGATGACGACCAACTTCGCGCCTTTGCGGCGAGCTTCTTCGATGAAGGGCCAGAGGTGAACGTTGTTGCCATGGATATTCGAGGCCCAGGCGATGATGTAGCGCGAATGCACGAACTGTTCCGGCTCGGTGCCCATTTTGATGCCGATGACGGATTGCAGACCGAGTTCGCCGGCGTCGGAGCAGATGGTGCGCTCCAGTTGCGAAGCGCCCAGACGGTGGAAGAAACGGCGGTCCATGGAAGCGCCGTTGAGCGCGCCGAGGGTGCCTCCGTAGGAATAGGGCAGGATGGCTTCGGGGCCGTGTTGGGCGATGATGCTTTCGAATTTTTGTTTGATTTCGTCGAGGGCTTCGTCCCAGGTGATGCGCTGGAAGGCTTGTGTGGCGCGGGCGCCGTCGCCCGCGACCGCCGGGTGCGTCACCGGTCCCTTCGGCGTTACCCGCCGCATGGGATAGAGCACGCGATCTGGGGAGTACACGCGGTCGAGATACTTGGCGACTTTGGCGCAGAGGAATCCGCGGGTGACGGGGTGGTCGGGATCGCCCTGAATGCGGGTGGCGCGGCCGTCTTCGATGGTGATGAGGACGCCGCAAGCGTCGGGACAGTCGTGCGGGCAGGCGGCGTGGACGACGCGCTTCATAAAGTCAGTACCCAGTTGCCAGTACTCAGTACCCAGAAAACCGGAATCTGGGTACTGGCAATCGGGTACTGGGTACCGATTCTACTTGAATTCCAGCACTTCTTTTTCTTTGCCCTTGCTCATTTCTTCCATCTTTTTGATTTCGTCGTCGGTGAGCTTCTGGATTTCGTCCATAGCCCGCTTTTCATCGTCCTCGGAAATTTTCTTGTCTTTCATCGCCTTCTTGATGGCGTCATTGCCGTCGCGGCGGACATTGCGGATCGCGGTGCGGTGCTCTTCGAGAATCCGGTGCAGGTGCTTGACCATGTCTTTGCGGCGCTCTTCGGTGAGCGCAGGCACGGGCACTCGGACCAGTTTGCCGTCGTTCATTGGATTTAGGCCAAGGTCGGCGCTGCGGATGGCCTTTTCGATCGCTCCAAGCTGCGACGTGTCGAAGGGCTGCACGGTGATCATCTGCGGCTCGGGAGCGTGAATCTGCGCGACCTGGTTGATCGGCATCTGCGACCCGTAGTAGTCGACGGAAACGGTGTCGAGCATGTGGACGTTGGCGCGCCCGGTGCGAGTGGCCGCCATTTCGCGGCGGAAGTCTTCCACCGCTTTATCCATGCGCGTCTTGAGTGTTGCGTAGACTTCTTTCAGGGCGGGATGAGGCATAGCTTGGAGGCTCCTAAGTATGCATTTGGAATCGAAACCGTAGATTATATCCGAGGTCAGAGGTGAGAGGTCAGATTGCAGAGGTTAGGACCCTGGGGTTTTACCTCTGCAATCTGACCTCTCACCTCTGACCTTGCTCTACGCGCTGACCAGCGAGCCGATTTTTTCGCCGAGGACTACGCGGCGAATATTGCCGTGGTGGTTCAGGTTGAAAACGATGATGGGCAGGTTGTTGTCTTTGCACAACGAAATCGCGGTCGAATCCATCACCTTAAGGCCTTGCCGCAATACGTCCATGTAGGTGAGCTGGGCAAACTTCTTGGCGTCCTTCACCTTCATGGGGTCGGCGTCGTAGATGCCGTCCACCTTGGTGGCTTTGAGGATGGCATCGGCTTTGATTTCCATGGCGCGGAGCGAGGCCGCCGTATCGGTCGAGAAATATGGATTGCCGGTGCCGCCGGCGAAGATGACGACGCGTCCTTTTTCGAGGTGCCGCATGGCGCGGCGGCGGATGAAGGGCTCGGCAATCTGGTGCATCTCAATCGCGGTCTGCACGCGGGTAAAGACGTTCTGCTTTTCGAGGGCGTCCTGTAAGGCGAGCGAATTGATGACGGTGGCGAGCATGCCCATGTGATCGGCGGAGACGCGGTCCATGTCCTTAGCCTGGTCGGCGACGCCGCGAAAAAAATTGCCTCCACCGACGACGATTGCAAGCTGGATGCCCAACTGGTGAACGTCGGCAAGTTCGGCCGCGACTTCATGAATGCGTTTGGTGTCGATGCCGAAGCCTTGATCGGCGGCGAGGGCCTCGCCGGAGATTTTTAGAAGAATGCGCTTGAAGATGGGAGTCGGCATGGAAAGAGCAGGTCCTTCGCTTCGCTCAGGATGACAATCCACTACCAGGGAAGCATAAATCAAAAGGGGCGCCGCAGCGCCCCTGAAATATTCGGTTGCTACTTGGCAGGCGGAGCTTCGCCGCCGTCGTCCGGCTTGGCGCTGACGAAAGCAACGGTCGCGGTCGCGTCGCCGACCTTGAACCGGGCAAATCGCCGCACTACGATGTTCTCGCCCAGCTTGCCCACCTTGGCGGCGATCAACTGCGAGATGCTGGTGGTCTGGTCTTTAATGAAGGGCTGCTCGAGCAGGCAGACCTCTTCGTAGAATTTTTCCATCATGCCTGCGACCATCTTTTCCGCGATGTTAGCAGGCTTGCCGCTGGCGATGGCCTTGGCGAGATAGATGTCCTTCTCGCGGGCGTAGTCTTCCGGGGTGACGTCTTCCTTCCGGACGAATTTCGGATCGCTGGCCGCAATGTGCATGGCAATGTCGTGGACCAGTTCTTTGAAGTCCTCGGTTCGGGCGACGAAGTCGCTCTCGCAGTTGACCTCGACCAGCACGCCGATCTTGCCGCCGGCGTGAATGTAGTGGGCCACCGAGCCTTCGCTGGCGACGCGCGCCGCTTTCTTGGCGGCGACCGAAACGCCCTTCTTGCGCAGCACGACGACGGCCTGTTCCATGTCGCCTTTGGCTTCGGTCAGGGCGTGCTTGCAATCCATCATCGGCGCTCCGGTTTTTTCGCGGAGCTCTTTCACTTGTGCAGCGGAAATGTTTGCCATAGCAGTGCTCATAGAACCTCAGAGTCCAGGTTTCAAAGTTTCAAGGTTTCAGAGTTTCAAGGAGGGTCAGTCGGAGGGCCACACTGAGGACTAATCAAGGTTGCAACCTTGAAACTTTGCAACCCTGAAACCTTGAAACCTGCGTTTTGCTAGAACCGGCGCGTTTCAGCCTGTAGTTCGTCGACGTCTTCGGTGGCGGGGGAAGGACGCTTACGCGTTCCCTTGCCCAGCACATCTTCCATGCGGATCTCTTCCCCTTCGGGGCTGGCGCCTTCCGGACCCGCGGCCGGAGCGGCGGGTGCGCCATCGACGACAGCGGGTTCGGCGACCAGTTCCTCCGCAGCCGGAGCTTCCACCGCCGGAGCGGCCTCTGCCACGGCCTGAATGTCCGCCGCGTTCTTGTCGTCCCGGGAGTGCACGCCTTCGGCGATCGACTCCGAAATCTTCGAGGTAAACAGGCGGATCGCCCGCAACGCGTCGTCGTTGCCCGGAATCACGTAATCCACTTCGCTCGGATCGCAATTGGTGTCGACCACGGCAACGACCGGAATGCCCAGTTTGCGCGATTCGCGCACTGCAATCTGCTCTTTATTGGAATCGATCACGAAGATCGCATCCGGCAGGCGCGTCATGTTCTTGATGCCGGCGAGGTTGGCCTGCAAGTGCTTGCGCTCGCGCTCAAGCTTGATGACTTCTTTCTTGGGAAGCAGATCGTAACGGCCGTCGGTGGCCATTTCGTCGAGCTCCTTGAGGCGCTTTACGGATTTTTGAACGGTGATCCAGTTGGTGAGCAAGCCGCCCAGCCAACGCTGGTTGACGTAGAACATGCCGCAGCGCTGCGCCTCTTCGGCGATCGCGTCCTGCGCCTGGCGCTTGGTGCCCACGAAGAGGATGATTCGCCCCTCGGCGGCCAGATCCTGCACAAATTTCGACGCTTCCTTGAACATCTTCAGCGTCTTCTGCAGATCGATGATGTAAATGCCATTGCGCTCGCCAAAGATGTACTCCTTCATCCTTGGGTTCCAGCGCTTCGTCTGATGCCCGAAGTGAACGCCTGCTTCGAGCAACTCCTTCATCGTGATATTCGCCAATCAACCTCCTCGGTTGGTCTGCATCCGGGGTGTATCAGTTGCCAGTAACCAGTAACCAGTTGCCAGTGAGATCCAACAGAAACTGGCTGCTGGCAACCGGCAACTGCATTTTCCGGATTGCCATTCCCGTCCACCCCGCCTCGGGAGGTGGGGGGATGAATTGAACACAAAAAACAGCTCTCAGCTGTCAGTTCTCAGCTGTCAGTAGACCCCTGACAACTAATTCCAAACCTTACCGCTTGCTGAACTGGAAGCGCTTGCGTGCGCCCTTCTGTCCGTACTTCTTGCGCTCTTTGGCGCGCGGGTCGCGGGTCACCATGCCCTCGGCCTTGAGTTGCTTGCGCAGTTCGGCGTTGAACAGCATGAGGGCTCGTGTGATTCCCAGGCGCACGGCATCGGCTTGTCCCGCGACTCCGCCGCCGCAGACATTGGCCAGCACGTTAAAAGTAGCGCCCGTATCGGTCGAGACCAGCGCCCGCTTCGCGGCGATGCGCTGCGAGGGCGTCACAAAGTACTCGTCGAACGCCTTGCCGTTGACCTTGAACTCGCCGCTGCCAGGACGAAGAAACACACGCGCGATCGCCGTCTTGCGGCGTCCGGTTCCGTAATATTGCACTAGCTCTGCCATTTCAGCCCTCAGCACTCTGTCTTTAGCTTTCCGCTAACCCAGGTGCCTGTTACCTTTCGAAGTTTTGCTTGCCCGTATTCCTGAGGCCTAAGCCTTGAAACCTTGTCCCACGGCAAACACCTTCACTTCCGGCTTTTGCGCTTCGTGGGGATGCTTGTCGCCGCGGTACACCTTCAGCTTGGTGAACATCTGCTTGCCCAGTTTGTTCTTGGGAAGCATGCGCGACACCGCGTCTTCGATGATCAGCTCCGGCTTACGCACCAGGCGCTTCTTCATTTCTTCGGCGCGAATGCCGCCCGGATAGCCGGTGTAGTGGTGGTACATCTTCTGATCCGCTTTCATGCCGGTGACCTTGATCTTTTCGGCGTTGACGATCACCACGTGGTCGCCGGTATCGATAAACGGCGTGTACTTGGGGCTCTCTTTGCCCATCAAAATGCGGGCCACGCGCGAGGCGAGACGGCCGAGCGGAAGGCCGGACGCATCCACCACAAACCACTTACGCGCAATATCTCCCTCTTTCGGGAAATAGGTTGACATTGGAACTCTCCCAGAAAATAAAAGAACGCTATAACCACGAAGACCGCTGAGTGCCCTGATCTACATCGACATCCACGCAGAACGCGCGCTAGGTGTTCCCGGCGGGCAGCCGCAGGACTTCCAAAGAGGTTTAGGATAGCCCAGCGCCGGCAGCCTTGTCAACGACTTGTGGACCGACTTGTGGCCGTGTGCTCCTCGAACTCTATAATCTCATCGATGCTCGTCTCCGAGTTTCACTACGATCTGCCGCCGGAACGCATTGCGCAGGAGCCGCTGCCGGATCGCGCCGGGTCGCGCCTGCTGCATGTGACCCGGCAACTCGGGCGCTGGCAGGATCGAAGTTTTCGCGAATTCCCCGCACTGTTGCGGCCGGATGACCTGCTGGTGGTGAACAATACACGGGTGTTCCCGGCCCGGCTTTTTGGCCACCGCAGCGGCGAGCGAGCCCAGGCCGTGGGCCAGCACAATCCGGCGGCGCGGGAGTACCTGCGGGGGCAGGTTGAAGTTCTGTTGACCCGCCGGGTGACGGACGATCCGAACTCAAACGACCAGAATGACTGGGGGTGCCTGGTGCGGCCCGGGCGGAAGATTGGTATCGGGGAAAAGCTCTACTTTGGCGATCCGCCAGCGTTGGAAGCCGAGGTCATCGAGCGCGGCAGTTTCGGAGAGCGGCGCATCCGCTTCGCTCCGGTCGACGATTTCATGGCATGCCTCGATCGCATCGGTCACGTGCCGCTTCCGCCCTATATTCATAGGGAGCATGATCGCGACGGCCGGGCAGCGGACAGGGATATGGATAAGGAGCGCTACCAGACCGTATACGCCCAGGCGCCGGGGTCGAAGGCAGGGTCGGTGGCGGCTCCCACGGCCGGGTTGCACTTCACCCCGGAGATTCTGGCGGAGATTCGTGAACGGGGCATTGAAATTGCGGAGATCGCGTTGCATGTCGGGCTCGGAACTTTTCAGCCGGTACGAGTGGAAAGAGTGGAGGACCACAAGCTGCATCGTGAGCGCTACGAAATTTCAGCGGAAGCGGCACAGGCGATCAATCGGGCGAAAATCGAGGGGCGGCGGGTGGTGGCCGTGGGAACCACCACAGTCCGCACGCTGGAGCACGCCGCAGAATTTGCAACCAAGCTCGCAGGCAAGCTATCCGAGGAGCGAACCAGAGGAGTCCCGATCGAAGCCGGTCGAGGCGATGCCGACGTCTTTCTCTATCCTGGCCATCGCTTTCGCATCGTGGACGCGCTGCTGACAAATTTTCATCTGCCGCAATCGACGCTGCTGATGTTGGTGTGCGCCCTCGGCGGGAAAGATCTCGTGATGGACGCCTACCGGCACGCGGTCGAGGCCGGATACCGCTTCTATTCCTATGGCGATTGCATGTTCGTGGAGTAGCGGTAAACTTGTTTCAGGTTGATCTCTCTCCGCATGCATTGCCGATTCGCCACGATTGCCGCCATTTCCATGGNNGGCGCAAACCAAATCTGCGCCACCGGCCAAGCCGGCCGCTCCCAGCGAAGATGCGCAACTCTACCGCAACACGACTTTCGGATTCCGCTATCCCATCCCCTACGGCTGGGTGGATCGCACCAAGGAAATGCTGGAGGGCAACGACGCCAAAAAAGGAGACCTGCTGCTCGCGGTCTTCGAGCGCCCTCCCGATGCCACCGGAGACACCATCAATTCCGCGGTTGTGATCGCCTCCGAAAGCGCAGCGTCCTATCCCGGCCTCAAGACAGCCGAGGACTACCTGGGCCCGCTCACGGAGCTTGCAACCGCAAAAGGCTTCAAGGCCGTTGGTGAACCGTACTCACTGGAGGTGGAATCGCGGCAACTGCTGCGCGCCGATTTCGTCAAAGTGCGAAGCGACAAACTCGCCATGCGCCAGTGCACGCTCGTACTGCTGGCGAAGGGTCAGATCGTCTCTTTCACCTTCATCGCGGGCAGCGATGAGGAACTTGACGATCTCATGGACGGTCTCCATTTCGTCGCTGCGAAAGCATCCGCTCACTAGACTTCGCCCCAGCCACTTCGGACTCGCGCCACTCGAAAAGCACCCTCCCTAACCACAACAAAAAACTCCGTTTACGGTCTCGGTTCCGGCCTCAGAATGGCCGCGCTTTGTGTTAAAATAACGACAGCTTTGGTGACACCTAAATAGCAGAAAATTCAATAAGTTGAGGTCACCCAACTAACTCCGGAATCGCCCCCACCAGCCAGGCGCATGATCCGGCTTTCTCCACGGAGCAGAATGGCCACAAAAGAATTGCACCCCGAACTCATGGACGCTAAGAACGACGCGAAGAACACCGATCCTAAGAAGAACGGCAAACCCGCCAACGGCGACTACACCGCCGACTCCATCAAGGTCCTCGGCGGCATGGAAGCCGTCCGCAAACGTCCCGCCATGTACATCGGCTCGACCGGAGAAATGGGTCTGCATCACCTCGTTTACGAAGTCGTTGACAACTCCGTTGACGAAGCGCTCGCCGGACACGCCGACAAGATCGAAGTCACCATTCACCTTGACAATTCCATCACCGTGATCGACAACGGACGCGGCATTCCGGTCGACAACATGGATATCGACGGCGAAAAAATTCCCGCCGCGCAAGTCGTCATGACCACGCTGCACGCCGGCGGCAAGTTCGACAGCAACTCCTACAAAGTTTCGGGAGGCCTGCACGGCGTCGGCGTGAGCTGCGTGAACGCGCTCAGTGAAGAACTCGATCTGGAAATCTGGCGCGACGGTTTCACCTGGGAGCAGACTTACTCCAAGGGCGAGCCCACCAGTAAACTCAAGAAAGCGGGAGCCAGCAAGAAGCGCGGCACCCGCGTCCACTTCATTCCCGACAAGACGATTTTCACCGCCACCGAATACAACTTCGATACGCTTTCGCAGCGCCTGCGCGAACTGGCATTTCTAAATAAAGGCCTGGTCATCACGCTCACCGACGAGCGCCAGACCGACTCCAAGACCGGCGAAGCCAAGCGGGCCGAGTTCAAGTACACCGGCGGCATCGTCGAATTCATCAAGCACCTCAATCGCGGCAAGTCCGTTCTGCACGACAAGCCCATCTACATGGAAGCCGACAAAGATAACGTGCACATCGAAATCGGCCTGCAATATAACGACGCTTACTCGGAATCGGTTTTCAGTTTCGCCAACAACATCAACACCGTCGACGGAGGCACGCATCTCTCCGGCTTCCGCACCTCGCTGACCCGCACCATCAATTCGGCCGGGCAGCAGATGGGCTTGTTCAAAGACGTAAAAGAAAATCTCACTGGAGACGACGTCCGCGAAGGCCTTGTGGCGGTGATCAGCGTCAAGTTGCCGCAGCCTCAGTTCGAAGGCCAGACCAAGGGCAAATTAAATTCCGATATCGCTGGCATTGTGCAGGCCGTGGTCAACGAGCGGCTCGGAGGGTTCTTCGAGCAAAACACCGCCGTCGCGAAAAAGATCATCAACAAAGCCATCGACGCCGCTCGCGCCCGCGAAGCCGCCCGCAAAGCCCGCGACCTCACTCGCCGCAAAGGCGCGCTCGATGGCGGAGGACTCCCCGGCAAACTCGCCGACTGCTCCGAGCGCGATCCCAACCGCTGCGAACTTTTCCTGGTCGAAGGAGAATCCGCAGGCGGCACCGCCAAACAAGGCCGCGACCGCCGCTTCCAGGCCATCCTGCCGCTCAAGGGAAAAATTCTCAACGTGGAAAAAGCGCGCTACGACAAGATGCTGGCGCACGAAGAAATTCGCTGCCTGATCACCGCGCTCGGCACCGGCATCTCGAAGGAAGATTTCGATCCGACGAAAGTTCGTTACGGCAAGATCATTCTGATGACCGACGCCGACGTGGACGGCTCGCACATCCGCACGTTATTGCTCACGTTCTTCTTTCGCCACATGCAGGAGCTGATCAAGCGCAGCAACATCTACATCGCGCAGCCGCCGCTGTTCGGCATCAAGAAGGGCAAATCGCACCAGTACATCAAGAACGAACACGACTTCGTAAAAGTCATGGTGAAGCGCGCCTCCGAAGGCCTCACCGTTCGCTACGGAGAGGGCGCCGCCAAAATTGAGGGCCCGGCCCTGACCAAGTTCATCACCGTGCTGAACGAATATCTCGAATTCCTCGGCAAGTTAAATAAGCGCATCCGCGAAGAACAGATCGCAGCCCTGCTGCCGAAGCTCGACCTGGCCAAGCGTGTCGATTTTGAAGGCGACAAGAATACTCCGCCGAAGAAAATCGAGAAGCTGGAGAAAGAGCTGAAGAAGCTGCAAAAAGACCTGAAGCTCAAGAGTGTCGAAACCCGCTTCGACGAGGAGCACAATCTGTGGGCCGTGGTCTTCGTCAACGCGCAGGGGGCCGAGCACCTCATCAACTGGGAACTGGCCGCGACTCCCGAGTGCCGCCAGCTCATCGCCAAGTTCAAG
This sequence comes from Acidobacteriaceae bacterium, assembly GCA_003162935.1. Classification (GTDB taxonomy): domain Bacteria; phylum Acidobacteriota; class Terriglobia; order Terriglobales; family Acidobacteriaceae; genus Acidiflorens. The sequence goes on from PLUW01000063.1 coordinate 38,250, forward strand.
CAGATCGAGCAATATCTGGAGCCGCCCTTCGTGGTCGAGAGCATCGTGCGACCGGCAAAGGCGGCGGCAAAGGCTGGAGAAAAGAGTGAAGAAGAAAACGAAGGCGAAGAAGAAAATCTGAGCGCCGCTGAGAGCGAAGAAGCCGAGAAAGCGCAGAAGAAATCCGGCACACCCGCGCCCAAAGGACGAGCGAGTTCCAAAGCTCCCGAGATCGTCGAGAAGCACACCGCCCGCGACCTTTTTGATTATGTATTGAACGAAGGCCGCAAGGAGTACACCGTCCAGCGCTACAAAGGCCTGGGAGAGATGACCGCCGAGCAGCTCTGGGAAACCACCATGGACCCCGAGCGCCGGACGCTGCTGCAGGTGCGGCTTGAAGACATCGCCGAGTGCGAGACTATCTTCACTACGCTGATGGGCGAGGACGTGGAAGCGCGAAGAAAATTCATAGAAGACAATGCCTTGGATGTGAAGAACCTGGATATCTAGGCGGGTTGTGTGGGGCGGGCGCCCGTCCAATCCGAGCGAAGCTCGGCAGATGCTTGCGCCTCCCTAACGCTTGTAATGCCTGCGCTCACGCCACCGCTGAATTGCGGCGGCCATGCCCGGTCCGGGGTCGTGCCCTGGATAGAGTACCGCCGTCATCCCTCTGAAAATTGAGTCCCATTCGCTCGCGAGCCACTGGTTTCCCCGCCATTTGTCCGCTCCGATGTTCATGGCTGCCAGCGGCGCCGTCAGCGTCGGATTCCCGTTAAACCACAATTCCAAAATCTGGGGCAGAGTGTAGTCCCCGAAATATCCGGTAGCACCCTCAAGCTCAGCGATATTCGAGCAGTACAGGGGCCGTATCACTAGGCTAGGGTACGAGTCGGACTCCAGACAATCTACAAGGTATGTGTTGAGGAACGGCGACATCCCTACTGTCCCACCAATGGAGTCCAGTGTGATTATGTAGAGGTAAACGCGCTTGATGCTCGCAGGGTCGATTCCGCGTACTGCAAGGGGGGCGTCCCGTCGAAAGATGCTCTTAACTGCCTCCGCAAGTTGCTCAACACCTTTCCTCTCGTCGGCTTCCCTATCGTGGACAAGCTTGTTCTCAATCTCCTTTGCAAGAGATGCATGATTCCCGCTGTATTTGGTATCCGCTCGAAACATGCTCGACTTGTACTCCATTAGCACCATCGACTCACCTGATATGACGATGCCGTCGCATAGTTGTGTGCTCGGATCATTTGCGGACCGTGGGTCCGGAAGAAAGATGGAGTTTGTTCCTGTACATGCTTGTTTGAGCAGCTCATTCACATATTTTTCAAATACAGCTCCCCAGAACTTTCGGAGCTTAAGTCCGTACAATTCGTTGGCGTGCCAGTATGGGCCGGTTTGAACCTTGTCTAAAAAGAACAGGTTGTCCATCATCAGGAACCCAAACCACGCGCTGGTTAGGTGCAGGTTGTAATACTGCTGTATGAGAGGGAACTTCCGGAAGATCGTGAGGTCGTTAGCGCCTTCATCCCTCTTGTGCAACTCAGCAGCCATCGCTGCCGGGCTCCCAGAAACCGAGTCCAGGAAACATTTGATCTTGTCGTATGGGATTGCGATCTCTGCAAAGTTCGCCTCCTTCAGAGGAAGAAGTCCAGGCTGGTTCTTAAGATTCCTTGCTAACTCCTCACCAAACCGGGCATGAACGCTGAATATCATCCCCTCAAATTCCTCGAGTGAGAGGCCGGTAGCCCTTTGATGCTCCCCGGCAACATCGACGAAGTCCGGATTGCCCCGCATTTCATCGGAGAAGCGAGTGAGCATCAGATGACCTCGTGCAATCAAATGGTCAATCCGGTCCGAGGACGTCTCTTCAACGGAAACCATCTCTGTGATGACCCTGGCGTAGTCGTCTCGACTAGCTAAACGTGCCCCCTCCCTAGGAATGAGCCCGAAGTGGAATTGGTCGCTAGCTTTTAGCAGGATCAGACCGAAGTTTTGTGGGTTCCGGCGGGCGTCCAAGCCGCTACCCGAACAATTAAGGATGGCAAGCTTAGCGATAAGTAGTAGCTGTCGGCGATGGAATAAAAGTCGCTTTGGGTGGCTCCAGTAGCCCTCTATAAAGCGAAGGCGAAGATGGTTGCCAAAAAAAAGGGCGAGGAATTGAGCGTAGGCCTCGGGTCGCGAATCGACCCTATCCCACAGCTGTACACCCGTCACTATCGTGGCGCAAAGCCACAAGACAGATTGCTGGGAAAACTTCCCTATGTCACGGATCAACTCGTCTAGGGTACATCGTCTCCCGAACATCTCTTCGAACGTCTCGTAAACAGCGAGCTCCGTCATGCCTTAAATGATGGGTTCGGGCGGGTGAAACCACTGGAGCGCCAATGACGCGTCCAGCACCAGATCACTCACAGACGGTGACCTTCGCGGATCAGTTGCTTAACCGAGATGCCCTTCAGGGGAGTGCGGTTTGCCTCGACAAAGTTGAGCATTTCTCGCACGGCGTCATCGTGGCGGCCGTTGCTGTCGGCGGCAACTGACGAGCGTTCCTTGTCCCGAAGAGCCACGAGGGCCTTGGCAATTACCTCCTCCGCAGATCGAAAGTGACCCGACTTCAACTCGTCGTTGACGATCCGTTCCTGTTCGGGATTCAGATTAATGTTCATGGTTGAAAACTCATGCGCTGAAGTTCAATTTCTTCCTCGTTGATCCCGAGTTCAGCCAGCACCTGCTCGTGGGGAATGCTCTTGTTACGCTTCGACCATTCGCGCGCTTCCGCGAGCGCTTTCTCCTCTTCCGCCGTGACTGGTTCGTCGTCGATGGGAGCGCGAGCAATGGCGCGGGATACGGGATCAAGCATCGCTTCGAGCAGGCCAACCACCGCGGAGAGCTGGGTCGCCGGAAGCCGCTCGATCAGCTCGTGGGCTTGCCGCTTCTCGTTGGTGGAACCATGGGTGGAACCATGCGCCATGAGAATCAGTCTAGCGAAATCTACCGCTCTTCGCTAGATAGCAGGCGTTACCGAAGACTACGGTCAGCGCTCGCTGTACTTCACCTCCGGATAAGCCCGGGCAAACAAGACCCAGAGCGCGCCGATGACGACGAAGACGAGGTAGCTTCCCTCCGGGCCAACCGAGCCTCCCGTTAGCCACTCGGGACCGTGCAAGCTGGAGTTGAGCAGGTGGCCGGGGAGAATCGATCCGCTGTCGGGAACGGAGTAGAGATAACTCTCGCCCCAGTCCCACGCCATGTGGAAGCCGACGGCCCACCACAAATCGCCCGTCCGCCGCAGCGTGAGACAAAGAAAAAAGCCGATGCAACCGGCCGCCACCAGGCCCGTTTTCGCTTCTCCGGGATTGGAGCCGTGAATCGCGCCGAACGTGCACGACAAAAGCGCCGCCGTGGGCCAGAAATTCATTCCTCGCGAGAGCACCCACTGCGAGTAGCCGCGCATCAGGAAATCTTCAAAGAATGCGGTGATCAAGAAAAATGCGGCGTAATATGCGCCGAATTTCCAGATGCGAGCGCCGTGCAGAGCGAGCGATCCGAACGCAAACACGCCCGCGAATCGCAACACCACCATTAGTATGCTCAACGACACAATTCCCCATAGCGTGCCGATCCAGAAGTTTCGCCGGAAGGCGCGGCGCGGAGGCAGTCCGAAGTCACCGAATGGACGTTGCTCGATGCGAGCCATGGCAAAACCCGGCAAAATCGCGGCCAACATCATGCTGGCTTCGACCGTCATCCGCCACTCGAGAACACCCAGATGCGACCGGAGCGAGACCAGCAGCCAGCCTTCCACCTGGAAGACGACAAACGCCAGCGCCAGGTAAATCAGCCAGCGCGTTCCGGGATAGATTCCCTCAGGCCCGATGAAGACATCGAGCAGCGGAGACTCGCGGCGAGCGGGCGCCGAGGATGCAGGCATCGGCGGGATTCCAGGCGAAGGCGCAAGTGGCGTAGCGTCCTCGACGGGAAGCGGTGGCTGCGACTCCGCGGATGAAGGCGGTAACGGTTTGGAGTCCATCATTCGTAGTTACCCAAAGCAGCGATCCATCTTTAGTTATCCAACACTGCCCTGGACATGGTAAAACACTCGGTCTGCTTGTTCCGCGAATTGTTAGCCAATGTTGCGCCGATTTCTCCATTCCGAAGTTTTTCGCGCTCCGCAACGGATCGCGGCGGCGCTGCTGCTGGTCTATCTGTTGCAGTGCGTGTGGCTGATCCGCGCGCAAACGCTGCAGGCCTCGGTGCCAGACTCCGACCAGGCGTTGCGCATCTACGCGGGTCTTGAGCAGTGGAAACGCGGCGTCATTGCCGGAACCCCCGAGTCGCTGCGTTCGGAAGCGGCTACTGGCGTGCCTTCCGCCGGACGCGCCGGACGTCTCCGCGTGCGCGACGGGTTCGATCAGGACCGCTCGCCTCTCTATTACCTCATCGCCGCCGCGCCGCTTCTGTTGCGCTCCGGTTCGTGGCTGCCGGAATCACTCCAGCCGTTACTGGCCGCGAGCCCGTACTTGTTCTTCGGCGTCATGCTTGGAGCTTCCCTTTGGTACGTCGCGCGCCGTCTCTACGGCAACGCTGGCGGGTACATCGCGCTTGCCCTCTACTGCTTTTCGCCGGCCATGATCGTGAATACGGCCGGTACGCAAAGTTTGGGGGAAATGGGCGCGGTGTGGGGCGCGTTTGGAACCATCTTCACCGCCATCGCCGTGGCGCACACACTCTACGCTCCCAGAGAAGTTGTGCTCTGGAACTGGCGGCGCACGCTGCTTCTCGGCTTGTCACTGGCGCTGGCCGCAGGCAATCAGTTCTCGCTGGGGGTGTTGGCGCTGGCGATTTTGCCACTCATGTTGTGGGTGGCGCCGGTGCGACCGCGCGCCGTGCTCGTTATCTGGATCACTGCCATCGCAGTTGGCGTGGTGCTGTTGTTTGCCGGCTACTTTTTCGAGCCTGCGTTGTTCGAGCAAGGGATGCTGCATGCGCGCTGGATCAACTTCGAGCCGGCTGCATTTGGCGTGTCGGTTTCCTACCGCAACGCCTGGCAAACGCTCTTCGCCGGCAGCCCGCCGCTGGCGCTCGCGTTGCCGGTCGCACTAATCGCGCACATGGCATGGAGGCGCAGCCGCTATTTCGGCAACACTGCGCCGCTGCTGATCGCGGCGTTGCTGCTGATTCTGGCGCTGGGCGCTCCCAATTTCCCAGGACAAGGGTTGCAGCTGACGATGCTCGTATTCTTCTTCGTTTTCGTCAGCGGAGTGTGCGCCGATTTGATCGAGACTCCGCAAAGGCAGTTCGTGAGGGCGGGCCTTATTGGGTTGTTGGGCGCATCGGGGATCTGGAACATGTACCAGTTGTGGCGCGTCGAGTTTCGATAAAATAACTTCCATGGATCGTGGGACGATATGGCGCCTCTGGCTGCCCTTGGTTGGCGGTCTTATCGCGGTTGTCGAGATCTTTCGATCCGCACACCAAACCTCGGCGTCGGCACGGTGGATCGGCCTGTTGCTCGCTTTGATCGGACTCGCGGGGGTGATTCTCAGCCGCTACACTTTGGGACGTTCGTTCTCGGTGACTGCCAAAGCGACCGCGCTCGTCACCTGGGGCATTTACTCCCGCGTACGCAATCCGATTTATGTTTCAGGATTCATTTTCATTGCAGGGGCGATCCTCATGATTGGCCGGCCGGAGGGGCTTGTTCTTCTGCTGGCGCTGATTCCGATGCAGATTGTTCGGGCGCGCCGCGAGGCCACGGTTTTGGAAGCAAAGTTCGGCGATGCCTATCGCGAATACCGCAAAAGCACATGGTTCTGAGATATGCTGTCCGGGTCTTCCGCCTCCCCGCTGCTATCATTTCAGCAACGAAATCCAGCGAAGGATCAACGAATCGACTATGAGCACCCCAACGCCAACTGCTGCCCCCAAAACCATTTATGTAACTCGCACCGGCCTGCCGCTGAGTTTCAAGCTGGAATGGCCGTTTCGACATGCAACCTCTGGAGCCGACTTTGAAGTGCTGCATACAGTGATCACGCTGGAGAATTCAGACGGGCTGCGCGCGCTGGTGGCGGTGAATCTTTCCGTCACCTTGCGCGAAGAATTGGCTTCGCTCGATCCGAAAGACACGGAAGGACCAGTCATCAATGCACTGCGCAAGGAGGTTGACCACCATCAAACGGAGTTTGTGAAATCTGGCAAACTGGTGCCGCTGCCTTTTTCCAGCCGCCACTACAGTTTCAAACTCAAGAAGTGGACTTTCGGCAAAGCCACGGACGAAGAAATCGCCCACATGGTCGAGCGCAAGGTGTACTGGCAGACGCGCCTGGTGGGCGGAGACGTCTGGCTGGGCGATCCGACCGAGGCCCTGTACCTGGACACCACTGCCGATCACGTTGTTGAAATTGCCGCCGGACTCGCGCAACAGGGGCTCTTCACCTTAGCCCGGCGCCATGCCACGGCGCTTCCGGCCCTGATGAATCGAAAGGACCGCTTCGAATCTGAGATGGCGGCAGCGCGTCAAGAGTTGGAGGAAAAGCACGCCTTTGAGCGCGGCTAGGCGCGCTCATTTGCGACACACGGCTACCACACACGGCATGCGCTTTCGCGCACCATCGGCTGACCCGGCTTGCAATGGAACGCGGCTCGAAATTCGTTCATGTTCGAAACCACACCGTTGGCCCGATATTTCTCCGGCGAGTGCGGATCCATCGTGGCCCGCAGCCGTTTATTCTCATCGCGCTCGTTTGTGCACCAGCCCTGACCATAAGCAACGAAGAAGCGTTGCTCGGGCGTCAACCCATCCAAGGGTTCCAGCTTTTGGTCTTTTGTGTCTTCCTTCCACGCCAGATATGCGAGGAGTGTTCCGCCAAGATCCGCCAGATCCTCACCGTTGGTGAGTTTGCCGTTGATCTTGATGTCGTCGATAATCGGGTATCCGGAATATTGGTCGACCACGCATTGGGCGCGCTGCTCGAATTCCTTGCGGTCGGCATCGGTCCACCAGTTGCGCAAATTACCCTGAGCGTCGAACTGGCTGCCCTCGTCGTCAAACGCGTGGGTGAGTTCGTGGCCCATAGTGGCGCCGGTGTCGCCGTAATTGGGCGCGGCGTCGGACAGGGCGCTGAACAGCGGCGGCTGCAGAATTCCCGCGGGGAAGTTGATGTCGTCTTTTTGCGGATCGTAATAAGCGTTGACAGTGGGCGGCGTCATTCCCCATTCGTTGCGGTCGACCGGCTTGCCGATTTTCGCAAGTTGGCGGTGAAATTCAAACCATGATGCACGTTGCGAGTTGCCGATTTCGTCCCCGCGCACGATTTCGAGGGCGCTGTAGTCACGCCAGGCGTCGGGATAGCCAATCTTGTTGGCGATGGCGTGCAGCTTGATGAGCGCCTGTTCCTTGGTCGCCGCACTCATCCATGGCAAGGTCTGAATCTCGCTCTGCATGGCCGCTTCAACTTCTTTCACAATCTTCTGCGCAGCCTGTTTTGCGTCGGGGCTGAAATGCTTCGCGACATACGCCTGACCCAAGGCTTCGCCCAGGTCGCCATCCACATCGTTCGTGCAGCGTTTCCAGCGTGGCGGCAGTTCCTGCTGGCCGCTGAGAATCTTGCCGTAGAAGTCAAAATTCTCTTTTACGAATGGCGAGGAAAGATCGCGGGCTGCGTCGTGCGCCGCATGCCAGCGCAGATAGGTTTTCCAGTTCGCTAAGGTCTCTTTTTCAATTTCGGCACTCATGACGTGGAAATAGTCCGGTGTCACCACGTTCAGAGTTGCGAGCGGGGAGCCAATCGACCCCACATTGGTTTTTGCGAAGTAATCGCTCCAGGCAAAGGACGGCGCCAGCTTTTGCAGTTCCTCCACGCTCATCTTGTGGTAGAGCTTCGGTGGATCCCGCCGTTCCACCAGGGTCATCTGGCCCTTGGCAAGGGCGGTCTCAATGCGCATGACGGTGGCCGCTTCCGCGGCAGCCACGGCCGGATTATCGCCGAGCAACTCGAACATCTTCCCGACGTGCGCCACGTACGCCTTGCGCAACTCTACGGACTTCGGGTCGTCCTTAAAATAGTAATCGCGGTCGGGCAGGCCGAGTCCGCCCTGATCGGCCTCGGCGATCACCTGGGCTGAGTCCTTGTAGTCCTGATCGGAACGAAATGCGAACAACGGTCCCCCACCTTCGAGCGAAGGAGGAAACTGTGAAGTCGCGACGTAGCCGGCGAGATCGTGCTTTGATTTTAGGCGCGCGATGCGATCGAGTTCGGGCGCCAACGGCTTGGCTCCGAGTTTCTCAATGGCTTCCTCGTCCATACACGAGGCGTAGTAGTCGCCGATCTCTTGCGTGACCGGATCCCGCGTCGTGCTGGCTCTTGCCGCTGCCTCGAGAATCGCCCTCAACTGCGCGCGGTTCTCATCCTCAAGCTTGCCGGACGTACCCCAACTCGATTGATCCGGCGGAATGGGATTCTTCTTGATCCATCCGCCGCAGGAGTAGGTGTAGAAATCGACGCACGGGTCGATGGTCTTATCCATGGCGGAGACGTCGAGTACAGGCTCGGAGGGACTGTGCTGGGCAAAAACAGGCAAAGCGGCCGAAAGGGCCGCCACGATGAGAGCGGAGATTTTCCAGTTCATAGGGCTTTAGGGTGCGAAATTGCCCTCTGAGATTATCGTGTTGTTTAAAACTTATCCAGTGTGACCGAGCGGCAGCGGCGACGACTACGTTTCGATTTCCACATAGCACACTCGGCCGACGATGTGGTCGCCGGGCTTCTCTCTCTGTCGGAGGGTTATGACTTCGATTGGGCCGGCGGGGTTATGTGGACGCAAAATCAGGCAGTTGTTCACAAGCTCGACGTATTTTATGTTGCAAACCCCGTCCTTCCGCACGGCATACATGTTCTTTTCGCCTCTGCGGTAGGGAATCAAGGTATTGTAGTGGCGGTCGAGCAACAGGACAGCACCGGGCGTGATTCGGGGATGCATGCTCACGCCCTGTTGCGCATCCGCTTTGATCATCACGAAACGTTCCCAAGCGGTGCGGCCCGCTTCCGCCGCCATTCTCAAAGAGGTTAGAAAGCTCCTCTTCATCTTCAGTATGTCTTTGACGTGCATGCTCTTAATGACCGCCTCGGAGGCGGCGACCTGAGAATCGACCACCGCTACGTTGTCGAATTCATCGTCGCTCGGCGGAAAGATCGAAGCCCGCTTGTTGATTTCTGCGGGATCGATTAGATCCAGCACCGAAAGGTGCTGCGCAGACAGAGCTTTGTCCATGCCTTCCAGGCTTAGCCCGCGCTTGCGATTCAGAAAGTTCGAGATGTGCGCTTGTTTGAAACCGGTCTGTTGCGCGAGACGTAGGCCAGTGAGTTCCCCGTCCTCAATACGCTTCCAAAGGGCCTTGCGCAGATTCTCTTGCAGCGTGCCGAATTTCATCGGCGGAGTATAACAGCATATACTAGCTTTAAGCTATTGTTAATGTAACAACAACATCCAAAAGACAATATATGTCTTGACTTATGTCATTGTGAAATTTAGGATCGCTGGATTATATGTTTCAAAATGCACTTATACCGCAAGAAAGGTGTACCAGCAATGATAGAAGTAGAGTCTCCCGAGAACGAAGAAAGAAGCTTCGGAGAGTTCCGCCGAAAGATACGGTCGGCGGAAATGCTCTCCGCAGCCATGCAGCGACTGTTGCAGGCGATTCACTTTAACGGGCGCTTGAGCGTTCTTGTGCAGAACGGGCAGGTGCTCAAATCTGGCTATGAAGAGGGTTACTTCCGACAGCCACATTCGGGAGTAACCGCCAGGCTGCAATAAGGTCGCCAAACCCAATTCAATAGCTCCACAGGTCATCGTAAGAGAAACGAGCCCTGGGCCGAGAAATCGGCGCCAGGGCTTTTTTGTTTGTTTTCTTAATTTCATACTTTTATTTCCGAGAGCGAGGCAATCATGAAATCGAGCAGCAAGATGGAGTGGCAGGAAATCCAAGTCGAACTGAAGTATTGCGAACGGTGCGGCGGATTGTGGCTGCGTCTGCAGGGAAACGGTGGAGTGTATTGCGCCAGTTGCGATGTGCGTTTACAAGCAAGGCCGGACCCCGGAGGCGTGCCGATGTCCCGGGCCCGGCGGCGCAAGCGTCGTGAGCAAGAAACCGACCTTCGTACCTCGGCCAGGATTGACCTTCTGCAAGGAGTGGCAGCAGTTGAGGTGCGCATATGACAAGCGCATTGGCAATTGCACAGGTGGCGAGGATGCGAGTAGGCGATCTGATGGGACAAGCGGGGTTGCCTCCATCGGTGCTGTATGGGGAAACGGAGATTGAGTTATCGGTCTACCGCGGGCGAACCGTTGCTCTGCTACGGCGGTATGCCAAAGCATCGGTCGAGGTGGGGAGACTGCCATCGCTGCTGGGGCGGGAGTTTTTCCGGACGCGAGTTAGCTCCTCCACGAGGAAGAGCTTTGAAGACGTAGTTATCTTTGTAACCGACATGGAGAAAGCGATCGAGAAGCTGGGTGTAATGGAAAAGCAACTGCTCGCCATGAATATCCTAGAGGAATATACGGTGGACGAGATTGCGCGGCTGCTGGCGTATAACCCTAGGAAAATTCGACGGTTACTCGCGGAAGCACTCGACCAGTTGGCGGGGATATTGGTGGAGGGGGGGATTTTAGGGTGTCAAGAGGGTAGAAATCATAAATGTCAGTTAAGTTGTTCAAAACGCGGGCAATATAAATCCGGGAAAAATGTCCAAACACCCCCTCGGATCTGATATTCTAAACTTAAGAGGTCAAGAAAACTTGGGACTCTGAAGGGCGCGATTCATTTCGCGCCCTTTTTCTTTGGGGACGGTAGAATCGTAAGATACCGAGTTCGGGAAAGCGAAGCAAAGGCACCATGGACATCACCTGGGTCACGGAACGAGTTGCGCTGGGAGGCGGGATCTGGAACTCCCGGAACATGGAAGAGCTGACGCAAGCCGGGGTGACGCATGTGGTCAATATGCAACTGGAGTTCGACGACCGGCCGCTGGCGGAGCCGTTTGGGGTGAAAGTGCTGTGGAATCCGACGGACGACGATTTTCTGCCGAAGCCGCCGGAGTTGCTGCGGCGTGGGGTGGATTTTGCGTTGGCGGCGCTGGAAGATCCGGAGGCGCGGGTTTATGTGCATTGCGCGGCGGGGGTGCACCGGGCTCCGATGATGACGCTGGCGGTGATGTGCGCGCTGGAATGGGAAATCGAAGAGGCGATGACGCTGATTGAGACGCGGAGGCCGGTGGTGGACTTCGCGGACGTGTATGTGGAAAGCGTGCGGCGGTTCTTGGAGGCGCGGGTGGAGAGGTAGGAAGGTTAGAGGTTCGAGGTCAGATTGAAGAGGTAAGCTAAACGCTCACTGATGGGTTCTGAGCGAAATCGCCTGGTTGCAACAGTTATCTTCAAAGAGGGCTATAGTCAGTTGAAACAGGCAAGCGCCTGAGTGGAGGAAGGCCATGAGAATCATCGGCTTAGTTATGCTTTTTGCCGTATCGGCATTTGCCCAGGTACCGCCCCCCGTTGCTACGGCAGCCTGCGGCCTCGAGAAGGTCAGCTTCAACGTGAAGCTGGACGAATCCCAACACGCACTGGCGCAGCCCGAACCGGGCAAGGCGTGGGTTTACTTCATTCAGGAAAAGGGCTCAGATGCCCTCGGCGTGACGACCATGATTGGATTGGACGGAACATGGGTGGGCGCAAATAAGAACAGTTCTTATTTCGGCGCGTCCGTAGAGCCGGGAGAGCATCATGTATGTGCGAACGTGCAGTCCCATCGGGGACATCCCGTGAGCCTCGTGCATTTCACCGCGGAGGTAGGAAAGGTTTATTACTTCAATGCGCGAGTCGTTTACGGAGAAGCAGCCGACGCGAACTTGTTTTTTGCTGCGGTCGACAGCGACCAGGCCAAGTATCTGATTGCCTCCTTTCCGCTGAGCGTTTCAACTCCCAAGAAGTAACGTATGTACTTTGGGATGCGGGGCGGCATTAGCGTAATTTACAACGTGTACGTTGGTCGCTGTTGAAATATCCATTTCACTCAGTGGCGTCAGGACGGGCATTTTGAGTGAAATCGCCTGTTAACAGAAGTTGACCCTGCGGCTCACGAGCGTGGCGTGCGAGTGGGATGTAATATTGTCGTTCGGCCATGACAACGCCATCACTGGTTATCTTCAGTATCGCCGATTAATACAGGTGGGGCCAATTGTGAGTATCAAGGGTAAGAACCGGCGGGGTCATCGTGTATCCCGCAACGAAATTTCCCAAGAGGGATAAGGTGGTGGAATCCCACCCTAACGTTGCATACAGCGCGACGTTAGGATGGGGCACCCGGCGGGTGGAGAGGTAGGAAGGTTAGAGGTTCGAGGTCAGATTGAAGAGGTAAGAACCGGCGGTTGTGCGAGGGAGTACATAGGTCCTTCGCTTCGCTCAGGATGACAGGGGGTTTACGGAGCGTAGCCGGGGTAGGGGTCCTTCGACTCCGTTCGGCTTCGCCTCACTTCGCTCAGGATGACAATTCGTAAGTTTTGGTAACAAGCCGCTCGGTTGAGCGGCTTTTTTATTGGGCGGAATTGGCTTGCGCTTATTTAGGAGAGATAAAGACATGCGCGGATGGTTGGCGGAGAACAAGGGTTGGCGGGCGATGACAGCGGAGGTGGGGATTGCGCTGGCGCTGATCGCGACGACAATGACGTTGTCGATGCGAGCGCTGGCGCAAGGGCAAGGGCCGGCGCTGACGACGATCAGCGACACGGTGTACAGGGCGGACGGAACGGCAGCGGCAGGAACGGTGCTGATTTCGTGGCCGTCGTTCCAGACGGCACAAGGGCAGGCGGTGACGGCGGGGAATCTGGCGGTGACGATCGGGGCGCAGGGAGCGTTTACGGCGCAACTGGTTCCGAATGTGGGAGCGACGCCAACGGGGACTTACTATGTTGCGGTTTTTCAGTTGGATGACGGAACGGTGCGGACGGAATATTGGGCGGTTCCAACGACTTCGCCGACCACGATTGCGGGGGTGGTGACGACGCCGGGTACGGGGCTGGGGAATTTGGTGGCGACGCAGCAATACGTGAACGAGACGGTGGCGGCGGCGGTAGCGAATGTGGGAGCGGGAGCGTTTGTTCCGCTGGCGGGCGGGACGATGACGGGTCCGCTGACGCTGCCGGCAGATCCAGTTGCGCCGAATCAGGCGGCCGACCGGAACTACGTGGATAACGGGCTGGCGGTGAAGGCGGATCTGGTGAATGGGATGGTTCCGCCGGGTGAACTGGGGGCGGGGGTGGCGAATTCTTCCACCTGTTTGAACGGGAACTCCACCTGGGGAGCTTGCGGCGGGGGCGCGCCGGCGGGAATCACGTATGCGACGACGGCGCTGAATTGGACCGAGACGATGGCGAGCGCGATCACGGGCGGAACGCAGGCGACGGTGACGCTGACGCCTTGCCCGGTGGGCGTCGATACGACGAGCGGATACGGCTATCAGGTGTATTTGTCGGGCGGAGGAAACAGCGAAGCGGTCAGCGTAATGGCGGGGGCGGGGGGATGCACGTCGGGAGCGGCGTCGGGAACGATCACGTTTACTCCTTTCTATTCGTATGCGGCGGGATTCACGATTGGGTCGGCGTCGTCGGGGATCCAGGAGACGGTGAACGCGGCTTGCGGGACGAGTTCGACGACGTGGCAAAACAGCCAGTGCAATGTGACGATTCCGGCGAATGGGCCGGGGTACCCGGCGCACTCGCTGAGCACGTACAACGTGTATGGCACGATTTATCTGCACACGAACCAATCGGTATTGAACGGGGCGGGGACATCGCTGAACTGCGTGGGGCGGGGCGCGTGCGTGCAGGTTGGGGATCTGGCGAGTTCGAACGACTTCACGGATACGACGGTGAGCGGGCTAAGTTTTCGCTCGCCGACGAATCTGGCGAGCAGTGCGGCATTTGCGGGAGTGGCGATCACGCAAACGCAGAGGGCGTCGCAGGTAGCGACGATCACGACGGCGAGCGCGCACGGCTTTCGGGTTGGGGACATGGTGACGATCCTGTTTACCGACAGCAGCAGCTACTGGGGCGACGCGACGATCACGGCGGTGCCGAGCGCAACGACGTTTCAGTACGCGCACACGGGTGCGGACATTGGGGCACAGGCGACTCCGGGGGTGGTAGCGCTGGCGTATGTCGCGGTGCTGGACAACGCGATGAACACGCACCTGATCGACATTGCTTACGACAGGGTCGGGGAGGGTGGAAGTTTTAACAATTTTTTCGATTTGTGGGACGACGAGAACGCGACGATCGAACACTTCAACAATCAAGCGAAGCCGCTGAATAACAATGCGAACTGGACGGGGTCATTTGTATTCTCGGCGGGGAACCAGAGTCACCAGATTGCACCGGTGATCACGTTGCGAGATTCGAACATCACGGCGAATTACGCGAACGGAATTACCGATTACAACTCCAATGGACTGTATATCGAGAACACGGTCATTCAAGCGAGCGGGCCGTGGCAGGTGTACTCCTCGAACACGACGGGCAATTATCAGGGGGCCTTTCTTAAGAATCTTTATTCGGAGAGCAGCACGGCGTTGAACCCGGCGAGCCCGGCGCATTCTCCTTTTGCGGGGCTGGGGATTGCGGGCCTGATTGCGGGAGCATCGAGTGCGGCGGCGAGCTTCCAGATTACGGGAGGCGGCGGGCCGTCCGGGGGGTTTGCGTCGGGTGGAAGCGGGACGACGCCGTACTCCTATTACATCGTGGCGAATGACACGACGGCGGGCACGCAGACTTCGCCGATGCAGGTGCTGAATTGGCTTTCGACGGGCAGCGACTCGATTCCGGTAAGTTGGCCGAGAGTGGCGAACGGGACTGACGCGATCACTTATGACGTGATTCGCATGACGACGGCAGGCGGGATCGAACAGAACTTGCCATATCCCTACAACGGCGGATGCCCGGGTGGATCGGGCGGGACGTGCGGATATGTGGCGAAAGGGCTGACGCAAGCGGTGGCGTGCGCGGGCGGGTTGGTGTGCAGTTATACGGATACGGGATCGTCTTCGACTTCGACTTATACGATCGAAATTGGAGACTATGCGGGCAATCTGGTTTTCTGGCCAGGGTCGTTAGTCTCGGTGAACAAGAGCGTACGAGTGGATGCCGAGGTGAATAACCCGGTGGGCGCGGGTTTGTATGGGAACGCACTCCAGGTGGCGAACCAGTGCTCCGATTATGGAACGGCGTCGCCGGGCGGTTACACGACTTGCCTGGCGAGCATGACGGGACACGTAGGCAGCGGAGTGCAGAATCAGTCGGCCACGGTGCTGACCGACGGAGGATCGGTGGGCGGTGGGCAGCAGCTCAGCAAGGGGCGGCTGAATTTCTCGAGCACTCCATTTACGGGGGTGCAGCCGCACCACATCGTAACGCTGATCGATTCGCAGCCGGGGCTGACGCAAGCGACGTGGGGGTATC
>PLUW01000005.1 GCA_003162935.1 Acidobacteriaceae bacterium
CTACAAACCACTGCTCAATTAACCTGAATATCCCTTCACTGGCACCACAATCACTTGAAGCGGAGTCGGCGATTGAAAATCTAAGCCACCGACCGTAGCCAACTGATCTGGGAGAAAGACCTAAAAACCTGTAAACCGGAATCTCCTTTTTGGTTCAAAAACGGCACTGATCATACACCCATCCCGCTGTTCGCCGACAGTGTGAAACAATTTTCATACTGACCGCCCCGTAACGGCTCCGAGATCCGAACCCGCCCCGCCGAAATTGCTCGATATTCCGCCACTTTTGCAACACTTCTCCTTCTTGCCGAGCCTTTTGCAGACAGATTCCGCTGCTTGAGCGGGCCCCGCCGATCTATCCCGTCGGTATCGGCAGCAGAGCAATACGGCCCAGCATCGCTCCGAACCGCCGTCGATTCAGATGTCCTTCCGCCAGCAGTAGCCAGTAGTAACGCGCATGTTTGACCAGCCGTCCTCCGGTCTTCACCAGCCGTTGCTGCAAGCTGGTGAGGGACCAGTTCTCAATCCCTCTCGGCAAACCCAGACGCCGCCACAGATTTCCCAGGTTGTAGGCCAGCAGGCTCAGCGCCAGCCGCACTTGGTTCGAGCGAAACCGATGGCAGGAAAGACGCGTCATCTTCACCGCCTGCTTTCCCTCCTTGATCCATTGCTCCGCCGTGCCCCGCTTGTTATAGAACCGCACCACTGCCCGGCTCGGCGTCTCCAAGTTGGTCACGATGAACCCCACACGCGGGAACAACTCCCCGGCATGGAACTCCACCTTCGCCACGACCCTTCGGGCTACCCTCCAACTGGCGGCCTGATAAAGAAAGCCCTTGTACCACACGATGGGTTTGTGACCGGGCCGCCCCGCCGGGCGCGTCAGCAGTTCCGCGATGTCCCGCCCCAGACTGTCGTTCGCGGGAATCCGAATCGCATACTTCACTCCCCGTTCTTCCAGCGCTTCGTAGATCTCCGGTTTGGCAAACGCGGCATCGGCTCGAAACACCACTTCCTGACCCAGTGCCTGCTGGCGCTCGATCTCGGGCAGAAGCACTTCGTCCCAGTCTTCGGCACTGTGCACGTTGCCGGGTCGCAGCTTCGCTCCCAGACAGTCTCCTTCCCCGTTGAACAGCAACAGCGGGTGATAGCAGGTTGATTCAAAATGCCCGTTGTAGGCACTCTGTTCCTGTTCTCCGTAAACCGGGATCTCTGTGCTGTCCATATCCAGCACCACCCTCTGGGGTGAATCCATAGCCTCCGCCTTGGCAATCAGTTCCCGATTGATTCGGCCCAGACCTTCCAGATTTTCGGCTTGGCTCAGCACCTCGGTCTCAAACCAATGGAGGCGCGAAGGCAACGCTGCTCCGCGATCCCAGATCTTCTCCGAACCAATCAGGCGGAAGGTCGGATCTTGCGATAGCCGCTCCGCATCGTTCAGGTCCTCGTATCCTGCCAAGCGACTGTAGATGGACTGTCGCAGCAGATCGGGGAGCGGCAACTGCGTGTTCTTTCCCCGCCGACGGTCCATGATGTTTTCGGCAATGAGCGCACTCAATCCCAACCGCTCATCCAACTCGCGGACCAACAGCAGACCACCGTCGGAGGTGACGCGAGAACCTTGGAAATCCACTTTCAAACAGGGGTTAAACGAGAGCTGAAATGGCTGATTTTGTTTCTCACCCACCAAGTTGAGCCTCCGTAGAGTTCGTTTTGCTCTCAAAGCCGCATGAATACTGGCGTTGGGCCGATCATACAACCACTTACTTAGAGTTCAAAAAGGAAATGTTCAAGAGCTGCGTCGAGACATCCGATCAACAACTATATAGGCAGATTGCACGCATTCACATGCGACAATGAGCCTTGCCCACACATTGTCGCCAGTAAACCTCCATACGGCAAAGCACAAAAGAGCGAGAATGAGGGGAAGCAAGAGGAGCGGTCCCGTGTAGATTCTCCCTGTTCTCTTCTGGAAGTATCGGTAGTCGTACCAAATAATAATAGCCGCCCCACAAACAATTATTTTCACGAAATCTGGCATGTACGTGGCTAACTCATAAAAGAAGACTCCCAGAATCGCCTCGCCAAATATCCAAACCAGCAAATGCATATACGTCGACCAACCGTAGTCCGATAGGCTTGTGTTTGCATCTGGCCGCTCAGCATCTTCCGGGGTCTTGAGTGGATCTGTGACGACAGTCGGGGCCCGGAAAAATCGATGCCACAAATTGCCCTTCGGGGACGTCAATTCCACGTACCGGGCGGCATAGCACTGGCTGCAGGCCTATTTGACTCCGCGGCAGTCCTCCTACTCCATCCCAGGACCGGCCCCTTTGCGCGAAAAACGCCCAAAGCTTGAGAATCAAGAGTGGATTGTCCAAACGGGGCTATAGCCTGATCTACTTTGTCACTCATATGGCCTCAATGAATAATCACTGCCAACATTCCTTATACGGTTCGTTAATCTCTTCTACCTCCTTATACAACTTATAGACCTTATAACTAACCCAGACAAATTTCACAACTGGTACGCGGGTGGCCACCTTCTCCCAGCCTGCGATGATTATGCGGCTCGTCTCTCAACTCTGACCAATCAGAAACGGGGGTGCCCCACTTCTCGCGCCTTTCGAGAAGTGGGCTATCGCGCCGCCGACACCGGAGTTCTCCCCATGCTACGCCGCCGGCGGCCCTATCCCCCTAAGAACGCCACAAGACGGAATCGGCCTTTCCCCTTTCCTTCGTCCGAAATCATACTCGGACTTGTTCGGAAAACAGGGAGCAGGTCAACAGAATCCATAGCCGGACGTCCTATTCTTCCCTTAACTTCAGCGTCAGACACTTCGCCGCGCCCCCGGCTTTCATAAACTCCGACAGGGGCGTAAGGATCGGGGTAAACCCCGCTTGCCGCATCCGGCCCTGAAGAGATTCGGAAGCGCCGTTCAGAAACACGCGCCGGTTCAGATCGAGCGCATTGCAGCAAAACTGCTCCGCGTCCGCTGCATCAACCTCGATCAGCTTTTCCGCGGGCACGATATCGGCGATGGCCTTTTGTCCATCGGCATCAAACGCCGCCGGAAAATACATCAGGTACCCGCCTTCCAACGGACACAGGCAGGTGTCGAGATGATAAAACCGCGGATCAACCAGTTGCAGTCCGACCACCCGGCGGTGGAAGGTTTTTTCCAGCAACCCTGGCGTGCTCATCGCGGAACGGAATCCGTACCCGGCCCAGATAATCGGTTGGCCGCGATCGAGCAACGCATCGCCAGCGCCCTCGAACGACACATCCTGCGGCCAGGCGGCGATGTTGAAATCGTTCTTGGCGAACCATTCCTGAAAAAAGGGTTCTTCGCCCTGACGCTCCGGCTCCCGGAAACGACTGACCACGACCTTTTCCTTCAGCACCATTCCGGCATTCGCGGTAAACACCTGATCCGGCAACCCCGGCTGCGGCACAATGAGGACCACTTCCCCGTGTGCCTCGATCGCCCGCTTCAGGCCCGACCATTGCTTCACGGCCAAAGCATGATCGGCCTTGCCGCGATTACCTTCCATCCAGGGATTGATAACGTAATGGACGCCGAAATAATCCGGCGCGCACATGAGGATTCTTTGCTGGGACAAACACTGGCTCCATTCAACCGGGTTCGAGTTCCGCATTCCAGTATAGGGAGTAGCGCCCGCTTTCGGCAGGTCTCGAAAGCCGCGAGACCTGAGGTACCCACTCCCGAGACAGTTGCCAATAACTTCTTTAAAATTAAATACATGGCTGGACTCTACGCATAAACTGCTGATTCCATTATGGATGGATAAGGGACGGGGGTCTGAAAGCCGATGGCTGACGACTGCCTTTCAGTTAAAATACCTATTACCCTGGGGTGAGGAAGAATGTCCCTGACCAAGCAGCAAGCTCTGGAGATGTTTCGATCTGACGATCTAATCGGGATTGGCATGGAGGCGGACGCGGTCCGCCGCAAGTTGCATCCCGAAGGCACCGTGACCTACATCATCGACCGCAACATTAATTACACCAATTTCTGCACCGAATATTGCACCTTCTGCGCGTTTTATCGTCCGCTGAAGGGTCCAGCGGCTGCGGAAGGCTACATCCTCGATTTCGATACGATTTACGAAAAGATTCGCGAGACCGTCGAACTCGGCGGCACCGGCGTCCTGATGCAGGGCGGCCTGCATCCCGATCTCAAGATCGACTGGCACGAAAAGATGCTGAGCGGCATCAAGCAGCGCTTCCCGCAGGTTCACCTGCACTGCTACTCCGCTTCGGAGATTCTGGCAATCGCCGAATACAGCACTCTAAGCCTGCGCGATACGATTGCGCGCCTGCGCGATGCCGGACTCGATTCCATCCCCGGCGGCGGCGCGGAAATTCTCGACGACGAAGTGCGCTACAAAATCGCGCGCCTGAAATGCCTGACCGCCGATTGGCTGGAGGTGCATCGCACCGCGCACCAGCTTGGCATGAGAACCACCGCGACCATGATGTTCGGCGTCGGCGAGTCCATCGAGCACCGCATCAACCACCTGCAAGTTCTTTACGATTTGCAGCAAGAGACGGGTGGATTCACCGCCTTCATCCCCTGGAGCTTTCAGCCCGCGCACACCGCGCTCGGCGGGCGCCACTGGGATGAAGCCACGGCGGTTGAATATTTGAAGGTCCTGGCGATTTCGCGCCTCTATCTTTCAAATTTTCTGAACGTTCAGTCCAGTTGGGTAACGCAGGGACTAAAGGTCTGCCAGATGGGCCTGCGCTTCGGCGGCAACGACGTGGGGTCGGTAATGCTGGAAGAGAACGTGGTCCGCGCCGCCGGCGTGACCAATTGCACCACCGAAGAAGAACTGCGGCGCATCATACGCGATGCGGGCTTCCGTCCGGCGCAGCGCGACACGCTTTACCGGCAGCATTTTCTGAACTGATTCGTTCGTGTCGCGGCTGAGCTGCGCCTGGCGCTAGTTATGCGGCCACGCATTAAACAGCATGGTGGCGTTGACTGAGCCGAGTCCGGTGCCCAGATCGTAGCCCACAGTGGCTGGATAAGCCGGTTCGCCAGCAGACGTGGACGTTGAAAGTTCACCAATGATGTCAGTGCCGTCGCCGAAGCAGTCGTAGGACTTTCCCTTCGAATTTTGGCCGCAAGGAACGTCCATGTCTCCGGCCGTGACGTCGTTAAATACGCAGGACGCGGCAGGCAACGCTCCCGTGGTTTGACTGGCGTTGCAGGCTTTCGCTCCTTGCGTGTTGAACTGGTTCGCCGCGAGCGCGTAATAGACGTAGTTGGCGTTGCCCTGCTTGCCATATTTCTGATCGATCAGCGCCTGAATGCCAGCCATCGCTGGCGCGGCAAACGATGTTCCGCCGCCGCCCTCCAGGTTTGCGGCGTTCAGTGCATTGCAGGGAGAGCCGTCCTGCTTCGGGTCCGACATACACTCGACCAGGAAGCTTCCCCAGAAGCCGTCCGAGGCGAAGAGCGCCAGATCGGGTTGGTCGCGCAAGCCATCGTTCGGAATGCCCGGCACGCCCGTTTGCCACGACGGCTTCGGATTGCCCTTGCAGGTTCCGCTGACCACGCCGGGAATCGAAGGGACTCCCGTGAAGCAGGTGCTCGGTCCGCCACTGCCACCGTCCGCATAGTCGAACTGTCTGCCGTATTTCGTGTTGCAGAAGCCGCTTGGACCATACGATTGCGTGTAACCGCCGTAGACCGGATCGCTGTAGAACAGCTCGCTGGTGCAGCCGTCGTTCCACGGAATCTCCGGAATATACGACAGCGCGGACGCTTTCGTCACGGGGTTGTTCTTCGCGCTCCAATATTCGCTGATGGGAATGTTGTAGGCGTCCCCGAGGTACTGGGCCATGAAATCGGTGCCGCCCACATCGACCGCATAGGCGGAAGCGGTATTGTCTCCGCTATTGATGCCAAGCGACGAATAGGGAGTGCTCTCGACGGGAACGCACTGGTCGGCGCCAACATCTCCCTCCGCAATGAAGAAGGTGGTGCCCAACGCGGTGGCGATCTGCGCTTCCCGATTCTCGAGTGCCACTTCGGTCTGGCCGCTGATGGTTTCACACAAGCCGTAGCTGTCCGAAAGTATGTCGGGCGGTTCGAGATCGAGCAGATTGAGGATGGCCAGATCCAGCCCGGATACGCCGTGTGCATTGCCGCACGCGGAAAGCACGATGTTCGCGTCGGGCGCGCTTGCGCTCGCCCATTCCACGTCGAGAGCCGCTTCAATCTCATCTCCATTTTGACCAGGGTCTTTGCAACCGGGATAGATCTGCTTGAAGGTTCCGTATTTGAAACCCTTCAGACCGAATACACTGCGGAAGTCGTACCAATCGGAGGTATGCGCTAGATTGGAATCTTCGATCACGGCGATGGTGACGCCTTTGCCCGTAAATCCCTGCTGCCAGAGCGGCAGCACATTGTAGATGGTGTCGAAGTCGTAGGGGGCAACCGCATAGTAAGTTTGCCCTTGATCTTTTTCCGTGTAGCGCGATTTGAAGTGCGGTTGAAACTGATTCGTCGCGCGGTCGTAAGTCACATGACCCATCCGAATCGCATGCGACTTGGGATAGAAGTCGTGCAGCGAGGCAACGCCTTCGATGGCTGGCGCGAGTGCGGCGGGGATCTGCGGATCGCGCATGTTCGCGATGTGTTTTTCGCCATTCGGTAAAGTCAAATTGTGAATCTCGGTGTGGAACGCTTCGCGGATTTGCGCGGACGTGCCGGCGAAGTCGATGACCAGTCCATTTTGATAGACGCGGTTGATGGAAAAACCGTGTGATTCCAGCCAGCGCTGAATGGTCTCCCGATCTTGCTGCGCCAGACCGAAGCGCTCGCCGACTTGCTGCGGCGTCAGCCAGCGATGAAATTCGGGCGAGTTCTGCCGATGCATTTCGTCAATCAGTCTCTCGAAACGCGCTTCGGTTTCCGGCGCAGGCTTGAGCGTGAGCAGCAAATGATCGAAAGTCAGGCTGTCGGCGACCGGGCCGCGATCATTGCTTGCCTCGAACACAGCAGCGGTGGTGTTTCCCGTAAGAGTCACCAACCGGGATTCGTCAATCGGTTCGGTAATAACAGGCTTCGGGCCCACGTTGACGCCCGCCGCAGGAGTCTCCGCAAAAGTCGCCAACGAGCACAGGCCAAACGAACACAGGATCAGCATGGAAGCGGAGAAGCGCATTGTCAGAACCTCCGAAAGCAAGCGGCCCAGAACGGATGAGGGAGAACCACGGAAACCCGCAACGCCGCGATGGTAGCGCCGTTTGGCGGGTTCGGTCAAGGCGGAAATCGCCGGGTAGCGCCCTAATTTGATTCTCTGACCGCGGCGTCACAGAGGCACGGAAAAAGAATCGAAGGTTGGAAAACGTGGAAGGTGAAATTATATAAAGCCCTTGCGTCCCTCCGTGGCTCCGTGGTCAAACCAATCAACTTAGCACCGTACCTAAGCTTGGTCAGTATAGCCAACTCTCTATCCCTTGGTGAATAATGACTTTCTAACCCTATTTGCTATAGAAACGCTTTGGAGAGAACTTCCATGAAAAACGAACTCAAGAAATTCGTCTGGTCGAGCGCCTTGCTCGCACTGGGATTCGCAACCGCATTGTTACCGACCCGAGCCTTTGCTCAAGACTGGGACCAGCAAGACGATCCGCCCACCCGCGTCGCGCGACTCGGCTACATCGAGGGCTCGGTTTCATTCCAGCCAGCTGGCGAGGCGGAATGGGTGCAGGCGTTCCCCAATCGCCCCCTGACGACCGGCGACCGGCTCTGGGCCGACCAGGCCTCGCGCGCCGAATTGCAGCTCGGCTCCGCCGTGATTCGCCTGCGGGAGAACACCGGATTTTCATTCCTCAATCTCGATGATCACACCGTGCAAATTCAACTAACCTCGGGCGCGATCAACATTCATGTGCGCCGCCTCGATCAGAACGATTACTTCGAAGTCGATACACCGAACTTGGCGTTTACGGTGAACCAGCCGGGCATCTACCGCATCGAAGCCAGCGACGACGGCACCTACACCGCCGTCAGCGTGCGCGACGGCGGAGGCCAAGCCACCGGCGGCGGCCAGACCTACACGCTCTACGGCGGTCAGCGTGGCATGTTCAGCGGTACCGATTCGCTGTGGGCCGACCTTCAGGATATTGGCGGCTACGACGAGTTCGATAACTGGGCGAACGGCCGCGATCGCCGCTACGACAATTCGCTGTCGGCGCGCTATCTCTCGCGCGACGTCGTCGGCTATGAAGATCTCGACGAAAACGGCGACTGGCGCGACGACCCCAGCTTCGGCCACGTCTGGTTCCCCACCCGTGTTGAATTTGGCTGGGCGCCGTACCACACCGGCCATTGGGCTTGGATTTCGCCCTGGGGTTACACCTGGGTCGATGATTCCCCTTGGGGCTACGCGCCGTTCCACTACGGACGCTGGGTTACGATCAACGGCCGTTGGGGTTGGATCGCCGGTCCGATGGATGTGCGGCCCGTCTATGCGCCCGCGCTCGTCGTCTTTATTGGCGGCGGCTTGGGTTTCGGAGGCAACGTGGCGTGGTTCCCGCTCGGACCGCGTGAAGTTTATGTGCCGCCCTATCAAGTGAGCCGCGGCTATATGAACCAGGTAAACGTCAGCAACACAACGGTCAACGTCACCACGATCACGAACGTCTACAACACCACCATCATCAATAAGAGCACGACCGTCACCAACGTGAACTACGCGAACCGAAACGTTCAGGGAGCGGTGATGGCGGTTCCGCAAGCTGCCTTCACCAGCGCGCAACCCGTAGCCCGGGCCGCGGTTGCTGTAACTCCGCAGCAGATTGCCAGCGCGTCGGTGAACAAGTCAGCCGCCGTAGCCCCCACCCGGCAGAGCGTGCTTGGAGCGCACGCTTCCACCGCGAATCACGTACCTGCGCCGCCCGCCGCAACCATGAATCGGCAGGTGGTCGCGAACCACACGCCCCCTCCGCCGCCACTTCCCTTCGCACAAAGACAACAGGCTCTCGCCGCTCATCCCGGACAGCCCCTGTCGCGGCAGGAGTTGCAGACGCTGCGTCCACCGGCTGCGGCGGCTGCGCGTCCGATGGTCAAACAGGCGCCTCCCAGCAAGCCAGCCGCGCCAATCACGTCCCGTCCGGCAAATTCGATGGGCGGCCAGCCGAATGCCAATCGCCCGCCGCAACCCACTCCACCGCCTGCGAATCAGCCGAATGCAGTTCACCCACGGCAGCCCGTTCCGCAACTGCCCGCGAATCAGCCAAATCGTCCG
>PLUW01000121.1 GCA_003162935.1 Acidobacteriaceae bacterium
CCCAGGTTCGCGCCCGTCTTTTGGGCGCTAACCTGGGCGGTACACCGATCTACTTTTTTCATCACAAAACCACTGTATGCCCCATCACAGACAGCCTCACTGCGCGCGTGCAAAACTAGCCCCCTGATTGGTGCAGCGAAGCGGGTCCCCGTCTTCAGCGACGGTTCAGCCATGCTGCTCCAAAACCATCAGCGCTCTTTGACAACAGATACTCGACGCGATGGGGTGGAAAGGCGAAGGTTCCTTCCCCTTGACACGATTTACCCCACTCGAAGGCCGGGAACAGCAGCAAATCCCGTAAGTCCTTATTCCCGAAGACTTTGATATAAGTCCTTTCGATTCAAAGACCGAACCGAAAAATTCCCGCCAAGCCCATGATTCCGCTAGACCAGGGGGGAGGGGGGTGGGGGTACCAGGCAGTAAACATCATCCCAAAACCAAACATTTCTTTCATATTTCATACATGGAGCACGAAAAAAAATGTCCTTATATCCAAATACAATTTTGCGCTGTCAGCACATCAAGATAAACGGAACCCAGTGCGGTTCGCCCTCCCTGCGCGAGACCAAGTATTGTTACTACCACATCCACTACTACTGGCGGGAACGGGAAGCTCTGGAAAACAAAACGGAGTTTCGCCAGACGCTGCCCACCCTCGAAGATGCAAACTCCATCCAAATGTGGCTGGCCAAGATGATCGAGCGCTTGGTGCTACAGGAGATCGACCCCAAAGCCGCTGCCCTGGTCCTGTATGCCTTGCAGACAGCATCCATGAACCTGAAACACACCACGCTCGAACCGAAGCTGCCCACGCAAGTAGTCATCGATCGCCAGTCGGTGGCGCGGCGACCGCTTGGAGCCTCAGCCTGGTCCCGAGTCGAAGGACGCGAATACGACGACCTGACCGCCGAGAGCGACGACAAAAGCAATAGCGATGCACAGAAATCGTCCGANNGATAGGAAAAATGACAGGAAGAGGGCGGAGGAGTCGAAGTCCCGAGGTCTCCGGCTCCCGTTACCCCTTCGCCTTCTTCACTTCTTCGATCAGCGGGGGGACGATGTCGAACAGGTTGCCGACTATGGCGTAGTCGGCGATCTCGAAGATTGGGGCTTCGGAATCTTTGTTGATGGCTACGATGCTGCGGGAGCCTTTCATGCCGACGATGTGCTGGATCGCTCCGGAGATGCCTAGCGCCAGATAGAGCTTGGGAGCGACGGTTTGGCCGGAGGAGCCGATTTGGCGGTCCATGGGGAGCCATCCGTTGTCGCAGATGGGGCGCGAGGCCGCGAGTTCTCCGCCGAGCGCGTCGGCCAGCTGCTTGGCTAGGTCGATGTTTTTTTGTTCTTTGATTCCTCGGCCGACCGAGACGATGATTTCGGCTTGCGTCAGATCGACGGCTTGTTTGGCTTCTTTGAAAACTTCCTCTGGCTTGTTGCGGATGATGCCATCCGGAATTTCGACGTTGACGGTTTCAACTGGCGCGGCGGCTGCTCCGGCTTCGACTTTATCGGCGCGGTAGGAGCCGTTTTGGAAGGTGACGAAGCACGGGCCGTTGCCGGCGAAGCTCACGTCGGCGACGAATTTTCCTTGAAACATCTGGCGCGTGAAGAGCAGCTTGCCGGCTTCGGAGCGGAATCCGATGACGTCGCTGATGGCGGTGGTTTGCAGGGCGGTGGCGAGCTTGGGCACGAAGTCGCGGACCTGATAGGTATGCGGCATCAGCACCAGTTTTGCGGGATGCTTTTCGAGGAGCTGCTGCAAGGCATAGGCGAATGCGTCGGGAGTGTAGGGCTCGAGCCGGGCCGACTCGACGGCATATACTTTGGCGAGCTTTTTGGCGGCTACTTCGGCTGCGATTGCGGCTATGCCGGAGCCGGAGTTCGAACCAACGACGGCGGCTTCGAGCGTCCATCCGGTTTGGGCGGCGATGACTTGGCCGGCGGTGATGGTCTCCCAGGAGACGCGGTTTAGTTTGCCTTCGCGCTGTTCGACGACGACTAGAATTGTGTCAGCCATAATATGGGTTCTCAGCTCTCAGTTCTCCGCTCTCAGTAAAAGCCTCAGTCCCTTACTGGGAACTGAGAACTGGGAACCGAGAACTTTATTTTCAGATTACTCGCATTTCGTTTTTCAGCTTTTCCACCAGTTTCTTGGCCACTTCGGCTGGAGGGCCTTCGAGGAACTCGGTGTTCTTTGATTTTTGCGGGACGTAGAGCTTTACGATCTTCTGCAAGTTTTCGCCCATGGCGGATTGCACTTCGGCCAACGCTACTTTGCGCAGCGGCTTGTTTTTTGCCTGCTTGATTCCGATTAGCGTGGCATAGCGAAGCTTGTTGATGCCCGACTGGATGGTCAGAACGGCGGGTAAAGGGATGTCGACGAATTGAAAGAATCCGGCTTCGAGCTCGCGCTTGACGCGGATGCCAGCGTCGGTTTTTTCGATCTGCATGATGATGGTTGCGTGCGGCCAGCCTAGAATCTGGGCCAGGATTACGCCGGTTTGCGCGTAGCCGTAGTCGTCGGATTGCAGGCCGGTGAAGATCAGGTCGAACTTCTCATCCTTGACGGCGGCGGCGATGGCGCGGGCTGTATTGTAGGCGTCGAGGCCGACAAAAGCGTCGTCTTCGAGGTGGATGGCGCGATCGGCGCCCTTGGCGAGGGCCTCGCGCAGAACCTGCGAGGCGCGGGCGGGTCCGGCGGTGATGACGATGACTTCGCCGGTGTGTTTCTCTTTTTGACGCAAGGCTTCTTCGAGGGCGAAGGCATCGGGCTCGTTGACTTCGTAGGAAACGTCTTCGCGAATCCAAGTGCCCGACTCATTCAGCTTGAGCGGAGCGTCTTTTTGCGGTACCTGCTTCATGCAAACCAGAATCTTCACGGCTCAACTCCCATGTGGCGCCAGCGGTGCTGGCGAAACTAGCTAGTATAAACGATTTGATGGAGGCGGACATCGGCAGGTGGATCAGTTTGACGATGCGACCTCTAAGAAATTCTTAACCACTAAGTGCACCCTTCGACTGCGCTCAGGGCAGGCTCCGGGCCACGAAGGTTCTTCACCCGACTTTCCGGGCACCACTTTCCGGTCATTGCTCGGCTCTGCGGTTTGTGATAGTTTCGCGGCTCATGGGCCTGTTTTCAAAACTCGGGTTCGGATCGAAGGCGGAGGAGGTTCCGCAGATCGTGCAGGGGGAGAGCCCTGCGCTGGAGGGGGCTGAACTGGCGGTGGCGTATTTTTCGTCGCGCGATGGAGGGGACTTCCACGATTTTCTGCGGGTTGGGCCGCAGCGTTTGCTGTTTGGTTTGCTGGACGTGGCGGGCAAGCGCGAAACCAGCGAGCCGGTGCTACAGGCGGCGCAGGCTTGCTTCCGCTCGGCGGGCGAGCAGATCTTCGCCGCCGCAGAGTTGAATGAGTCGGAGGCGATGATCGAACTGGCGCGGCGTCTGAATCTGGAGATCATGCGCGCGGCTGGAGGCGTGCACAGTTGCCCGGCTTTCGCGGGGTGCTACAACGAAGAGTTGGGGACGGTTTGCTACGTGAATGCGGGACACACGCCGGGACTTTTGCGCGACGACGCAGGGGTGGTCGAATTGCACGCGACGGGGCTGCCGCTGGGGCTGTTTTCGCTGGCTCCGACCGACGCGCGGATTGTGGGTCTGGGAGCGAATGGCTCGCTGGCGGTGGTTTCGCGCGGGGTGGTGGAGGCGGAGTCGAAGGACGCGGAGTTTGGGTTGGAGGGAGTCAAGGGTGTGATGAAGGCGGGGCCTGCGTCGGCCCAGGATCTTTCCCGGCGCATCCTGCAGCAGGTGCAGGATTTCATGCACGGCGCTCCGAAGCATAATGACGTGACCGCGCTTACGCTGGCGCGGGGAAATTAGCGAGGCAACCCTGCCCGCTCGATTGGCCTCCATACTGCTAGCGGCGTAAAATAGAGAGACAACTTTTCCTCGGGATTACCCCCAGGTTTCAAGAGAGCCCTGCAATGAAAATGAAGAAGACCAGACTTGCCTTGCTGTTTGCGGTTGGATGCGGGTTATTGCTTCCGGCGGTTTTGCCGGCGGATACGGTGGTGGAAGAGATCATCTGCCGAGTGAATAACGAGATCATCACACGGTCGGAATACATACGGCAGCGCGACCAACTGAAGCAGGAGATTCAGCAGCAGGATCCGGCAAACGCCGACCGCCTTTTTGGCGAAGAACAGCGCGACGTGTTGGAGAAACTGATTGACCAGCAGCTTCTGTTGCAAAAAGGCAAGGACCTTGGCATTACCGGGGACACGGAACTGGTGAAGCGCCTCGATGAAATGCGCAAGGAAATGAAGCTCGAGACCATGGAAGACCTGGAGAAGGCGGCGGAGGCGCAGGGGGCTTCGTATGAAGAGTTCAAGCAGAATATGCGGAACCAGATCATCACGCAGCGGGTGATTGGGCAGGAAGTGGGCTCGAAGCTGGCCATGAACAAGGAAGACGTGAAGAAATTCTACGAACAACACCGGGCAGAGATGGAGCGGCCCGAACAGGTTCGGCTGAGTGAGATTTTGATTGCGCCCAAGGCGGCAGCCAAACCGGCTGGCGGCGATGCGGCAAAGGCCGATCCTTCTTCAGCGCCTGCGGCACCAGCGGCATCCGAGGCGGAAACGGAAGCGGCATTGGCGGCGGCGCAGGCCAAGGCGCAGGATTTGCTCGACCAGATTCACAAGGGAGCGAAGTTTGAAGATCTGGCCAAAAAATATTCCGATGGGCCCTCGGCGAAGGACGGCGGGGATCTGAACTATTTCAAGCGCGGCACGCTCTCCAAGGAACTCGAAGACAAGGTTTTTGCGTTGAAGGCTGGGGAGATGACGGATGTGATCCGCACCAAGCAGGGGTACGTGATCCTGGAGGTGAGCGAGCATCAGACGGCGGGGATTCCCGCGCTGAAAGAGGTCGAGCCGCGGATTCAGGACGCGTTGTACATGCAGAAATTGCAGCCGGCGTTGCGAGCCTATCTGACTACGTTGCGCGAGCAAGCGTTCATCGATCCCAAGGCCGGGTACGTCGACACCGGCGCCAGCGCGAAGCAAACCAAGCCGGTCGAGACCACGACGAAAGAGGACAAGGCGAAGAAGCTGAAGAAGAAGACGCTGGGCGTGTTCTAGGGAGACTCTGATTCAGTGTCGGCAGAAAAGCATAACCACAGGGTGCACAGGGGTGCACGGGGAAAATCGGGACTTAATCAGAGTTTCCCTAGGCTCCATTTCTTTAGTCGAGTCTGCGGTAGAGTAATCTTGGCTGTGCCCGCGGCGGGAAGCCGAGGTTCGCGGAGGCTCATGAAAGAGTTCTTTATCTCCGGCTGTCCCCAGCAGGAAAACAAAGTTGTGACCACCAGCTTCGTGGTGGCGACGAAGCAGGTGAAGGCCAAGAAGAATGGCGAGCCTTACCTGGCGCTGGTTCTGGCGGATCGCACGGGGCAGATCGAAGCCAAAATGTGGGACAACGTCGAGGAGTTCATCGACGCCTTCGAGCAGGACGATTTTCTCAAGATCAAGGGGCTGGTCAACAAGTACAAGAATCGCTTTCAGCTCACCATTCACAAACTGCGGCGCATGGAAGAAGCGGAGATCGACTACACCGACTACCTTCCGAAGACCACCAAGGACATTGGCGAACTCTGGCGAACGCTGACGGAGTATGTCGCCAGTTTTCAGAATCCGCACCTGAAATCGCTGGTCGAGCTGTTTATGGAGGACCGGGAGATTGCCGAGCGTTACCGCAATGCGCCTGCGGCCAAGACGCTGCATCACGCTTACATCGGTGGATTGCTGGATCACGTGGTGTCGCTGTTTCGCTCCTGCGATTTGATGTGCCAGAACTATCCTCAGGTCAATCGCGACCTGCTGCTGACGGGAGCGTTCCTGCACGACATTGGGAAGATTCATGAGCTGACATATAACCGGGCGTTTTCCTATACCACGCGCGGCCAGCTGCTCGGGCACATGATTATTGAACTGGAGATGCTCCAGGCAAAGCTCGCGAAGCTGCCGGACTTTCCGGCGGAACTGAAGACTTTGCTCGAACATCTGATCATCAGCCATCACGGGCAGTACGATTTCGGTTCGCCCAAGCTGCCGATGTTTCCCGAAGCGCTGATGCTGCACTATCTGGACGATCTGGATTCGAAGATGGAAGCGATGCGAGCCCAACTCGAACGCGAGGGCGGACTCGACGGGCCGTGGACGAGCTATAACGCTTCGCTGGGGCGTCCGCTGCTGGATTCGAGGAAATTTCTGCAAGGGGAAAAGGTGGCGGCGCCGGCCAGCGCCAGCGTTGAAGAGAGCGGCGCGCTGGCGACCACGCCTGCGGTGCAGGAGAGTCCTGCTTCTGCGGCTCCTGTGCCTGACCTATTCAGCGAACAGAAGGCATAGAGTTTGAGCCCGTGGAAACCCAACGCTGCGCAAGAAACGCGCAGGGATCCGGCACCCGCCGACGTTTAGGATAAGCTGCCTGACACTGAGGAGGGTGTAGGGGTCCTTCGACTGCGCATACTTTTCACTTCGTGAAAAGCATGCTGCGCTCAGGATGACAGCTTACAAATTTGTTCCTGCTGTAAATACACTGGCCGCCCAGGGGTTGGATCCGGGCGGCCGGTGTTTTTGCGGTCTTCGTTCTGACGAGCGGCGTTCTGACGATGGGCGAGGTGGTTCGGGCCTC
>PLUW01000070.1:0-53671 GCA_003162935.1 Acidobacteriaceae bacterium
GGGTAGAAAACCTAACCCCGAACTTCGGCCTTAAATCCAACCTTCGCCATCGCTCCCTGCATCTCCTTGTTCTTCATGAACGTGCTCCAGACCAATCCCGAGCGCGCATTCTCCGCCATCACCATCGTGATCCCCAAATCGATTCCCAGCACATCGGCGTCATACCAACCCTTCAGCGGATTGAACGCGTCCACAAATCCATATCGTCCCCAAGCTTTCGGATACCGTTCGCGAATATTCCGCAGCACCTGCATGCAATCCTCTCGCAGAAAAGCCACCGCGCCTCCAGCAGCGCAAGGCACGACGCTTCCGTCCAGTTGTCCGATCCGCGGAGGACCGCCCCAAGCCTGATATCCAGAAGCCGAATCGGACGCCGTAATCCCCCAAAGATCCGCGCTGTAATCGGGAAATTCGTCGCGCAGAGAAAGGCAAAACTGCTTGTGCGCGCGAGTCGCGGTCACCGAGTTCGTGAAGTAGTTGGCATAGGCATCCCGCTTGTCGCGAAAGTCAAACCACGCGTGCGAATTAAGATGGGTGAAGAGAGGATCGTGCCCGGAAATGTATTCGAATCCCTGGAACTTCACCGTCGGCCGACTCCACGCCTTCCAGGTATCGCTCGAAACCGGATGCGTAGGCGAGCCGATGGCCAGCAGGTAGATCATCATCAGCTCGCAATACTGATTCCAACGCGAGGGCAAGAAGCCGCCGCCGAAGCCCGGTTTCCATCCCATGGAGAACGTATCGCCGCCATTCAGCATCCACGGCCAATCGACGCGCTCGTAAATCGCGGTCGCAAGCTCTTGGATCTCGGCGTCATTGAAGTGCTGGCGAGCCGTCAGCACGCCGCAGAGCAGCAGCGACGTATCGATCGACGAGAGCTCGCAGTTCCACATCCGCTCTCCGGTATCCAGGTCGACGAAGTGGTAGAAGAACCCATGTTCGTTGGGCAATTGCGTCTTTAGAAAGCGCAGCGTCTGCCGCACCCGTTCCCGGATCTCCGCCGCCTTGCCGTATCCGCGGGATTCCCCGATGCACAGGCCAGTGAGTCCGAAGCCCGTCGCGGCAATACTGGCCGCTCGCCGGCGATCGCCGCCGTTGAGCAGCGCCCGATCCCTCACTTGCCCCGTCGCGGAGCCAGCCTCGTTCCAGAAGAAGTCGTAAGCGCACCGCTCGATTTCGTCCAGAAGTTGATCGTCGGAACCGCCATAAGGAGTTCGCCTCGGCTCCNNGGCAGCCGCCTTCAGCATCTCGCGTCTCGTAACCGATTTCCGCTGGAACATGAGTGGCACTCGAGGTTCTGTCGCGAAACCGCCGATCCCCCCCTCCGCTAGCGCTGTGCGGCGCGTTCGCTGTTGGGCTTGGAGCCCACCAGCGCGTAGTAAAGGATGAACAGGTAGCAAATCACGGGCAGGAAAAACGCATGGTGAATGCCGATGCGATCGGCGACCAGGCCTTGCAACTCCGGGACAATGGCTCCCCCGACAATGGCCATGTTGAGCAACCCGGAGCCGTCGCCCGTCAGCGGGCCGAGTTCCGCCACACCCAGCGTGAAAATGCTGGGGAACATAATCGAGTTGAAGAACCCGACCGCCAGGATGCTCCACATGGCGACGTGGCCGCTCGTGAGCATGGAGATCGTCACCAGGCTGGCCGTGCCAATCGCGCAGACGCCGAGCAGGTGTCCGGTCCGGATCTTCTGCAACAGTGCCGAGCCAATGAACCGGCCCACCATCGCGCCCCCCCAGTAGAAGGAGACGTATCCGGCGGCGTCCTTCGGCGACAGGCCGGCGATGTCGGGCTGGCTGAAGTAGTTCACCAGAAAGCTGCCGATCGAGACTTCCGCCCCCACGTAGGTGAAGATTCCGACGGCGCCCAGCACGAGATTGGGATGCTTCCAAATCGAGTCGCCGACTTTTTCCCCAAGGCGGTGCTCGGCAGACCCGATTTTCGGCAGCTTCGAGACGCCGATCACGATGGCCAGAAGCACAAGGGCCACGCCGATGATGATGTACGGCACCTTGACCGAAGCAGCCTCCTGAATGCGATATGCCTGAAGGGCGGCGGGTGAGAGCTTGTGAATCTGCTCCATGGCAAGCGGCGCGGCGCTCAGAATCAGCAGGCCACCGATCTTGGGAGCAATGGTTGTGCCCAGCGAATTGAACGCCTGCGTCAGGTTCAGGCGGCTGGAGGCGGTTTCAGGCTTGCCGAGCACAATGACGTACGGATTGGCCGCCACTTGCAGCATCGTGATTCCGGCGGCCAGCACAATGAGCGCCGTCAGAAAAAGCGGGTATGAAGGAACAATGGCTGCCGGCACAAACAGGAATGCACCCGCGCCCATGACGAGCAAACCCACGACCATGGTCCGCTGGTAGCCGATCCAATCGACAATCTTCGCCGCCGGGATCGAGAAGAAAAAGTAGGCAGAAAAGAAGGTGAACTGAATCAGCATGACCTTCGCATAGCTGAGGTCGAAGATGGACTTCAGGTGCGGCACCAAAATGTCGTTCAAGCAGGTCAGAAAACCCCACATGAAAAACAAGGTAGTCACGACCGCCAGCGGGCGACGGTAATTCTCCGCTGCCGAGGATACCGAGACGCCCGGCGACCGCGGGCTTTGTGCTGTCATTTTTTCTCCTCTGTGTTTGTGCCGGAGTCACGGAGCCGACCGTGTCATTCTACTAGCTCGATCAATCTTAGCGGCGGAGTTTCGGACATAGGGCAGAATTGCCGGCTCCCGCTCACTCGCGGCGATACTTTGCGAAGGAGCCGCTCCGCATTTGCCCGCGAGCCGTTGTAGACTATCCGCCACTGATGAAATATGACTCAAGCTATTAAGATATTGAAAATTGCTGTGGCGATCCTGACTGTGGTCTCGACCTTGGCCGGCCAACCGCAAACGCCTTTCCCCGTGGTTTCGACTGCCGATCAGCCGGAGATTGCGGGCCGCCCGGTTCAACTCGACTCCCAGGGAAAACTGTTACCTTGGCCCATTGCGGACGATACCGGTTATTCCTACTCGTCTCACTTCCTCACCCAGTGGACCATCTTGTGGGATCAATACAATCGCCAGAGATTGCCTTATTTCTACTGCTGCTTCGACTTCGACCGCACAACTTTCGAAATGTTTCCCGATCCCCACTGGGTCAACTCGACGGGCTATCTCCGCGCGATGCTGCAAGGATTCATCGAGCGACTCTATCCGTACACCGGCGATGCGCGCACGCTCATCTTTCTGCAGGATTTCGTGGATTACGAGTTGGAGAACGGACGGACTCCCGAGGGCTATGCCTGGGCGCAAGTTCCGTATGCATCGGCGAATCCCGGTGCGAAGCGCTACACCGGCTGGAGCGCGCATGGCGAGGACTACATTGAGCCGCCCGTGGTTGGCGAAGACGGTTACGCCTATCTCCGGCTCTATGAAATGACCGGAAACACGAAATACCTGCGCGCCGCCATCCGGTGTGCCAACGCTCTCGTCAAGAATTACAAGGCGGGCAATGAGAAAAACTCGCCTTGGCCGGTGCGTTGTTATGCACGCGACGGAAAAGCCGACGGCGGCCCCATGGGCCCATATTCCGCCAACGTGATTGAGCCCATCATGTTGTTCGATGAACTCATCCGCTTGGGGCATGGGGACGTAGCTGGTTACGCGCGAGTTCGCGCCGGCGCATGGGACTGGTTTCAGAAATATCCGCTCACCAATAACGTGTGGGTCGGTTACTTCGAAGACGTGGCGCCCAGCATGGACAACATGAACCAGGTGATCCCGCTGGAGTTTGCCCGCTACGTTTTGCTTCATCCAGACAAAGATCCGCAATGGCGTGAACATGCGCGACGCCTGATCGAGTGGGTTAAGACCACGCCGAAATGGCCCAAGTACGTCGTGCACGGCGCCACCGTGACGACGGAGCAGGGCAACGGCATCACGTTCTGCTGCAACGAACCCAATCAGTGCTGCGACAGCCACACTGCCAGGCTGGCTGCGGTGGAAGCGCTGTACTTCGCCAAGACCGGAGACGAATCGTATCGGGAGGAAGCTTTCCGCTCCTTCAACTGGGTCACATATTTCCAGGGCCTGCCCGGTGGCGCCCACGCGCCCTTTGCACAACAGTGGTGGTTTACCGACGAGTTTGCCGACGGCCCGCGCCGGCTCATGGACGCCTTCTGGGCCGTGCCGGAATGGGCGCCAGCGGATGAGTCCCATCTGCTCGGTTCAAGCTCTGTCGTCACCAGAATCAGCTACGGCAAAGGCTCGGTCACCTATTCAACCTTCGACCCCCAATCCGTGGATGTGCTTCGCCTCGACTTCGTCCCGGAATTCGTAACCGCTCACGGCAATCCCCTCACTCGGCGGAAGGATCTAGACCGGGAAGGCTTCGTATACGATGAGTCGACCCATGTGCTTCGCATTCGGCATGACCAGGCGAATGACATCGACGTCCAAGGCAGCCATGGCCAGGCGCCGCCACAGTATGTGACCTTCGATGATCCGCATCTTCCCGCAGAAACCGTGCTCAGCGGACAGTATCCCTCGGGCGTAATCGATTGGACCACCGATCAATGGCGTGTCAGTGTGCCCCAAGGCAAGTTTGGCACTTTCAACCTGGCTCTCGCCGATGGTAAAGCGGCAACCGCAGGATTCGACTTCCATTCCCCTCGCGTATTTGTCGGGATCGATGTATACAACGGCGGTCACTCGGAGGCAGTGCTCATGATCCATGCTCCCAACCTTCCTGAAGTATCTTTCACCCTCAAACCCGGTGAACTCAAACGCCTTCGCACAGGTTGGCGGGAACCCGCCTCGAAAGTCACCTTCGATGTGAAGAATGGAGAGGGCCTGAGATTCGATAACCTGGCGTACCTGCACGATTGAGAGCACTCGATAATCCAGCCTAGCGCTGACCAGACCGAAGGGGCCATGGCTTGAAGCCTTGGCCCCCTCGGTTTCAGCGAAAGTGCATCTACCGACCGCGCCTACTTGGGTTGAGCAGCCACAGGCTCGACCGCGGGCCGGACTGGGGGCATATGCAGCAGCTTCGGTGCTACCGACGCTGGCCGCTGCACGGCGACCGGCATTGCAATCGGTGTTGGCATCTTTGGGCCGGACTGCGGGCCCGACAGCGGCGCAGCAGACGGCCGCGCTTTCCGACGCCCGGCTTCGATTTTGTTGAGCCGCTCCGTCAGGTCTTCGAGGCGAACATTCTCATAGCCCTTGCGCTTGGCCATGATGCGGTAGTCGAA
Source organism: Acidobacteriaceae bacterium (assembly GCA_003162935.1). Lineage (GTDB taxonomy): Bacteria > Acidobacteriota > Terriglobia > Terriglobales > Acidobacteriaceae > Acidiflorens. Next base: position 5,245 of record PLUW01000070.1, read on the forward strand.
GGCGATGCTGGAGGTCCCTCCGCCCTGTTCGTGCACTTCGAACGACGTCGCCGTCTTCTGGCTGACATACAACCCCTTGGAGTCGCCGTTGGGCGTGAGGAACACGTGATACTCAACCCCTGCATTCACGGTTTGCGCGAAGGCGGGATCGAGTTCGATGCGCGCCGAGCCGCCGGAGAGTTGGCCGGAGCCAGCATCTTCGAGCCAGTTCTCGGCGGACTGCATGGCGTAGATGGCGGTCTGCCTGCCGTCATCGGCCTGGACCACGCCTGAGACCACCCCAGTACAGGTCAGGTTGGCCGAAGTATCGATGGTGCAATGCCGTGACCCGCTGTAAGTGTTGGGAGAACTTGTCTGGAAAACCGGGTTGTGGGTCTGGGTGGCGAAGTTGGCTACGACCATGGTCGGGTAAAGGCCGCTGCCATCGTTGTTCTCTGCATACACCCCGAAACTCTCGTCGGCGGTGCCTAGTACCCCGGCATACCCCGACTGGCTGGTATCTCCCCATACCCCAGCGTCGGCCCCTTCAGACGCTCCCGTGTTGCTTGAGCCGGTCGCAGTCCCGCGGACACCCCAGCCGATTCCTTCGCCCTGAACGCCGGTGTAATTTCCTGAGGCATAGACACCGGTATTCCCCACCCCATACACGCCATAGCCAGCATTCGAATACGACTGGCCGTACACGCCCGCCGTGGTCCCCGTGGTGGCGCCGTTGACACCCAGCACGCCATAGCCAGTAGCCGAAGTCGTCGCGCCTTCCGTACCCACGGCGCCCCCCGGAAAGTAGTAGTAGCTCCCATAGGTGGTGCCTGCCACGGCGACGCCACCTGCCGGTGAATTCGTCTGGCCGTACACGCCAGTCGCCAGGTTCCCCGATGTGGCCTCATTCACCCCCTCCACGCCATAGCCAGTAGCTAACCACGTCGAGCCCTGCACGCCCACGGCCCCTCCGCCCCCCGTCACGCCGAAGCCAGAAGGCGACGACGACCCGCCAGCCACCCCAACCGTAGACCCTGTCGTGGCCGTCGCCTCTCCGATTACGCCAGCCGCATCGGTTGCGGTGCTGCTCGTGTTGCCGACGATCGTGAAGCCGCTCGAATTAGCCGTCAGTGTGCCGTTGACCGTCTGATTCGCAGTGAACGTGTTGGCCGCGCCCAGTTGCGCATACAGGCCATTGGTCACTGCCGTGTTCAGGTTCAGCGTGACGTTGCCGCTGGTCCCGCCGCCCGTCAGATCCGTTCCTGCCGTTACGCCCGTGATGGTCCCGCTGCCCTTGAGATTCGCGCATGCCCAGGCAGTGCCACTCCATTGCAGCACCTGATTCGCCGCGCAGGCGTTGGTCAACGACAGCGTGAGCGTGCCGCTGGTCCCGCCACCGGTCAGGCCGCTGCCGCTGGCAGTCGTGACTCCGGTGAGCGTTCCGCCGCCGGCGAACACAATGTCCAACTCGGCCGCGTGGCTCGTGGTCGTGCTTTCCTTGCTGTCGAAGCTCGCGTTCAGCGGACTGTTCGCCACCAGCGCAATTCCGTCATTGGGAGTTCCGCTCAGCCACGCCTGCACCGCCGCCGTCACGTTGATGAGGATGAACTGGTTCTTATCGGCGGTGGTGAGCGGCACGCTGGCGGCAATGGTCGTTCCCAGCGCCGGAGCGTTGCTGGCTTCGAGGGTGCTCTCGGTCCACGCGCCGTTGACGTAGTCCACGTTAAAGCTGCCGGCCGTGGTCACGGCATTGACGTAGAGTTTGAGCGTGGCCTGGGTGATATCGGCGCTGGTGTAGCCGGCCGGGATCGACGACAGGTTGAACTGAATGAAAGAAGTCTGCGTGCTCTCGACATCGAGCAGCGTCTTGGCGCCGTAGTTGGTGGTGGCGGCGGCCGTGTTGGTGTAGGAATCGCCGACGGGCGTAAGTTGGCCATAAGCCGCCGTACACGCCAGCAGGGTCAGAGTTAGAAGTGAAGCCAGACGCAAACGAGTTTTCAGGTTTTTCATAATTCTCTCCAAGTGTGTTTTCGTTGCTTTCTTTTCACGATCTCCGAAAGACTTTGGCCGAAGCGCCAGCCGCGGCGCACTTTCTCGAACCCCTGAACTCATGGGGAAGTACCATCCGCCGGAAGGTCTTCCTCGGAAATCGAACCCTCCTGAAGCCGGAGTCTTGCTTGTTCCGCCTGCGCCGGGGCCAGTTTTTGTCCACAAAGAGGGCAGTTGTCGAAGCTTGCCGCCGCGCCGCCCAGCAGCAGGGTCATCCCTTTCCGCTCGACCGTCACCTCTGTCCGGACGGTGCGACTGACGCCGCCGACGGATGGGTCAGCACGGAAGGAACTTGCCCGCCGACTCAGCCATTGGTAAAGTCGTTTCGTACCGGCCTCCCTCTTCACTGGTCGCGCATCTTGCGGCAGTCGCGTACAAAAGGCCAGTGACGGCTTCTGACAGGCTCTGACAAGTTCTGAATCGACTCTAAGTCAATGAAACCAGAAGGGATATTCAGATTCGATGAATTCCAGCTCGATTCCCTCGCACGCACCCTGCGGCGGAGGGAAGAGATTGTCACGCTCAACCGTCGGGCCTTCGATGTGCTTTTGTACCTGGTGCAGAACCCGGGAAGGGTGTTGACCCGCGACGAATTGTTAAAGAATGTCTGGCCCGACACCTTTGTGGACGAGAACAGCCTGGCGCAGAGCATCTCGGCCTTGCGGCGCGCTCTGGAAGAGAAACCCGGCGACAATAACTATATTGTCACCCTGCCGGGACGGGGGTATCAGTTTGTTTCTCCCGTGCAGGTCGTCGCCTCGCAGAGCTTATCTGTCGTCCCCGATGCCGCAACCCCGGCCAACCCGGGGCCTAGCGGGATCCTCTTTCAGCAGCAGACGGTCCGCACTAGCGTCACAACAACGGAAGAGAAAGATCAGCTAAGCCTGCCACCTTCGCGAAACCGGGCAGTCGTCGGACTGCTTGCGGTTTTGGTCGCAGCGGCGACATCGGTGGCGGGACTTTACGCATGGAAGCAATTTCATCAGGTCCCACCGACTGTGAATCCGGCCATCGGTTCGGCCGGATCATCTCAGCCCGCACGCCGCTCCATCGCAGTTCTCGGTTTTCGCAACCTGTCTGGCCGTCCCGAGGAGACATGGCTATCCACGGCCCTGTCGGAGATGTTGAGCACCGAATTGGTGGCCGGAGAAAAGCTGCGCCTGGTTTCGGGCGAAGACATCGCCCGCACCAAACTCGAACTCCCCCTTGCCGACACCGACAGCCTCTCGCGAAACACATTGGCGCGATTGCGCAACGACCTGGATAGCGACTTGATCGTCCTCGGCTCCTACACTGCGGTCGGCGAAAAGCCGGGCACTCGTATCCGTCTCGACGTGCGCCTGCAAGATGCGGTTGCGGGCGAGACGATCGCGGATGTCGCTGTTGTGGGGACCGAGGCGGACCTGTTTGACATGGTGTCTCAGGCTGGATCCCAGTTGCGCGAAAAGCTGGGCGTGGAAGCGGTATCTCCGGCGGAGGCCGTGAGTGTCCGCGCTTTCTTGCCTTCCAACCCTGATGGCGTCCGCTTCTACTCGGAGGGACTGGCGCAGTTGCGTGTTTTCGACGCTCTGGAAGCGCGCGATCTTCTGCAGCATGCCCTGGCCTCCGATCCGAAATTTTCTCTGGCCCACTCCGCTCTGGCCGAGGCCTGGTCCCGGTTAGGCTATGACAAGAAGGCCCAACAGGAGGCCCGGCAAGCGTACGACCTCTCCGCCAATCTTTCGCGTGAACAGAAGTTGGTGGTGGAGGGTCGCTACCGCGATATCAATCACGAATATGAGAAGGCCACCGAGGTCTATCGCACGCTCTTCACCTTGTTCCCTGACAACCTCGACTACGGCCTCAAGCTGGCAGCGGTGCAATTCCGCCGCAACCCGCACGAAGCCTTGGCCACGGTCGAGTCATTGCGCAAGCTGGCGGCGCCAGCCTCGGAAGATCCTCGTATCGATTTGCAGGAGACTGCAGCGTGGCGGGTCGTCACCGGTATTACGCGTGAAGAACGTGACGAACATGAAGAACGGTCTTTGGACCGTGCGGTGAAGAAGGCGGAGGCGCAGGGGGCCCGTCTGATCCTGGCACAAGCGCGGCAGATGCAGTGCGGGCTGTTCGGGTCGGTTTCCGCCTGTCGCGAGGCGAGGGACATTTTCGCTGCAACCGGGGACCGGGAGCACGAAGGCTCGTCTTTGCGCGCGTGGGCGGATGTGATTGCTCGAACCGATGTGCCCGAAGCCATCCGCCTGTACCAGCAGGCAGAGACCATCTTCCGCAGGAATGGATCCGAAGCCGGTTTGGCCGATGTGCTCGACAACCTCGGCCTCGTATATGAAGCCCAAGGCGACCCCGCCACCGGCGAGAAAATGGTGCGCGAGGCCGTGGCCATCCTTCGACGCACCGATGACAAGAGGAACATGACTACGGCCATCGGGAACCTTGCCGGCGACCGACTGGATCAGGGGGATCTGCGCGGCGCGATCCAACTCTATGAGGAGTCCCGGCAGGCCGCGGACCCAGAGGATACCGGATATGCTGCCCTCGTAGGTATCAACATCGCGGCAATTCACCAATTGCAGGGGGACTTGGTGGGCGCCAAGCAGGGATTCGAACAATCGCTCGCCGCTTGGCAGAAACTCGGCGATAAATGGGGATCTCCTTTTGCCCTTTTGGGGCTGGGAGGACTGCTGCGCCAGGAGGCCGATTTTCCGGGCGCCCGCAAGATGTATGAGCAGGCGCTCGCCATATGGACCGCGACAAGCGATAAGATAGACATCGCTGAAACCCAGCTCGGGCTCGCGGATTTGTCACTGGAAGAGGCGCGTTCTCCCGTTGAACAGGAAGCTGCGGTCCGACAGATCATCGAGGTTTTTCAGAAGCAGAAAGCCCGCGACGACGAAACCCAGGCTTGGTGCGTCCTCTCCCGCGCGCTGCTTGCGGAAGGGAAAGCGGACGCAGCAAGAGAAGCATTGCAACACGCGCGCACCCTCGCCGCCAAGAGCCAGAATCCAGCCATCCGCTGGCAAACCGCCATCGTTGCCGCCCGTATCGAAACCGTTAGAAACGACGTTGCCCGCTCCGCTTCCGCAACCACGACGCGGAAGGAGTTGACCGCCATCATCGCAAAATCGCGAGAGCTCGGTTATCAGGGAATCGAACTCGACGCTCGTCTGGCACTCGCTACACTCGAGATGAAGGCGGGGCAATCGGACACGGGACGCGCCCACCTGTCCGTGATCGAGGCCGACGCCAAAGCCAAAGGCTACAACCTCATTGCCCGCAAAGCCGCCCTCGCTCGAGGCTGAGATGGCTCACTTCGAATGCTCGTCCCGCAGCAAAGACGCGCGCCTTTCGGGGCGCTTCATCTTACGGACGCGGCACTTTCGCGTCAACGTCGGTAAGGGTAACAATTTCCCGCTCCAACCTGCTGAATCTTTCCCGTGCGGTTTCGACTGCCGACGCTCCTTCCTCCCTTATTTTTTTCGCATTGCCCAGCGCGTGCTCGGCGGCACGGCTGACTTCGTGCAGAAGCTTGCGAATTTCAACTTCCAGATGCCCACGACTCTCCTGGACTCGATTCAGGATGTCACTCTGCACCCTTGTGCTGTTGAATTCGAGCAATTTTGCGAGGAATGCCCTGGCCTCATCGGCGATAACCTTCCGCGCACCGACGAAAACCAGAAGAATGTCGGCCATCCATCGCAACGGCGAAGCCGGCTGCGCGACCTCGATGAAATCCAGGAAGGTGAACCCGGAACGAACCCGGAAACCGGTATCGGGATCGAGGGCGTGCGGTATACGCGCCAACTCGGGGATGCCTGCATCCGCCAGTCTTTTCAGAAAATTGTTGCCCATCTCGACGAATCGTTGCGACACTCGCCGATACTGCCGTTCTGCTTCCTCCTGTTCGGGCTTCAACCACGGGAGCACATAGCGTCGGGCTATTTCCTGCGCCTCTTTCATCATTCGGCGGCGATAGCGCGGCCCGGGCCCATGACGGAGAGGCGAAATTGCATTTTCAAATTCCTCCTGAGCTTGGGGCAATGCGCCAGCGAGGAACGCTTTATGCCGGTCCACAAACAGATCGGAAATGCGCTGCTGCTCGGCCATGAATAAATACCCAAGCTCCCGCATCGAACGTTCAGCTTCGGCAATGGTTGCCTTCATGGCCGCAATGCGGCGTTCGGACTCTTCGATCGGCCGCTCCAGCGCGTCTCGCTCTTCGCCAACGACCGCCAGCAGTTGCTCGCCGAATCGGCGGATCCCTCGCTCACAAGCCGAATCGAGCAACTGCCGTCCGGATTCTGCGACCAGTCCTGCAAGAGCGTCCACGAGCTTTTGCCAATCGCGTTCCGGGCCTCGATGTTCGATTTGCTGCGCTGCACTCACTTCCAGAATCGGGCCCGCGCTGCGCTGCAATCGCCTGCGCAATTGCCGCTCCGCAAAACTCACTGCGGCAGCCTTTTCTTCTTGAGTTGTCCGATCCGCTTTGTTCAGAACCAGAATGAGATTCTGTACCTGCCGCGCCACCGTTTCCACCAGCGCCAACTCTTCTCCGGCCAGCGGTGGATCGGCGCCGATCACGACCAACGCCGCATCGATGTGAGGGATGAATGCCTGCGTTGCCGCTGTGTTCCCAGTGAATATCGATCCGAGGCCGGGAGTATCCACGAAGCACATGCCACCGGCCAATAACGAACTGGACAGGAAGACTTCTACGCCTCGAACTCTTTTTGTATTCTCTGGGTTGAATTCCTCCGATACGTACTGATCGAGATCGGATACGTTAACTTCCTGCCAGGAACCGTCTTCAACTTGAACTCGCGCGCGGCGGCGATTGCCGAACCGGATTACCGTGGGAACGGCAGTGACCGGAGTGAAGCCAACCGGGAGAACCGGATCGCCAATCAGAGCGTTGATTAACGTAGACTTGCCGCGCTTGAACTGGCCAATGCACGCAACGTAGAACCGGCCCTCGGAGATTCGACCCGCCAACTGCCGCGCTTCGTCGGCGATTTGGCTCGAAGCCAACTCTTCCGCCAGTTTGGCCAGACGAAAGAGTCTCGCGGCACCGTCAACGTCGGCCGACGCTACAGCCGGCGCTAAGGAAGGATGTTCCGGATGCACCCCGACCGCGATTGACGAAATGTCTCCGCTGTTCGCCATGTCCTCACTACGCTGGAGAACGAACGCCCTCCTGATGCACGTACTTGATCACTTCCACGTCCGATATGGCGATTAAGCCCTCATCGACCATCTCGTCCAGCGCGGGCAGGAGCTTGCTGATGTTCTCGTGTGTATCCACGACCGAGACCATGATGGGGCGATCCGAAGACCGGAGCAGATGAGCGCGGTGAATCAGCGTGCTGGCGCCGTAGCCTTCAATGCCGCGATAAACCGTGGCTCCGGCAATGTCGAGTTCCCGGCACTTCTCGACGATTGCCTGGTAGAGAGGCTTACCCTGCCACTTGTCATCCTCGCCGAAGTGTATGCGCAGCATCTTGGCTTTGCCTTCGAGTTTCATGCCCGTGTCTCCTGGCGCCGGTCGCTTTTCTCTTGGTTGTGGGAGTACTTGATGACATCCACGTCGGAGAGCACGACCAAACCCTGTAGCACCATCTTGTCCAGGACGGGCATGAATGCCTTGAGCTTCTCCTCCGTGTCGACAATCGAAAGCAAGATGGGGCGGTCATGTGAGAGGCCGAGCGCGGCATCCTTGTGGATTCTGCGATTCGCGCCATATCCCAGGATGCCGCGATAAACGGTGACGCCGGCAATGTCGTGAGCGCGCAAGCCGCCGACAATCGCTTCATACAGAGGCTTGCCATTCCACTTGTCGTTCTCGCCGACATAAATCCGCATCAACTTGGCCTTGCTCTCGCTTTTGAGCGCGGGTTGCTCCGGCATGGCCGATTGCTCTCTCATCGTCTCGGCTGGTTTCACGATGGTCGTGTCTTGCACCTCGATCAAACCCGTGCCAGCCATGGTTTGCAGTTTCGGCAGCAACTCCTCTGCTTTCTCCGCCGTCTCGATGAACTCGACTTTGATCGGCAAATGGGTTGCCAGATCGACGAGCCGGGTTGTGTGCAGATGGTGGTCGGAGCCGAATCCGGCAATGCCGCGCGTCACGGTTGCGCCCGAGACGCCACGGAAGAAAAGAAAATCCAGGATGGCCGAATAAGCCGAAGTCCCGTGATACTGCTGGTCCTCTGCAACGTAGATGGCGACCTTTTTCGCCGGCCCCGATGTGAGCACTCTACCTCCTCCGGTTTACTGTCCTCGCTGGCTGTCCAGAAACTCAGCCGCACACTCTAGTATCCCACCACAGTGCGGGGACTTCGCGCGCGAAGGAAATCCTGACTAATCCCCGGATTCCTCCGTGCATCCCCGTGTACCCTGTGGTTACGCCCTTTGCCGACACTTGATCAGAGCTTCCCTAAAGTTTGCGCTCATGGGATGGCCCGCCCCGCCACTGCTCCGGCCCACACGCCCAAGAACCCTACGACCACGCTGAGCGTGACATTGAGCATGGCGGTAAGCGGTTGGCCGTCTTGAAAGAGACGAAACGTCTCATACTCAAACGTGGAGAACGTCGTATATCCCCCGATGAAACCGATGGGGATTAGATATCGCCAATTCGGGTTCCATTGCGTTCTTTCCGCCAACAGCGTGACGATCAGGCCGATGAGGAACGATCCTGAAACATTGACCACGAACGTTCCATAGGGGAAACGCGCGCCCATCCTGCCGCCGATGTAACTCCCCAGCCAGTAGCGCAAAACGGAGCCCATGCAGCCCCCGATTCCAACCATTACGTACTTGAGCAATTGGTATCGTTCCTTTCCCGAGGACGCAGACACGTCCCGCTCGCGCCTGCTCAACATTCAGGAATCTCTTGGAATCAGAAGCGGAAGGGGAACCGGCAAACCGAGCCCCTACCAAGAGAATTCCTTCTTCTTCGTAGGAGTCATCTGCCCGATTCGGGCGGTTAAAGGTGAACTCCAACACCCAGGCAAATTATGACAATCCGGAGCGGCGAAGTCAATGGAATCGACAAACGTCATCGAAACGATGGTCAGCCCGCCTATTGATTCAATTTCTCCAAATGCCGAAATCCGTCAGTAGCGGCGAACATGGCTACGGTGATGGTTCCGTTATAGGCCATGTGGATGAGGACTCCGGCGGCTACGGAATTCGTTTTGGCTCGCACCATCGTCAAGACCATGCCGACAAGGAATATGACTACCACCGGTCCCCAGGCAAACCCCAGTTGCGCGCCGTGCAGAAGGGCGAAAGGCAGCGCGGTCAGAAAGACGGCAACCGGCAGGCCAACGCTGCGCGCGAGCACGGGATAAAGAAAGCCACGGAAAAAAAGTTCTTCCATCAAAGGCGCCAAGGTGACACTGAGAATGCCCAGCGCCCAGGCCTCCGCAGGTGTGCGAAAAAAGCTGTCGATCGGCAATTCTTTCGGAATGGGCAAAAAATGGGCCAACCCCTGCAATGCCAGCGAAAGCACGAAGCCCAGCAGGAGGTAGCCCGCGATGTTCGAGGGCCAGTTCCAGTGGATCGCCGCGAGAAAGTCGCTACGGCCACGCTCGCGCGTCACGAGCACGTACATGTAGGCGAGGATCAGCAGATACGCCAAAGCTTGTCCGGCAATGACGACGAGCGGGATGCGAGCGATTTCGCCGAGGGCCGTGTGCGGAAAGAACCGCCAGCGCGAGATGAAGAGCGCGGCAAAAACTCCGGCGAAGAGCGCCACGATGGTGATGAAGACGAGGCGGAGGACATCCCAGCCGTTCCACGCGGGATCGGGCGGCGCGGGGATGAGCGCTGTGGGTTGGGCTTCTAGAAGATGACTGACATTTGTGGATTCGCCATGTCCTGAGGCATCGGCCGAGCTGCCCTCGGCTTGGACGGGCGAGGACGCCCGTCCCTCCAATGCCGTATCCGCAGAGGACAACGGCGGCACCGGCGTTTCTGGGGAATCCTGGGGAAGGTTCACGCCACTTCTCCGCTGTTTGCCGATCCATTCTTTGGCGTGCCGCTTTTCTCCGACCCGTTGAAATACGCCGTCAGCGCCTGGCCGGTGTAGGACTTTTTCACGCGCGCCACTTGTTCGGGCGTGCCCTGGGCGACGATGCGGCCGCCTTCTTCTCCGCCCTCGGGGCCGAGATCGAGAATCCAATCGGCATTGCGAATGACGTCCAAATTATGTTCGATGATGATGACCGTGTTTCCGAGATCGGTGAGCCGGTGCAAAACGTCGAGCAATTTGCGCACATCGTCAAAGTGCAATCCGGTTGTCGGCTCGTCCAGCAGATAAAGAGTCTTCCCAGTCTGGCGTTTGCTGAGTTCGCGGGCGAGTTTGATGCGCTGGGCTTCGCCTCCTGACAGGGTTACGGCGGATTGACCCAGATGAATGTATCCCAGGCCAACATCAACCAATGTTTGCAGCTTTTGCCTGACCTGCGGAATGTTTTCGAGAATCTGGAGCGCGTCGGATACAGGCATCTCCAGCAGGTCGGCAATGGAGTTGCCGTTGTAGTGGACGGACAGTGTTTCGTGATTGTAGCGGCGTCCGCCGCAGACTTCACATTGCACGTAAACGTCGGGCAGGAAGTTCATCTCGATGCGGCGCTGGCCTTCGCCCTGGCAGGCTTCGCAGCGCCCGCCGGCGACGTTGAAGGAGAAGCGTCCGGGTTTGTACCCGCGCTCGCGGGATTCGGGCAGCATGGCGTAGAGGTCGCGAACCGCCGCGAAGATTCCGGTATAGGTCGCCGGATTGGAGCGCGGCGTGCGACCGATGGGCGACTGGTCGATGCGAATGACTTTGTCGATCAATTCGGATCCGGTGATGGATTTGTGGGCGCCGGGTTCCTCGCGGGAACGATAGAGTTGTCGGGCCAGCGCGCGGTAGAGGATGTCATTGACGAGAGTCGATTTGCCCGAGCCGGAAACGCCAGTCACAACTGTCATCACGCCGAGTGGAAAAACAGCGTCGAGATTCTTGAGGTTATTTTCGCGCGCGCCCAGAACGGTGACAGCCTTGCCATTCGGGCTGCGGCGCTCGGAAAGCATCGCAATCTGCTGCCGTCCGGAGATGTAGGCGCCGGTGAGCGAGGCGGCCGAAGCCATGATTTCCGCGGGCGTTCCGCTGGCCACCAACTCGCCGCCATGACGGCCAGCGCCGGGCCCGAGGTCGATGACATAGTCGGCGCGGCGAATGGTTTCTTCGTCGTGCTCGACCACGAGGACGGTGTTGCCAAGATCGCGCAAATTTTCCAGCGCCGCGAGAAGACGCCCGTTGTCGCGGTGGTGCAAGCCGATGGATGGCTCGTCGAGAACGTAGAGAACGCCGCGCAGCTTCGATCCAATTTGCGTGGCGAGGCGGATGCGCTGGCCTTCGCCGCCCGAAAGTGTGGCGGCGGAGCGGCCCAGCTGCAGGTAGCCAAGTCCGACGTCGTACAGGAATTCGAGGCGCTCGGTAATTTCGTGGGCGATGCGCCCCGCGATGGTCAGTTCCCTGCCGGTGAGTTTGATGCTGCGTGCGGCTTCAAGAGCGCGCGCAATCGGGAGGCTCGTGAAATCCGCAATGGACATGCCATTCACCTTGACCGCCAGGCTCTCCGGGCGCAGACGCTGGCCGTGGCACACCGAACATTCCGTGGCCGACATGAAATCGAGCAGGTACTCGCGATACGTATCCGAAGTGGAAGCTTCCAGATTCTGCCGGAGATAACCGAGGATCCCGAGAAAACCGGTCCTTTTGCCGCGCTGGCCGCTGCGCTGCGGCTCGCCGTTCAACAGGAGGTTCTGAATCTTGTCGGGAAATTTCTCAAAGGGCGTCGCCAAGTCGAAACCGTAGGCCTGCACCACCAACTGGATGCTGCGAACCAGGTTCTGCGATGAGGAACCGGGCCCCAGTCCACCGTCGAGAATCGGCTTGGACCAGTCGACAATCACCTTGGCCGGATCGAGATCGTAGCGGCTCCCGAGGCCGTGGCATTCTGGGCAAGCTCCATAGGAGCTGTTAAACGAGAAGGATCGGGGCTCCAGTTGAGGCACACTGATGCCGCAATCCGGACAGGCGAGGCGCTCGGAGTAAAGGGTTTCGTCTCCGTTGACGACGGCGACGAGGACGAGCCCGCCGCCGAGTTTCATCGCGAGTGCGACCGATTGCTCGAGGCGGTGTTCGATTCCGGGTTTCACCAACAGGCGATCGACAACGACTTCGATGGTGTGGTTCTTACGCTTGTCGAGGGCGAGATCGTCCTCGAGGTTCACCAGTTCACCGTCGACGCGGGCGCGGGAAAAACCATGCTGGACGAGCTTCTCCATCTCTTTTTTAAATTCGCCTTTGCGGCCGCGCACGATGGGTGCCATGATCATGACGCGATCGTCGGGAGTGAGCGACAGGACGCGCTGCACAATCTGTTCGGCCGACTGCCGGGTGATGGGCTTGCCGCAACTCGGGCAATGGGGCACACCGATCGAAGAATAGAGCAGGCGCAGGTAATCGTAGATCTCGGTGATGGTGCCAACGGTCGAGCGCGGACTGCGGCTGGTGGTTTTCTGTTCGATGGAAATCGCCGGGCTCAGGCCGTCGATCGAGTCCACATCGGGCCGCTCCATCTGGTCTAGGAACTGGCGGGCGTAAGCGGAAAGCGTTTCGACGTAGCGGCGCTGGCCTTCGGCATAAATCGTGTCGAAAGCAAGCGAGGACTTGCCGGAGCCGCTCAGACCCGTGATGACCGTCAGAGTATTGCGAGGAATCTCGACGTCAATATTCTTCAGGTTGTGCTGGCGCGCGCCGCGCACCGAAATTCGGGTGATGGCCATTTAACACAGCACTTTATGGACTTCCGTAACGTGGACGGGTCCCGGGAAATGTTGGAGAGTGGAGATACGCAGTCCGATTCCCGTATCTTATTTGTTAACAGCGGCGGGGGTCAAATGCGGATAGATTGAGAGACTAAATCATTTGCAGCCGCGCAACGCACAGAGTGGCTGCCAGCAAGGGCCGTCAACGTGAACGCACTTTTTGCCGCATTCCTGGTCAGCAGCACAGCAATCCTAACTGTAGTCTTGGGTATATTCGGCGCGTATGGCGCGATTCGCGTGATCTTGGCTGCCGTAAATCCCTCTCGACCTTCCAACCCCTTTGCGGCCTTGGTTCCTCACCAAAGCCATGCCAGCGGCGACTAAAGCATCTGCCCAATCTTGACTCTGAGTCTTAAGTACTTTGGAGTAGTGTCTACTGCTGGGGCGGTTGCGGCGGAGGGACAACGGCTCCGCCNNTTGGCATTGGCATTGGCATCGGTTTGGGCGGGCTGGGCCTGATCTTCAGCGGTGTCTTCTGCGGTATCCGGCTCGTCGTCCTTGCTATCTTCATCGGCGGCGACCGGTTGTACATTTGCCGGCTGGCCCGGCTGCGGAACACCATTTTGCGCATTGAAGGCCGTCGGCTGGAAGCGATTCGGAGGCATTCCCGGACCGTTACCTGGCATGGGGCTATTCGGCAACGGATTGTTCGGCACGTTCGCCGCGGTTTGTGCATCGCCTGATGATGGCTTTGCCGTAAGAATCACGCTCGCAACCGCAGTGTGATCCGAACTTGTACCGATCATCACGTAATTGAATGAGGAGCCATTCAACAATCCGGCCAGAACGTCGCGGGGCGCTCCCGGGCCGAGATGCGCGATCACTCGCTCGCTTGCGCCGGATCCTTGAGGAATCTCAATCGAAGCGCCTGTAAGCTTGCGCACATCGCGCAGGATTTCGCCTAGAGTTGAATTCTGAGCCGAAATCGTCAGCAATCCGTTCTCGAAGCTGACTTTGGCGGGCGTCGCTGGAATTTGGTCCATTGGCATCTGACTGAGCGGACCACTCGGCAGCGGCGGCAGCACGAGTTCCTTTTGAACTTTCTGAACCTTCTGAACTTTGTGGGATTTGTGGTTTGGAGTCGCAGCGGGGGCGGCAGGCGGGGTCAAAGGCGGCGCGGCAGCCGGGGTTACCGCCGGAGCGGTCTGATTCTGCGCAGGAACGCCCTGAGCAAGCAGCTTCTGAGCAGGCACGACCGGCGCTGCCAGCAACAGCCCCAAAGCAATCCATCTGCGTGCACGCTGCATTAGAAATCCCCACGTTTCTCGCGCACGGCTCGAACCAACTGCGCCGTCGCTATTTTACCATTGCTTGTAGAACGTCGCGGGACCTCACTTCTTGCGCGTCCATGACGAAAGATCAATCTCTGACGCAACCATTCCATGGGTTTCGAGTACAGCCGACTGGCGCAGCGCGTAAAATACCTGCGGAGGCTCCTCCCGTGATGAGTGCTTCGCAACCGGCGGCCCGGAATCTTGAGCGTCACCGGCGATGGTTATGGCTACCGCTGCTGGCAGCATCGTCCCTGGCGTCGATCTGCGATGCCCAAGTCTGCCAGAGCGCTGCGGACATGAGTGCCCCGGTGCGAACCGCGCTCGAAACCGCAGCCAAGCGCTATTTCGAAATGTCGTCGCGCGGCGACACAGATGCCCTGAAGCAAAACTCGATTGCCAGCGTGGCTGCCAGTTTTTCCGGCATCGAAGCCGTAGTCAAGGAGAAACAAGCTGGCTTCACCGGCGCACAAGCCTCGGTCCGACCTCCGTTTTTACTGACCGCCGAGGGCGCGCAACCGTTCGCGCGCGCTGAATTTCTGTGCGGAGTCTTCGGGCCTTCGGGACAAACTAAAGACAGTGCGGTGTTTGTCCTGAATAATCTAGCGCCCGGCAAATACGGCGTAGCCATTCTCGATGTGAACGGTGCGCACACCGCGATGACGCTGACCTTGGTTCTGCAGGAGATTGGCTCCGACTGGAAGCTGGCCGGCTTTTACGTCCGCTCCTCGCAAGCGGCCGGACACGATACCGCATGGTTCGCGCAGCATGCCCGCGATTTCAAAGCCAAATCGCAGAACCACGACGCGTGGCTGTACTACCGCGAGGCCATCGCCCTCGCCGCCCCCGTGGACTTCATGAGCACGCTCGCGACCGATCGACTCTATGACGAGACGCAGACGGCGCAACCGGCCGATGTGCCGGCGGACGGAAAAACTGCGGACTTGAGCGCCGGCGGCAAGGTCTATCATTTGACCGAACTTTTTCCGCTCGCTGTGGGCGACGATCTCAACGTGGTCGTAAAGTATCAGGCCGCCGACATCTCGGATACGGCGCGCGTCTTTCAAGAGAATTCAACCGTGATCAAGGCGCTGGTGGCAAAGTTTCCTGAACTTCGCGAGGCTTTTGCGGGAGCGGTAGCGCGCGCCGTCGATCCTTCCGGTCACGATTACGGCACGCTCCTGGCGATGAAAGACGTTAAATAGATCGCGCATTTGCCATCTCCAGGCCGCAAGACTAGTATTTTTCAGGGTCACTCCACTTCAACGTCTCACTCGATCTCGTTCCTAAGGAGGACGTATGGGTATCGCACCTTCCCCAATCCAGATTGATTCACGCGTCACCGACTTCATCGCGAAGCCGCGCAAAATGCTGATCGACGGCAAGTGGGTGAATGCCGTGTCGGGCAAGACTTTTCCAACCTACAACCCAGCCACCGGCGAAGTGCTGGCGCAAGTAGCCGAAGGCGATCGTGCGGACATTGACCTGGCCGTGAAAGCCGCGCGCAAGGCCTTCGACAGCGGGCCGTGGTCGCGGATGACGGCCTCCGAGCGCGGCAAGCTGGTATGGAAGCTCGCCGACCTGCTCGAAGAGCACATGGAAGAATTCGCGACGTTAGAAACACTCGATAACGGCAAGCCGCTGACGGTGGCGCGCGCCGCCGACGTGCCGCTCGCCGTCGACTTGTTCCGCTACATGGCGGGATGGGCGACCAAGCTCGAAGGCACAACCATTCCGCTTTCCGTGCCTTACACGCCCGGCGCAATCTACCACGCCTATACGCTCCGCGAACCGGTCGGCGTCGTGGGCCAGATTATTCCCTGGAATTTTCCGCTGCTGATGGCGGCGTGGAAATTGGGCCCCGCGCTGGCCTCGGGCTGCACCGTCGTGCTGAAGCCGGCCGAGCAAACACCACTCTCGGCGCTGCGTCTGGGCGAGTTGTTCGCCGAAGCCGGATTCCCGGACGGCGTGGTCAACATCGTCCCGGGATACGGCGAGACAGCGGGCGCGGCTCTAGCCGCCCACGACCTGGTCGACAAAATTGCGTTCACCGGATCCACCGAAGTGGGCAAACTGATTGTTCACGCGGCCACCGGAAATTTGAAAAAAGTCTCGCTTGAACTGGGGGGCAAATCTCCGAACGTAGTCTTCAAAGATGCCGACATGGACGCCGCCATTGCCGGCGCGGCCAGCGCCATCTTCTTCAATCACGGGCAGTGTTGCTGCGCCGGGTCGCGTCTGTACGTCGAGCGGCCGGCGTTCGATCGCGTAGTTGAGGGCGTGGCTTCAAAGGCGAAAAAAATCAAGGTAGGATCGGGACTCGATCCGGCGACACACATGGGCCCGCTGGTCTCCGAAGAGCAGTTGCAGCGCGTATGCAATTACCTCGAAATCGGAATGGCCGAAGGCGCCAAGGCCGCGTCAGGCGGCCGCAGGATCGATGGCAAGGGATACTTCGTCGAGCCCACCGTGTTGGTCGAGACCAAAGACTACATGAAGGTCGTGCAGGAAGAGATCTTCGGGCCGGTGGTGGCGGCGATCCCATTCGACAATCCAGAAGAGCTGCTGACTCGGGCGAACGATTCGGTCTATGGCTTGGCCGCGGGAATCTGGACCCACGACGTGTCGAAGGCGCACCGGACCGCGGCATTGCTGCGCGCCGGGACTGTCTGGATCAACTGCTACAACATCTTCGACGCGGCACTGCCGTTTGGCGGGTACAAGCAGTCGGGTTGGGGACGCGAGATGGGCAAGGACGTTCTCAATCTCTACACGCAGACCAAGGCGGTCTGCACGCGATTGTAGGCTGGCGTTAGGTACAATCCCATCCGGTCGACGAAGTATCGTGGCCGGGTAGGTTTTTTGTGTACTGATGGCTGAGAGCTGACGGCTGGGTTTTGGAGGCGCGGGTGAGAATCGAACTCACGTATAAAGGTTTTGCAGACCTCTCCCTTACCACTTGGGTACCGCGCCCGATGCTTTCACAGTAGAACCTAGGCGGGGCTTTGTCGAGGAACCCAATTGCGATCGCACCACGGTTCACACTGGTGTTTTGCGAACCTCATGTTTTCTCGCGGCTCGATCTGTGCTACAACACCGGAGATGAGTTCAACCGCGAATTCGACTGGGATTTTGTCCCGCGCTTCGACTACGACGGTTGCCGTTACGACGACAACTGGCTTGCCTCCGAATCCGCCTGCAAATCCAAAGGCAGATGCGGCCTCGATCTGTCCCAACTGCTCGACCGAGTTGCGCGGATGGCGCTGCAAGGTTGTCTGCAAGAAATGCGGATTCTATCTGAGCTGCTCCGATTTTTATTAAGCGAGCGGCGGCCCCGAGCGCTTTCCGCTTCGAACTCTTACAATAGAGCGAGACTTGAGAACAAGACTAGGTTCTAATTCCCACACTAGGAGATTGGCATGCAACGCAAAGCAAGCGCAGTATGGAAGGGCGGCCTGAAAGACGGGCAGGGGACGGTATCGTCCGCCAGCGGCATTCTTTCGAACACGAAGTATTCGTTCACCACGCGGTTTGAAGACGCTCCGGGGACGAACCCAGAAGAATTGATTGCGGCGGCGCACGCGGCGTGTTTTTCAATGGCGCTGTCGGCGCAATTGGGAGGCGCGAACCTGAAGCCGGAGAGCATCAGCACGTCCGCCACGCTCACCATGGATAAGCTCGAGGCGGGCTGGGCGATCACGGCCGTTCATCTCGACGTGGTTGCCAAGGTGCCGGGCGCGAGCGCGGAAGCCTTCAACACCGCGGCTCAAAATGCCAAGGCGGGCTGCCCGGTATCGAAGGTGCTGAACGCGAAGATTACGATGGACGCGAAGCTGGGTTAGCCACCAAAAGTGTACGTACAAATGTTTCACGTGAAACATTTGTTAATGTACTTTCGTACGTACAGTATTATACGTAAATTCGCCGCACCGGAAACATAAGAAACGGGTTATGCCCCAGCGGAGGGCAGCGCGGCGGGCGGGCATCCGGCGCCGTTCGTTTGACAGGCGGATGCTGGCCGTTAGATATTAGAGTAGTCCCCGTGAAAAAGGGCCTGCCGAGCTTTTTTGCTTTTCTCTGATGCGGATATGGCGGAACTGGCAGACGCGCTAGGTTCAGGACCTAGTGATCGCAAGGTCGTGGAGGTTCAAGTCCTCTTATCCGCACCAAAACCAGCTGTCAGCTCTCAGTTATCAGCTCTCAGTTAAATCACGCACCGGCCGATAGCCGGTGCGTGCTGCGGCTTTGGGCGATGCCGTACTGGCGAATCTTATAGAGAAGCGCTTTGTAGCTGATCTTAAGCAGCACGGCGGCTTGTTTGCGATTCCAGTTTGTCTCTTCCAGGGCGCGGGCGATGGCTTCCGCTTCGGCTCCGTCTTTCGCGTTACGCGACAGCGACTTCAGGCCGCCGCCAGACTCCGCGCCAGCGACTGCGCTTCTGCCTTCGACGTGCGCTCCTCCACCGCCATCGGGCCGGGGCTGCAATTCGGACGCGGCCAGAGTTTCGTCTCCCAGAACGAGGTAGCGTTTGATGAAGTTGCTGAGCTCGCGCAAGTTGCCGGGCCAGTTGTGGCGGAGACATGCCTCCATCAACGGAGGCGAAAGCGGCAACGGGGAACGGGCGTAGGACTCCGACATGCGCGACATGAAATGTTTCAGGAGGATCGGGATTTCTTCCTTGCGCTCGCGCAGCGGAGGCAGCGACATAGTGAACGCGTTCAAGCGGTAGTAAAGATCTTCCCGCAGGCTCTTGTTGGCGAGCGCTTCGGGGATATCGATGTTGGTGGCGGCCAGGATGCGCACGTCGACCTTGACCATGGTGCGGCTGCCGAGGCGCGAGAAAGTCTGGTCCTGAAGGACGTGTAAAAGCTTGGCCTGCAACCCCGCCGGCATTTCTCCGATTTCGTCGAGCAGGATGGTGCCTTTGTTGCAGATCTCGAACTTGCCGGGCTTGGCGTGGGTGGCGCCGGTAAACGCTCCCGCCTCGTAGCCGAAGAGCTCGCTTTCGAGCAGGTCGGCGGGCACGGCCGCGCAGTTCACTTTGAGGAAGGTGCGGTGGGCGCGCGGAGATAGTTTGTGGATCAGGCGGGCGAGCACTTCCTTGCCGGTGCCGCTTTCGCCGAGAAGCAACACTGGGATGTCGACGTTGGCGACGAGCGCGGCTTGCGATCGAATCTTCTTCATCGCCGGGCTGGCGGCAATGAAAAACACGTCGTCGCAAAGCTCTTCGACTTCGCCAGCGTAGCTTTCAGCTTTGGCCGTGCCGATGCACTGTCCAATGACCGCGTCGAGTTCGGCCTTCTGAAACGGCTTGGTCAGATAGTCGATGGCGCCCAGGCGCATGGCCTGCACGACTTTGCGCGTGTCATTCACGCACGAGAGCATGACAACCTTCAATCCGGGCTTCAGGTGGCGGAGTTGTTCGAGAGTCTGCAAGCCATCGATGCCGGGCATGAGCAGATCGAGCAGCACCAGATCCGGTTGCAGCCCTTTGCGAACGTGCTCGACGGCTTCTTCGCCGGTGCTGGCGGTTTGAACTTTGTGCTCATCCACTTCCAACAGGGTGCGGATGTAGCGCAGCATTCCCGGTTCGTCATCCACCAGCAGGATGTTGGCGGCTTCGCTCATTTCGTTCCTCGTTGCGGCGTGGTCAAAATTGGTTTCAGGGGAATAATGAAAGAAAACTTGCAACCCGCTCCCGGTTCGCTTTCGACCCAGATCTTGCCGCCCATGCCTTGCAGGAGGCGGCGGGAGATGGCGAGTCCGAGGCCCATGCCTTCGGCCGACTCGCTGCCGGGCAAGCGGAAGAAATCGTCGAAGATTTCCAGGTGAAATTCCGGCCGGATGCCGGGGCCGGTATCGGAAACGCTGACTTTGACGGCGTTAGGGATGTTGGTCGCTTGACGGCGGCGGTCTCCGTTGGCGCCGGGCTTGCTTACGCCGCGACGCTCCCACATGTGCGGTTCTGCGTGCAGCCAGACGGTACCGCCCTGGGGCGTGTACTTGGAAGCGTTTTCCAGCAGATTGGAAACGATGCGCTGGATTTTAGGGCCATCGAAGGCGAACGGCGACAGTTTGTCATTGGCGAGAAAATACAAGGCGAGGCCGCGCTCCTGAAAGCGGCCGGACCAGAGGCGGCAAACTTCCGAGAGGCAGGCGTTCAGGTCACCGTCAATGTACTGCATGCGCAGTTCGCCGATTTCGAGCACGCTAAAGGTCAGGAAATCTTGAATGAACTGCTGTAGGCGTTGTCCGCTCGAAAACATGTCGGCCATGACTTCGCGCTGCCGGTCGTTGAGCGGGCCGAGTTTCTGGCTGCGCAGCAGATCGATGTACCCGTTGAGGATGGCCAAGGGAGTCTTGAGATCATGCGCGGCCGAGGCGAGAGCGTTCGTAGTCTTACGGTAGCGATCGCGCAACTGTTCGAGTTCGCGGGCGACATCGTCGGCCGAGCCAGCTTGGGCAGGACGAACCTGGGCGGTTGATGGCAAGCCATCTTTCGCACTCCCGCCAGTGGACGCAGCCACGGGACTTTTCTCGAATGGCGAAGGCATGGAGAAATCCAAAAGAGCGTAAGTAGACGAAGGGGAGGAAAACACCTACACAAAAGCCAGAAACGAGGGGATAGCTCATACTAAGTCAGGGGCAGGAGGCTGTCAATTGGAAACGTCGGCGCCAAAGAGCAAACATTTGCACTTATTTATGATGCCCAAAGGTCACACATTGGGCCCGAAAACCAAGCGAAAGATCTAGCAGTTACCGTGTTGGGGGCGCGATTTGGGATAAACCCGGGTTTGGCCGAGCTCTCTCCTGACTTTGGCCCCTCAGATGCGGCTCTTCCGATGCTTATACCTGCCAGGGGTGGATCGGACACGTGCCTAGTAGCTTATCTAAGAAGGAAGAACGAAGATGGGCCCGGTTGCACCTGGCCATTCCGGTTTTTGTCCGCTCACGGGATGCAAGCGACCAGGATTCGCTGGAGTTCGCCACGGCGCTGAACATCTCTGCTGGGGGTGCGTTGGTCGCAGTTCGTCGTTCTTTGCCGCATTCGGCCGTGGTTTCCCTGGAGATTCCGAGCGCTCCTGTCGAGCCCACCCCCGGTTTGAAGGAGTCTTCCCGCGTCATTCGCGCCAAGGCTGTGTGGGTCCGACATTTTGATGCCTACCATCTACTGGGCCTGAAGTTCGCCCACCCCTTGCGCACTGACAGTGCTGATTCGGGGAGAAGTATGAGAAAAGCTAGTACTCCAGTGTGAACTATTTTTCTCTTTTTGGACCGGCCTCACCGTGGTCCATCGGTGCCATGCCGAAGTTTGGCCCTTTCGAGATAAGATGACCCTAAGCCATTCATAAATTGAGCGTTACCTGAAAACTCCCCTGCCGCTCGGGTCGACCCCCTAGTTTGGCGCTTCAGGTGCACTTTTAGTGCATGCGGATGAACACAATCGCCGCAATGGGGCACTCACTCTTATGACGACGCTTTCGGTAAATGCGCTGGCGCAATCGCTCGGCGAGCTTCCCCCCGACCAAATCATCTTCGGCAACTCCGACATCATGCAAGCGGTGCGTTCGCGGTTGGGCAAAGTGGCCGCCGCCAATGTTCCCGTCCTGATCACCGGCGAGAGCGGCACCGGAAAAGACATCATTGCCCGGCTCATCCATGGACTGTCTCCGTGGAAGGTGGGACCGTATGTGAAAGTGAACTGTCCGGCGATTCCTGGAACCTTGCTGGAAAGCGAACTGTTCGGCTACGAAAAGGGAGCGTTTACCGGCGCCTTTGGGTCGAAGCCGGGGCGGGTCGAACTGGCCCATCGGGGAACGCTGTTTCTCGACGAAATTTCAGAGCTCGACATGTCGCTGCAATCCAAGCTCTTGCAGTTATTGCAGGATGGCCAGTTCTGCCGGATCGGCGCCCAGGAAGACAAAAAGGTCGAGGTGCGGGTGGTGTGCGCGACCAACCGGAACCTGGAAGCGGAGATTGAAGCCGGGACGTTCCGCCAGGATCTTTACTATCGCATCAACGTCGTGAACATACGCATGCCGGCGCTGCGGGAACGACGCGGCGACATTGAAAACTTGGCCGCTTATTTTCTCGAATACTACAACCGCAAGTTCAACTGCAAGGCGCGTCCGTTGTCGAGTGAAACGCTGGCGGTGCTGCGGAAGTATCACTGGCCGGGAAACATCCGCGAACTGGAGAATCTCATCAAGCGCTACGTGATTCTGGGCCATGAAGACGTGATCACGAGCGATCTGGTGGCGCGCGAACCGGATTATTTCAATTCCGAGATCTCGTTGGACGGCCCGATCTCACTGAAGAAGATGACCCGGCAGTGCGTGCGCGAACTGGAGCGCAAAGTCATCCTGAAGGTGCTGCAACATCATCACTGGAACCGCAAACAAGCGGCGCGCACGCTGGGCATCAGCTATCGCGCGCTGCTGTATAAGATCCGCGATGCCGGCCTGCCCTCGAACCGCGCACTTCGGTTGCGGCAGGAGGAGAAGAACAAACTGTCGGACGACGACAAGTCCAGCAGCAGCGGGGCCGCCGCCGACTGAGCGAGACATCGGATCATCGGGCCATCGCTTGCCGTAAACGGACTTCTGTCCAACGACCGCCGCACCTAGTCCCACCTGCGCCGACTTCCCGTGCCGGACGCGCGCCAATTTCCTCTTGATCGGCAGTATTGTGTATTGCTACACTTTACACATGCTCAAGGGCTATCGGCACAAGGGCATCAAGCAGTTTGCCGAGACCGGCTCGAAGGCTGGCATTCAACCGGAACACGCAACCCGTCTCCGAAGGCTGTTATCCGCCTTGGATGCGGCGACCTGCCCAGCCAATATGAATGCGCCCGGGTACGTACTGCATCCGCTCAAAGGCGAACTGGCGGGGCACTGGGCGGTGCGGGTGAGCGGGAACTGGCGGCTCACGTTTGCGTTCGAGGGCGAGGACGCGATTCTCGTCGATTACAAGGATTACCACTAGGAGACCGACTATGCTTTTCCATCCATCCCACCCCGGCGAAGTTTTGAAGGACTATCTGGGCGACATGACGGTGAAGGAGGCGGCCAAGCGCTTGGGAGTGACGCGGCCAAATCTCTCCCGGATACTGAACGGCCGCGCCGGTATTTCAGCGGTGATGAGCGTGCGCCTGGCAAAGGCAATGCCGTACACGTCCCCTGAGTTTTGGCTAAAGATGCAGCTTAGTTACGATCTTTGGAAGGCCCAAAAGAATAGGCTGCCGAAGATCAGGCCGTTTCCGGTCCGGCTGCAAAAGAGCCTTGCCTCGGCCTGATTTAGGAGCTGCGCCATCGGCGCTGTCCCTCTTACGGAACGTCACACCCAATACGTCCGGTCCAGCGTTCGATACTGAATCGCCTCGGCGATGTGTTTCGGCTCCAGCTGCGGTATGCCGTCCAGGTCGGCGACCGTGCGCGCTACTTTCAGGATGCGGTCGTGGGCGCGGGCGCTGAGTCCTTGTTGCGCCATGGCGCGTTCGAGCAGGCGCTCGCAATCGGCTGAGAGTTCGCAGAACTTCCGAATCAACTGCGTGGGCATTTGGGCGTTGCAGTAAACCTTTTCGCGTCCAGCGGAAAAGCGTTTCAACTGAACGTCACGGGCGCGGACCACGCGCTCGAGGATGCTGGCTGAACTCTCTGCCTCCTTCGTACTGCGCAGTTCTTTGTAGTTCACCGCGGGAACGTCGATGTGGATGTCGATGCGGTCGAGCAGCGGGCCCGAAATTTTCGAGATGTAGCGCTGGATCATGGGCGGCGTGCAATGGCATTCCCGTGTGCGGTCGTTGTGAAATCCGCAGGGGCAAGGATTCATGGCGGCGGCCAGCATAAAGCGCGCCGGAAAAGTCAAAGACATGGCGGCGCGGGCGATACAGACGGTGCCGTCTTCGAGGGGCTGGCGCATGACATCGAGAACGTTGCGCGGGAATTCCGGGAATTCGTCGAGAAACAGCACGCCATTGTGAGCGAGAGAAACTTCGCCGGGCCGGGGGATGGCGCCGCCCCCGATCAAGCCCGCGTCGGAGATGGTGTGATGAGGGGCGCGAAACGGACGCAGGCCGACGAGTCCGGCGCGCGCATCGAGCACGCCCGCCACGCTGTGAATCTTGGTGGTCTCCAGCGCTTCTTCGAACGTAAACGGCGGCAGGATGGTGGGCATGCGTTTCGCCAGCATGGTTTTTCCGGACCCCGGAGGGCCGATCATCAGGATGTTGTGACCACCGGCGCAGGCGACTTCGAGCGCTCGTTTGGCGGTTTGCTGGCCGCGAACGTCTTTGAAATCGACGTGGAACTGTTGTGCCTCATTGAGCAGTTGACCGGTATCGACCTGCAAGCGGGAGACGCCGTTGCCCGAGTTGATCAAATGAATGACTTCCAGCAGTGACTTGACGGGGTAGACTTCCACGTCGCCGACCATGGCCGCTTCGCGGGCGTTGACTTCGGGCACGACCAGGCGTTTGACCTTCGTCCGGCGCGCCTCGATCGCGATGGGCAAAGCGCCGCGCACTCCGCGCACTCGTCCGTCGAGGGAGAGCTCGCCGACAAACAGCGCATCGGGGACCTCCTTCTTATTCAGACCGCCGTAGGCGCCGAGAATGCCGAGGGCCATGGGCAGGTCGAAACCCGAACCTTCCTTGCGGATGTCGGCGGGCGCCAGATTGATGGTGATCTGGGTGGGAGGAATATCGTAGCCGCAGTTCTTCAGCGCCGAGCGCACACGGTCGCGGCTTTCGCGGACGGCGGCATCGGGCAGGCCGACGGTATGGAAGTGATCCTCCTGCATCTTCATGCCGGAGACATCCACTTCCACTTCGATAATATTGGCGTCAATGCCGTAGACGGCGGCACTCAGAGTTTTATAGAGCAAAAGGGCACCCGTAGGCACACGAAGGGGCGAGCGCAGGATGGGAGATCCTAGCCGACATACTAGACCAGGCCGAACTGGACGGATGTGATGGTCATCACCCGGTTACCGTGATGGAACATGACGGAAGCTTCTGGCGGAGCGGGGCGCTTTCGGTGCTACGCTAAGGGTAATCTGACGAAAACGGTCGGTGGTTCTTGAGAATCGTTTTGTTGCGTCAGAGGGTTCCCCCATGGTCGACAACGATCCCACCTCGAACCGCTCCGAGCGGGCCTCCAACCGGCTGAACCGCGAAGAAAGCCAGTTGTGGCGATGGGCGCTCGGCCTGCTGGTTTTGTTTGCGGCGGCGTTGGCCGCGTTGTCGTGGCAAGAACTGAAAGACCTGCCCTACCGGCTGTGGGCCATTCCCGCAGGACTTTTCGCGCTCGCCATCTTGTTTGCTGCGTACGCTTTCGGACGCAAACGCGAGGTAGCGGAGTTAAGGCAGATTTTGCAGGGCTTCCAGGCCCAGGCGGGAATCACACCCTCCGACGAGCAACTGGATCAGCTAGGCCAACTGATCATGCGCTCGCAGCGCAACTTCAAGGAACTGATCGATTCGCTGGACGACGTGGCGCTCGCGATCTCGCTCGATGGGACGCTGAAAACCGTAAACCGGCGGACCACGGAAACTCTCGGCGTTCCGTATACGCAAGTGGTGGGTCACAGACTCGAAGAGTTCCTGGGCGCGCCGCTGCGTACGGAAGAATCTGCGAGCCTGGCGCGATTTATCGAGAAACGAACCTGGTCGGGAGTGGTCGAAGTCCGCCTTAAAGACGGCTCCCGCCGGCTTTTCTACGATTGCGTGGTCAACGCCCTGGTGAAGGGCGACGAGGTTACGGGGGCGAGCGTGCTGGCGCGCGACATCACCGGGCAGCGCGAGAAGGAACAACGCTTCACGCAGTTATTCGAATCTTTGCAGGAAGGCGTGTACATCAGCAACCCCGAAGGCAAGCTGGTCGAGGTGAATCCGGCGCTGGTCTCGATTTTGGGATACGCCAGCAAAGAAGAGCTGCTCAACCTGCCGCCCGAGCGACTGAATGTGGACACCGGCGGCGATCCGGTGCTGGGACGCGAAGCCAGCCAGAGCGGAAGCACGCGTACGCGCGAGGTTCGCCTGCGGCGAAAAGATGGCGGCGTCGCCGTCTGCGTCGACACTTCCTCCGGCGTGATGGAAGAGGGAAGATTGGTGCGCTATCAGGGCACGCTGGTCGACGTCACCGAGAAGCGCGCGCTCGAAAAGCAGTTGCGCCGGCAGGAAGAGTTCCAGCGGCATTTGCTCGAAAGTTTTCCGGATCTGATTCTGGTGCTCGATCTGAAGGGGCAATACACGTTTGTAAGCCCGCGCATTGCCGAACTGCTCGGCTACGGGCCCGAGCATCTCATGGGCAAGAACGTGGAAAGCGAGGAGCACACTTCTCCCGAGCTCGCCGCGCTCTACCGAAAGGTCGCCACTGGCGAGAGTGCGCTGGCCTCGTGCGAATACGGCTCGGCGCACCGCGATGGCAGCTGGCGCACGATGTTGGGAGTGGCCAGTCCGCTGTTGGATGCCGAAGGCAAACCTGCGGGCGTTATTGTCTCCGTCCGCGATGTGACGAAAGAGAAAAAGCTGGAGCAGCAGATTATTCAGAGCGAACGCCTGGCGGCCATGGGGCAGATGATCGGCGGCTTCGCCCACGAGCTCAATAATCCGCTGACCGTCATTTTGGGCAATTCCGAACTGCTGCAAGAATTGGAGACCAGCGAAGCCGCGCGCAAGCCGATTGCAGCTCTGCGTCAGGAGGCGCGCCGCGCAGCCGACATTGTGCAGAACCTGCAATACTTCGCCCGGCCTCCGGCTCCGGGGCGCAGCCCGGTCGATCTGAACGAGTTGGTGCAACGCACGGTACAGATGCAGGCCTATCCGCTACGCAAGAGCAACATCGCCGTGGATTTTCTGCCCGATCCGGCGATCCCGGCGGTTGTGGCCGACCCGAATCAACTGATGCAGGTGTTCTTGAATTTACTGCTGAATGCGGAGCAGGCGATCCGCGAAGGGCGCGAGAAAGGCACGATTCGTATTCGTATCGGACGCAAACCCGACTCGGTATGGATTGTGTTTCAGGACGATGGTCCGGGAATCGCGCCCGAGAATCTCGAACATATTTTCGATCCCTTTTTCACCACCAAGCGTCCGGGGCGCGGGACTGGGTTGGGGCTCAGTATCTGCAAGACCGTGCTGCGCGAGCATGGCGGGAATATCGAAGCGGCGACGGCTCCGGATGGAGGGGCGGTGTTCACGATTACGCTGCCGGTCGCGGCGGCGGGGGCGGGCGCGGCGGCGAAGTAGGCGGTTCGCTCATGTGGGACGGGCGCCCTCGCCCGTCCAAGCGGGGCGCAGCCCCGCCACAATCCTCGAAGGGCTACAATCCTGTTGTGCTTAGTCCCAAAGAGCGTCGTGCATCACGAGCCATCGAAGATGCGATGGCGAGAGAGAAGTGGCCGCTAGCTCGCCGCTTGATTCGTGGACGTTTGAAACAAGAGCCTACCAACCATTGGCTTCTCTCCCGCTTGGCACTGACATATTACGAGCAACGACAATATCGCAAAGCTCTGCAATACGATCTGAAGGCACTACAACATGGGCCGTATTGCCCGCTTGCGATTTGGGGCTATGCGGGCACCCTGGACATGTTGGAGCAGCCAACGAAAGCCCTCAAGCTCTATCGCTGGCTCATAAGTTGGGGTGAGGATGAACTGGCTTACGGGCCCTGTGGCGAAGGTATTCGAAGCGCGCGCTCCCTGATTGCCGATTGTTATTGCCGCATCGCTTCGATACAGGACAAGATTGGCCAGCGAAAGAGGGCTATCGCGTCCTACCAAGAACATCTCAGCAGACGAAAAAATGGAACGGCCAGCATTTACGCTCTAAAGGATGTGCGACGTAAGCTCAGTGCGCTCACAGTCGGCTAAAATCACCGTTCCACCGCCATCGCCACCGCGTTCCCGCCGCCCAGGCATAGCGCTGCAATCCCGCGATGCACGTCGCGGCGAATCATTTCGTAGATCAAAGTGACGAGCACGCGGGCTCCGCTGGCCCCGATGGGATGGCCGAGGGCAACTGCGCCTCCATTGACGTTTACGCGATTCATATCGAGCCCCAGTTCGCTGCAGACTCCGAGCGCTTGCACCGAGAAGGCCTCGTTCAGTTCGTAGAGATCGACATCGTCTTTCTTCCAGCCCGTCTTCTCCCAGATTTTGTGGACGGCGCCCACGGGAGCCATCATCACCCACTTCGGCTCGACTCCGCTGGTCGCCTGCGCCACGATGCGGACCATCGCCGCTGCCCCCAACTCTTTCGCGCGTGCAGCGCTGGTGACGACCAGAGCGGCCGCTCCGTCGTTGACTCCGGGAGCGTTGCCGGCGGTGACGGTGCCATCCTTCTTGAAGGCCGGTTTGAGCGCACGTAAAACTTCTATGGTCGTGTCCTCGCGCGGGCCTTCGTCTATGTCAAAGATTACAGGCGGCTGGCCTTTCTTCTTCGCCGGGAGTTCCACGGGAACGATCTGCGATTTGAAACGGCCTTCCTTCTGCGCGGCGATGGCTTTGCGATGCGAGTTGACGGCGAACTCATCCTGCTCTTCGCGCGTGATGCCGTACTTTTCGGCGACGTTCTCGCCCGTCACTCCCATGTGATAGTCGTTGTAAATTTCCCAGAGCCCGTCGTGCACCATGGAGTCGACCAGTAGTCCGTTGCCGAGGCGATAGCCCTTGCGGGCGTTGGGCAGCAGATAGGGCGCGTTGGTCATCGACTCCATGCCACCGGCGACGACGATGGAACTGTTGCCGGTTTGAATTGCCTGCGCGGCGAGTGCGACCGACTTCAGTCCCGAGCCGCACACCTTGTTAATTGTCATGGCACCTACTTCGGGAGCGAGTCCGCCGAACAGTGCCGCCTGCCGCGCCGGATTTTGACCGAGTCCGGCAGAGACGACGTTGCCCATGATGCACTCGTCGACTTGCTGCGGTTGCAGGTTCGCGCGCTTGACGGCTTCGCGGACTGCGACCGCACCGATCTGCGTCGCGGTCATGTCGCTCAGACTTCCCTGAAATTTTCCGATCGGCGTGCGGCATCCCGCGATGATCACAACCTCGCTCAAACCAGCCATAAATGCGCTCCTTCGCTGCGTTACGTTTTCTAGGACGCTCTCCCAAGCGATGCGCCGCTCAGGAATCGTCTCTCATTATAGATCGTGGAAAAGCTTCGCGAAGCTCGCTGCGCGCAATCGCGAAGGCGAGCATCTGCTCGCAGCGCCTGCGATTGCACAACGGTGATGAGAGAGGAACCAGCGAATGCTTTTTGAGGTCGCGCGAACTTTTTCTTGCGCGCGCGAGTCGCGCAGGTGACTTTGGTCTGTGTCGCATGCGACGGTTTCGATCATTTTTCTCTTGACTTCGTTCTGCGTTGGCTCATACATTCAACTAGTTGCAACAATTGATCGTTGCAAAAATTCCATGAAGAATGGAAAGGGAGAATAGATCCATGGCAACCAAAAAGAAAGCAAAGAAGAAAAGCAGCAAAAAGCACTAAGCAACTGCAACAGGCAACGACAAAGGGGACGCGATGAGCGTCCCCAAAGTTTTTTGCGGCATTGTGCGGTTAATGAACGCGCTTCTTTTGCGAGGCTGCGACCGACTTCTCCGTCGCCGGACACAAATTGCGATAGGGACAGAACGAGCAGTGATACTTGGGGTTCGCGTGGAACTTGCCCTGTGCGATTCCGTCCGCCACTTTTTGCACGCGCAACTTGGCTTCTTCGAGTTCGGCGTCGGTGCGAGTCGTGGAGACAGACGTGTTGTTTTCGAGGTTATAGAGCACGAGGCGATCGGCGTGTTTTCCCAGCGTTTCCTTGGCCGCGAGCGCATATAAGGAGAGCTGCAGGCTCTCATCGGCGTCCTCCTGCGACTGTGGCTTGCCGGTTTTGTAGTCCACGATGGCGACGGTGCCGGGGCCGGTCCGATCCATGCGATCGACGCGCCCGGTTAGTTTGGACGAGCCCACCAGCAATTCAAACTTGTGTTCGGTCTCAATCACCTCGGGTGGCGGAGCGGCGCGCGCGATCTCGAAGAACTGCCGCAACTGCTCCCTTCCCTGCCGCAAATACAGATCGTACTGATAGCGGTCGGCAATACCCGCAGCCGCGAGATCGGACCGAAACAGTTCCAGCAAATCTTCGTCGACGACTTCCCTCTGATATCGCTGCGCATCGTAGAAGGTGTGCAACACGCGGTGCATGGCGGCTCCGTAGTGCAGCGCCGCGGGGACCTCGCGCGGCAGGTTCCACTCGCGTTCGAGCTTGAAGCGCAGCGGACACGTTTCGTACGTGCCAATCGAGGACGCGCTGAGGCCGGTGAAGAAATTCTCCGACGGCCGCATCATCAACCAGGTCGCCACATTCGAACGCTCCAGGGCGATGCGCTGTTCCTCTTCCGCAAACAGAGCGTCTTGCACGGCCGCTGCCGGGCGAGTCGACCAGAAGCCTCTGTAAGGCGAGCTGCCCATAAACTCGCGCAAGAACTTGGTGGGGCGGGGATCCTTCTGGCCCGTGCCCTGTTTCGCGTAGATCGCCAGTGTATCTTTGGCACGCGTCATCGCGACATAGAAAAGGCGGCGTTCCTCTTGTTCGTGCAATGTCTTATCGTCGGTCGAGCCCGCGTCCGACGTGCGCAGCTCGGGCGGAAAAGCAATCAGCGGCTCGCGGTAGGGTGTCGGGAACGAAGTCGATGAGCCGCGAACAATGGCCACGTGCCGATACTCCAGTCCCTTGGCGGTATGCACGGTCAAGAGCTGCACGGCGTCATCCTGGCTACGCGGGAGCGAAACTCCGCCTTTGGCTTGCACAAAGTAGTCGAGGTAGTCGAGGAATTCGGCAAGGCTTCCGGTTTCCGTGGTGGCTTTCGTGTGCCAGCCTTCCACAAACTTCAGGAACGCGGCGACCATGGCCGGCGACTCCAGGTCGAAATTCCGGATTACAAGTTTCGCCGCGTGATCCGCGCGCGCTCCTTCCTGCTCCACTTCGCGGTGCATGCGGGCCACGGTTTCGAGCACGGCTGCCCCTCCGGCGAGCTTTTGCAGCACGGCGCGCAGATCGAGTTCCCGCCGACCCGCCCTCATGGCGGCGCGCAGTTCGACGGGGCTGATGCCAAACTGCGGCAGAGCCGCCACGCGAAACAGACTGGCGGCATCGTTGGGCGAGACCGCGGCGCTCAGGCAGGCGACGACGTCGCGAACCTCGGGGCTATCTAGAACGTCCAAACCTTCAATGGAGAATGGAATTCCGCGTTCGGTGAATTCACGGACCAACTGGTTGCGGTGGCTGTGCTGACGATAGAGCACGGCAAAATCGCTCCACTTGCAGCGCTCGGCCTTACGCGTCTTCTGGATGCGACCGGCGAGGTCGGCGGCCTCGACCTCGGTGTCGCCCCAGGGCACGATTTCTACGAGGGGCGCGGGATCCCTGTTTCCGGCTTGCGCCGACTCCTCATGGCGCAGCGATACCAAGGGCGCTCGCTCATACGCGATGGAACCGGCGATCGAAGCGGTCGAATCCTTCCTTTTCTTGTGGGGCGCGAATACTTGAGGATTTTCGGCCACAATCCCAAACGCGCAGCGCAGGATCGGCGAAAGAGAGCGGCGATTCTTCCCGAGCACTACGATTCGGGTTGCGGGAAAATTCTTCGCGAACAGGGTAAATGCTTCGCTTGAAGCTCCGCGAAACTTGTAAATGGCCTGGTCAGGATCGCCCACGGCAAAAACATTTGCCTCGCGTCCGGCGAGCATCGACATAATTTCGCTCTGCGCGAAGTTCGCATCCTGGAACTCATCCACCAGCAGAAAGCGCGTGCGGCTCCGCTCTTCCTCGAGCAGCGCCGGATCGTCCTTCAACAATTGATAGGCCCGGGTAATCATGTGGCCAAAGGTGCCCAGATTGTTCTCACGGAGCATGTCTTCGACGGCGGTGAAAACGCGGGCAATCTCCTGGCAGCGTTCGAGAATCTCCGCCGGCTCAAGATCCGCCTGTTTCTTTGCCTTCGCAACCCTAGGCAATGGGACCTCGCCGCGTTCAATGCGCTCTACATAACGACTGTATTCCGCGGGGCCGACCAGTTCGTCCTGGCAACGACGCATGAAGTCGAGCAGGCTGTCGAGAAACTCTCCGACGTTGGCTGCGCGCACGAAGTGCTTCAGTCGAAGATCGCGAATGCGGCGGCGCAGGAATATCCACAGATCTTTTTCGTCGAGCACGCCAAAACCGGCGCCGCGGCGCTGCAGCAATCCGTTGCCCCAGGCATGGAAGGTGCAAGCCCGGAGTCCGTCAATGGCGGTGTCTTTGAGTTCGGCGCGGACGCGGGCCAGCATTTCCGCCGCGGAATTGTCGGTGTAGGTGAGTGCGAGAATTTCGTCGGCGCGCGCGTGGCCCTCGCGGATGAGATTGGCGATGCGCTGCGTGAGGACGGTGGTCTTGCCCGTGCCAGCGCCGGCGATGACCAGCATGGGACCATCGACGTGCGCGATGGCTTGTTGCTGGCGCTCATCGGGAACGATTTTCGCTGCAGGTAGAACGGTTGTAGCCACGTTGAGTCTCTAGCCGGAGAATATCAGAGGTGCTTGTGGAAGGCTGTGCGGAATCAAAGAACGGCTTCGAGGGCCAGCGCCGTCGCGACAATGGCGGCGGTTTCCGCTCGCAGAATTGTGTCGCCGAGCGAAGCCGCGACCCATCCCTCGTCGTAGAACCAGGAGAGTTCTCCGTCGGCCCATCCGCCTTCGGGGCCCACGGCGAGCGCGATTTCGCTGGGCGAGGATTGCAACGCATCCGCGAGACGCGTGTCTTCTTCCGACTCGGCTAGAACAACGCGGGTCGCCGATTCCGCCGAAACCACGCTACCAAGCTCCTTCAGTTTGACGGGAGCCGCGATCTCAGGAGGCGCCGCGCGGCGCGATTGCTCCGCCGCCTGACGCACGATGCGCAGCCAGCGTTCGTGGCGCTTCACAGCGGCCGCAGCCAGATGAGCATCGCTCCGCCGGGCAATGACGGGAATGATGCGGGCTACGCCGATCTCGGTGCACTTCTCGATCGCCCACTCCATACGATCGAACTTGAAGATGGCGAGGGCCAGCGTGATCTTCGGAGGGCCGCTCAGCGATGTGAGCTTTCGCTTACGGTGTGCCTTTACGCCAAGCGCGAACTCCACGCGATCGTAGGAGATCGTGGTTATAGTTCCGCGGCGAATGTCGTCGCCGGTTGCAATGTCGAACTCCTGCCCGACTTCGGCGCGGAGCACGCGAGCAAGATGAGCGGCATGCTCGCCGACCAGCGCGGCGGTATCTCCAGATACTTCGTCGGCGATCCAACGGCGGCGTGTCATAAACCAGCTCTCAGCTCTCAGTTTTCAGCTCTCAGTAACGGCTCATTCATCTGAATGCAGGGAAATTGATAGAGTCGGCGTCTCTTGCTGAAAACTGAGAACTGACAGCTGAGAGCTGCCTTACACAAACATATCTTTCACGCGTCCCAACAGCGACCGGCTCTGCGGCTTGTTTTCCACTGGAGCCAGTTCTCCCAGTTCGGCCAGCAGCTCGCGCTGACGCTTATTCAGCTTCCCCGGCGTTTGAATTCGCACCTCGACGTACAAATCGCCTGCGCCATGCCCATTCAGAACGGGCACACCTTTGTTTTTTATGCGAAACGAAGTGCCCGACTGCGTACCTTCGGGAACTTTCAGCTTGTGCTCTCCCTCCAGCGTCGGAACCAGAATTTCAGTTCCCAGCGCCGCTTGCGGAAAAGAGATCGGGACCACGCAGTGCAGGTCGTTGCCCTCTCGTTCAAAGAAAACATGCTCTTTGACGTGCAGGACAATATACAAATCTCCGGCCGGCCCGCTGAACGCGCCCGCTTCGCCGAGTCCGGTGAAACGAATGCGCGTGCCGTCCTCTACTCCCGCAGGGACTTTGGCTTCGACCACGCGCTCGCGCAGCAAGCGGCCCTCGCCTCTGCACTTCGCGCAGGGATCGGTGACAACGCTGCCCGCGCCCTGGCAGGTGGGGCAGGTTCGAGCGATGCTGAAAAAGCCTTGCTGATAGCGCACCTGGCCTCGTCCGTTGCACGACTTGCACGCCACCGGAGCTTTGCCCGACGCCGCGCCGCTGCCGCGGCAGGAATCGCAGGTCTCATGGCGGCGGACGTTCACTTTTTTGTCGACGCCAAAGACAGCTTCCTCAAATTCGAGGTTCAGATCTTCGCGGAGATCGGCCCCGCGCTGGGCGCGGCTGCGGCGGCGGCCGCCCTGCCCGAACATGTCGAAGCCGAAAATGTCGCCAAAGATATCGCCGAAATCCTGGAAGATGGCAGGATCGAATCCTGCCGGACCGCCAGCGCCGCCGCCCAGTCCGGCGTGCCCGAAGCGGTCATATAAAGACCGCTTCTCGCTGTCGGCGAGGATCGCGTAGGCTTCGGTGATCTCCTTGAACTTCTCTTCCGCTTCGGGATTGTCCGGGTTGCGGTCGGGATGGTGCGTCATCGCCAGCTTGCGGTACGCGCTCTTGATTTCAACGTCGGTCGACGCTCGGGTGACGCCCAACACCTCGTAATAGTCGCGTTTTGTGTTTGCGGCCAAAAACTCCCCCACTGTTTGTATTCGGTCGTCGGTCGTTAGTCGCTGCTCGTTAGCCCTCGGCCGTTGGCAGAACGGCAAACTCCCGAACGACTAGCGGCCAACGACTGACGACGTTTTTGCAGGTAAGCAAATGAATCGAAGCTATCCCTGGCTGTTGCGAGCCACCCGCACCATGGCCGGACGCAGCAGGCGCTCCTTGAACTTGTAGCCACGCTGCAATTCCTCGAGCACATGATGGTCCGGCGTTTCGGTCGTATCCACCATTTCGATCGCTTCGTGAACTCTGGGATCAAACGGCTGCCCCACCGCCGCAATCGCCTGCACTCCAATTTTCTGCAGCGCATCCTGAAACTGGCGGTAGATCAACTCGATGCCACTGCGAAAGTCGGAGGCGTCACCGCCGGCTTTCAAAGCGCGCTCAAAACTGTCGAGGATGGGCAGAACATTCTTGATGACGTCCGCCGCGGCGAACTCGCGAAACTCCTGCTGCTCGCGCACCGCGCGCTTGCGCG
The DNA here is from genome assembly GCA_003162935.1 of Acidobacteriaceae bacterium. Classification (GTDB taxonomy): domain Bacteria; phylum Acidobacteriota; class Terriglobia; order Terriglobales; family Acidobacteriaceae; genus Acidiflorens. The sequence continues at coordinate 40,508 of PLUW01000070.1, forward strand.
CATTGTCGAATTCCGCCTGCAGGCGGGCCAAGCGATCGAGCAGTGCGTCGCGTTCCGCCTTCAGTTGCTCGGTTTCCGACGCCGCTGCGTTCTCCGCCGCTATGCCCACAGGCGCGGGAGCCGCAGATTCTTCCGCGTCTTCCGCTGCCGGAAGCTCGTGCTCAAGATCAACGTTCCCTTTGGTTTTTCCGTTTCCCTTACCCATGCTGCTCACTTACTCCGATTCATTCAAAAGTTTGTCGAACAGCCGCGCGATATACGACACCGCCGACATGGTGTGCTGATAATCCAGCCGCGTCGGCCCAATCACGGCCAGCGACCCCATCACTTCGCCGCCGACGCGCGCCGGAGCGCCAATCAGGACGAAATTCTGCAAATTCGAAGCCGGCATCGCCTCGTCGAGCCCAATCACTACGCGGACCGCCTCCTGCCGCGTATCAAGATAGGCGCCTAGCAACTTCACAACCTTTTCTTTTTCCTCAAGCGTCCGTAGCATTTCCTGTAGGCGCTGACGATCTTCCTCTCCCGTCGCCTGATTCGTCCCGAGGTTCGTAACTAAGTTCGCCGCGCCTTCGACGAATACCGCCTGGGTGTCGTCCGTCGCCGCCAGCGCTCCCTGCTTGTAGAGCTGATCGAGGGACTTCATCAGCCGGTCGTACTCGCTGCGTTCCTGTTCGAGGCGCCGAGCCAGTTCGGCGCGCATGTCGCTCATCGTCCAGCCGCGAAAATTTTCGTTGATGTAGCGCGCGGCCAAATCCAGATCCGACTGCGGAATGTCCAGCCGCAGGACCCGATCGCGCACCACTCCGGACCGCGCGACCACCACCGCCAGCACCTTGGCATCGCCGAGACGCGAAAAATAAACATGCTCCAGCGCATTGCGGGGCCCGCTCGTGGCCACCGTGACGCCAACGCCGTGCGAGATCAGCGAGAGCACATGCGAAGTCCGCTCCATGAACTCCTGCACATCGCTTACGCCGGTCAAAGTGTCTTGAATAATGCTCTGATTCTCGTGCGAAAGATGGGCCTCGCCGCTCAGCTGCTCGACGTAATATCGATACGCTTCCGCCGTAGGCACGCGCCCCGCGGAAGTATGCGGCTGCTCCAGGAATCCAGCGTCGGCCAGATCGGCCATCACATTGCGAATCGTAGCCGCACTCAATCCTTCGCGGCTGGCACGCGCGAGGGTGCGCGAACCCACCGGCTCTCCGCTGGCAATGAATGTCTCGACGATGGCGGTCAGGATTTCCCGTTCCCGTCCGCCCGCTGGCCCTGGTGGCATTTCGATATCTACCGAGTCTCGGAGCCGAAGCGCTCCTCTAAATTCTTTAGATGCAGTGGCTTAGATTAGGATTCCACCGCGCCTAATGGAATTCTAGGGAGTGGTGGAGAGGGTGTCAAGGATGGGGAAGGCTAGAGACAGAAGCTGCAAAAGCTGTCAGACCACTTTGCCACCCTAAATGCCGGATTTTGGGTGGGACCGGGCGCGATCGCTAGTGGGGGCGAGCGGAGGGTTTGAGTTCAGCCGCGATTGGGACCATTGCCACCAGACCGTGCCCATCGACATAATCGTCAACGCGCACCCAGCCATTGAGCACCAGTGCAAGGTAGAAGGCGTTGCCCAGCATTACCCATACGGTTGCCATAGTCACCTGTCAGACCCGCGACTCCAGGGTCATGGACATTGGCCTGCCGACCGGCTCTCTGCCGTGCTCGCTGCGCGTGTGAGCCAGCATTGCTTGCGCCGCCTGCGTGCGACGGCTACCCAGCCGGTCATCGAACTCGTTCACGCGCTCGACGTGAGAGCACGCTTTGCATTGCAATACTACGCCGCCACTTTTGCCGCGTCCGATGTTGTACATGATTCGAGCCTCCTCTTTCCGATTGTTATCCGATTCGCCTAACTTCCGAAAACCCCGGTGCCTACGCACGCTTTCAGTCAATGCTGGGTTGGAACCCCTAGCATCTTCCTGCGATGTGCCGCGATTGCGAGCATGCCTTCATTGCATTCCGTCCGTATAGCCCGGAGATCGCTAAGCAGCTTTAAATATGCCGGATGGGATGAGCTGTGATGCGGCCTTAGCAATTTACCGGCGGCGGTGTGCTCCTTGGCACTGGAAGCTTCATAGACGCCAAACAGCCGAAATTCTTCGTTGTCTCGCGGGAGTGTTGTATGGAGTGTCACACTTACTTAGATGCTCGCGGCTTTGCCCGGCATCGCACTATAGTCACGACTCGAATCGTCCCACACCGGTCGGCGGTTGCAACCCCAGGTCTCCGCGATATACTGCCCGAGCATGGCCACCAAACCTCACATCGCAGTCATCGGCGCGGGCGCATTCGGCGGATGGACCGCTCTTTATCTTCTTCGCGCCGGAGCGCGGGTTACGCTGCTCGACGCCTGGGGTCCGGGAAATTCGCGGTCGTCTTCGGGCGGGGAGACGCGGGTGATCCGCGGCGCTTACGGGCCCGATCAGCCTTATACGAAACTGGCGGCGCGCGCGCTCGATCTCTGGAAGCAGCACGAAGCCCAGTGGAAGCGGAAATTCTTTTTCCCCATCGGAGTGCTGTGGATTGCCGAGGACGATGACGCATTCGGGCGCGGCTCGCTTCCCTTGCTGAAGGACGCCGGAATCCCTTTCGAGCAACTCGCCGTGAACGAACTCAAGCACCGCTGGCCGCAGATCAATTTCGAAACCGTCGCGTGGGGCATCTACGAACCACACAGCGGATACTTACTCGCCCGCGCGTCGGCGCAAGCGGTGGTCGAGCAGTTCGTGGCCGAGGGAGGCGAGTATCGACAGGCAGCGGTCGCAGCGCACGATCTCGACAGCGGCCAGTGGAAAGCCCTGCCGTTGACCGATGTTTCATCCGGCGACTCAGCTGGCGGTACATCCCGCGGTACATCCCTCGTCGCTGACCGCTATGTGTTCGCTTGTGGGCCGTGGCTGGGAAAGCTGTTTCCTGGCACGGTCGGGCCACATTTTGTTTCGACCAAGCAGGACGTGTTTTTCTTCGGCACGCCCGCCGGCGATCCGCGCTATAACGAGGGCAACGTGCCGGTGTGGGGCGATCACAGCGAACATTTCATGTATGGAATCCCCGACAACCAAGGGCGCGGCTTCAAAATGGCCAACGACACGCGCGGGCCGGAGTTCGATCCGACTTCGGGCCAGCGCCTGGTAAGCGAAGATCGGCTCGCCGAGGCGCGGCGCTACCTTGCTTACCGTTTTCCGGGAATGAAAGACGCGCCGCTGGTCGAAACGCGCGTCTGCCAATACGAAAACACCATCGACCATAACTTCATCGTCGACCGGCATCCGGCGAACGCGAATGTGTGGATCCTCGGCGGCGGCTCAGGGCACGGATTCAAGCATGGCCCCGCGCTCGGCGAGATGGTGGCAAGCCTCGTGCTGAAAGATGAGACAGCGGACTCGCTGTACAGGCTAGCGCGATTTCGCAGTTAGTAGATCGAGCGCTAGGCCTGGATCAAGAGTTAGACTCCAAATTACTCACTAGTGCATTCATCACGAATTGTATGTACGGCAATCACCGACAGCGATCCGTACCTTCTGCGAAAGTAACTCCATCGCCACGCGTCATCCGGCGCCCAGCGGCAGCGATGCAGGTCCGCCGGAATTTGATGACGGCACTCCAGCTCGGCGGTTCACCCGAACCGCTGTTCCGTAGTGCCAACCTGACAACTTAAATAACTCGAACCTCGGCGGTGCTCTCTTGCTGTGGCGGCTCGCAGGATTCGTGTCTGCGGATCGCCCGGCGCGCGACCCGCCATGAAACCGATGCGAGCGTGAAACGATGAAAAAGCTATTCCCGACCTGTATGATGCTCGGCTGCCTGAGCTTCAGCTTCGCGCAGGGGATTCAAGGCAGTGTAACACTCAGCGGCAATGCCTCGGTGCAAGTTACTGGGCATTCCGTAACTCTAAACTGGAACGCCAGTCAGAATGCGGCAAATTATAACGTTTACCGCAGCACCACGCTTGGTGGCCCATATACAAAGATAGGCTCTGGAATCGTCACGACAACTTATACCGACGTCCAAGTAACTCCGAATCAAACGCTCTATTACGTCACCACCGCGGTGCACGGCAACAACGAAAGCGGCTATAGCAACGAAGCCGCCGCGGCTATTCCTTAAGGAGACGAAATGAAACACTATTTATTGATCTGCATGTTAAGCCTGCTGTCTGGAGTGTCGTGGGCGCAGTGCACCAGCGGCAATCCAGGCACGAATTGCAGCGGTCCGTTGAATGTACAGCCTCAGTCCGGAAACTCTGCACAGTCTGCCATCACGTTCGTCGACCTTGGACTGCCCCTCCCGACGCCGGCAGTAGGGCAGTACACGCTGTCGATCGCCAGCGGCATGATTCTTGAGTCCGACAATGGAAACAGCTATCACTCTCTGGTGGGTCCGCCCGGACCGCAAGGAGCACAGGGGCAGAAAGGATACACCGGCTCGACCGGATCTCCAGGCCCGATCGGACCCGAGGGACCACAAGGACCGCCTGGAACCTCACCCGCTCCCCCCGACTACAGCTTCTTTTGTGGGGACGGGTTCAAGGCGAGTGAAGGCACAAGCGAAGTCGGGAACGCGCTGGATCGCGAACAAATTGATATGTCGAACGCGTCGGCGGTCCGCTTCGCAATCTCGGTTGCGGGCAGAGTTCTGCCGAGCGGAAGCTATGCTCAGGCGGAGTACACCTCCGACGGAACAGACTGGTATGCACTATCGGGAGAAGTGCCTTTGACAACGCCCAATGGCGTTTATTCAAGTGGCTGGCAGGGCCTGCCGACCGGAGCGAACGGCGATTACTTGGTGCGGATTGTCGTCTACAACGCCGGGACCGACGCAGCTCCGCTCGGGCTCCACCAGTTGCACTTGCAATTCAAATAGGGATTGAGCCAACGACGCGGAACCGTCAAATTGACGGTTCCGCGCACTACTGGATCTGAATCACGCTCTCCGAGCTGCTGGCTTTGATCTCTTCGACTCGCGCCACCACATTGCGGGCGAAGGTGAACAGCGATTTTGCGTGCGGTGAGTTTTCGCCTTGAAGTACGGCCGGAGTGCCGCCATCGCCGGATTTGCGAATCTCGGGATCGAGCTCGACGTTTCCCAGATAAGCGATGTCGAATTGCTTCGCCGTTTTCTCGGCTCCGCCGCGCGAGAAGATGTCGATTTCGTGCTGACAATGCGGGCACACGAAGTAACTCATGTTTTCGACCATGCCCACGATATCGACCTTCATCTGGCGAAACATCTCGATCGCTTTGCGCGCATCCTGCAGCGCAACGTCGGACGGAGTAGAGACGATGATGGCGCCCGTGAGCGGCACGGTCTGAATCAGCGAGAGCGCCACATCGCCAGTTCCGGGAGGCAGATCGATGATCAGGTAGTCGAGCAGTCCCCATTGCACCGATCCCAGAAACTGCTTCATGATCGAATGCAGCATGGGACCACGCCAGATGAGCGGCTTGTCTCCGGGATTGAGGAATCCTACCGAGATCACCTTGAGCCCATGCGAATTGATGGGTGCGATCTGGCCTTCGCCCTGCACTTTGGGCTGCTCGTTGGTTCCGAGCATGAGCGGAACGTTCGGGCCGTAGACGTCGCCGTCGAGCAGTCCTACTTTGTGGCCCATCTTGCTGAGAGCGATGGCCAAATTGACCGAGAGCGTGGTCTTGCCGACTCCGCCCTTGCCGGAACCGACGGCGATGATGGCGTTGACGCCGGGCAAAGGTTGTGGAGTGGGCTGCTGCTGGCCTGGAGGATGGGAATGAGCGCTCATTTGGAGATTATACGGGAGGGGAACGCTGAGGTCAGAGGTTAGAGGTCAGATTGTAGGTGAAATCTCTAGGTTCACACGGCTGCGTGCGCTTGGAGTTTTTCACCTCTGCAATCTGACCTCTGACTTCTGACCTCAGAGGACACTTCTGCAATCTGACCTCTAACTTCTGCAATCGCTAGTAGTGCCCTTCTCCCGCTTGCACCTTGCCGCGAAACTTGCGGTAGACGAAAGCAAAATAAGAAACTGCCAGTACGGCGGCAAACGTCCACCAGACCAGGCCGACGCTGAGTCCGTGACTTCCGGCGGCGGTGTTGTAAATGGTGAGGTCGTATTGGTGATCGCGGGCGGGCAGAACGACGGGATAGAGAGCGAACGCCGCGCCCACCAGCATGAAGGTGACATACAGGCTGGAGGCGACGAAAGCCAGTTTCTCTTTGCCGTTGGGATTGGCCCAGAGCATGACGGCCAGGCTGACGACAACCACGATCGGAACGAGGATTCCAATCGGGTGCTTCGCGTAGTTCGTCATAATGTCGGGGCGGATGAAATACGTGGCAACCAGGGAGATGACGGTCAGAAAAAACTGCAGGGGCCAGCACAACAAGGCGAAACCGCGGGCGCGGCGTCCAAGATCCGCGTCGGTTTTGAGCGCGACGTAGTACGAGCCATGCGCGGTCAAGGTCACCAGCGCCAGCACGGCGATGAGTACGGTATACCAATCGAGGATGCCGATCCGCGAACTGAGTTTGAAATTCGTCCAGAGCGGTTCAAAGAAATAGCCGGTGGAATCCAGTGGCACTCCCCGCACCACGTTGCCCAGTGCCGCTCCGAAAAACACCGCCAGCAGAAGGCTCGATCCGCTGAAAACGACATCGAAGAAATCCTGCCACATCCGGTTTTCGATGTGGGCGCGGAATTCAATGCCGATGCCGCGGAGAATGAGCAGCCACAACACAATCGTCAGCGGCAGATAAAATCCGCTAAAACTCGAGGCATAGAGCCGCGGGAAAGCAAAGTAGAGTGTGCCGCCGGCAGCGAGCAGCCAAACTTCGTTGCCATCCCAGACGGGGCCGATGGCGCGCAGCACCTGGCGTCGCTCGTCGTTGGTCTTGGCTGCAAACAGATAAATCACACCCGCGCCCAGATCGAAACCGTCGAGCACGACATAGGCCGCGACCATCACTGCGACAATCCAGAACCAAAGCCCCGCCATATTCACCTTGCCTCCGCCGCCGGATGGAGTCCGGATCGGGATTCACTTTCGGCCAATGGCCCGCGCTCAATTTCCCGCCGGATCAGAAACAGGCCCAGAATGCCAAGCACAGTGTACATACCCATAAACCCCAATAGAGTAAACATGCCGTTCCCCGCCGAGACCAACCTGGAATAGCCGTCTTCGGTGCGCATCAGTCCATACACGAGCCAGGGCTGGCGGCCCAGCTCAGCGGTCATCCATCCTGCGGTGTTCGCGATATACGGAAAGGGCGCGGAAAGCATCAGAACCCAGAGCATCCAGCGGGCGTGAAACAGCCTTCCGGTCCATAGCAGAAACAACGCGACCACCATGACCGCGACGAAGAACGTCCCGAGACCCACCATGATGTGGTAGCTGTAATAGAGCAAGGGGATGTTCCCCGGCCAGTCTTGCTTGGGGAAAGCATCGAGTCCGCGGACGCCGGCATTCCAGCGTTTATAAGTCAGCATGCTCAACATTCCCGGAACTTCGAGTGGGTTGTCGATTTTGCCTTCCTGCTCGTTGGGTTGGCCCAGGATCAACAGCGGCGCGTCCGTCCTGCCTTGGAAAAGTCCTTCCATCGCCGCCAGAGTTACGGGCTGCTGAGCGGCAACCATTTTGCCCTGACCGTCGCCAGTCGGAAAAATCTGCAATACGCTGAACAGGCAACCGGCAATCACTCCCGTCTTGACGAAGATGCGGCCGTATTCGGTCCATTTGCCCGAGAGCAGATAAAACGCGCCGACTGCCGTCATGATAAAGGCGCCGGTGATCGCCGCTCCGCACATGTTGTGGGCGTATTGCCATCCCGCCCAGGGATTGAGGACGAAATCCCAGAAGCTCGACAGTTGCAGGCTGCCGTCGGCGGCAGTGAAATAGCCGACGGGATGCTGCATGAAAGCGTCGGTGGCGATGATGAAATAACCCGACAACCACGAACCGACAAAAACCGCGACTGCCGAGAGCCAGTGCGCTTTCGGGCTCAGCCGCTTCTCTCCGTAGAGAAATAACCCGAGGAACGCCGATTCGAGGAAAAAGGCGAACATACCCTCCATGCCCAGCGTCTGGCCGATCACGCCGCCCGCGAAGCGCGAAAATACCGACCAGTTGGTGCCGAACTGGAATTCCATGGGAATACCGGTCACTACACCTAGAACGAAATTGATGCCAAAAATCCTTCCCCAAAAGCGCGCGGCTTCGTGATATTTGGGGTCGTTGCGCCGCAGAGCGATCGTCTTGAGGACCACGATGAGCAGAGCGAGCCCCATGGTGAGCTGCGGGAAGAGATAGTGAAAGGTCGCGGTGAAAGCAAAGTGCAGGCGGTGAACAAAAAGTGCGCTGTCCATAAGTAAGTCTCAGTGGTCAGGTCTCAGCCCCGTTAGCGGACGGCTGAAAACTTGTCTAACTCCGAACCTCTTGCCGGCGCGCCCGTTCGGCGCGGCGAATTTCGCGGCGGCGTGCGGCGCCATCGTAGCGGCGTTTTTCGTCCTCGGTCTCTGGGATGACGGGCGGAACCGGCACTTTGTTTCCGTCCGCGTCAATCGCCACAAACGTCAGATACGCGGAGCTGACGTGATGATGCTCTTCCGAGCGATAGTTCTCCACCCAAACCTTGACGCCGACTTCCATCGAGGTGTGAAAGACGCGATTGACCGACGAGCGCAGGATGACGAAGTCTCCGACACGAACGGGCACGAGAAAATCCAAATGATCGATGGACGCGGTCACCACGTAGGCGCGCGAGTGACGATGGGCGGCCATGGCGCCGGCGAGGTCAATCCAGTGCATGAGGCGTCCGCCGAGCAATGCGTTGAGCGGGTTGGCGTCGTTGGGGAGAACGATCTCAGCCATCTCAGAGATCGAATCGCGCACTGGCCGCGGGCGGATGGACTTCGCTTTGTCGTTGTCATTCATAAGCATCGGTTCATAGCTATCAGACGGCAACCGCGCTCTGGCGGGAGCGGCACGTTTGGCGGTAGGCGTCGGCGAGCGCGAGCACGCGCGGGTCCGGATGCAGGTTGAGCCAGTTCTCGCTCTCCAGATCAAAAGTCAATTGACCGTACTCGATGGGGGCGTGACTGCGCTCGCAGACGAAGCGCAGGGTGAGTTGCTGCGCGTTAGCGTTGGCAACGGAAAAACGAACCGCATCCCAGTCGCGGTGCTCCGGAAGATGCGGACAGGCGGTCGCATAGCCGAGATTGCAGAAATCGCGCACGTCGGGGTCGGATGCGGCGACTTCTTGTCCCGAAGCTCGGCAGTTCCCTGCCCAGCCCGCGCCCAGCGGCAGACGCGAAGGATGCGGCCAGGAGCCGTCGTTCACGATTGCAATCGGCACAAAGAAAGGGCAGGCCAAGTTGGTCTCTCGGAGAACATCCATTGTAACGCTTGACGTGATATGAATGGGAGATCAGGTCTCAGGTGTTAGCTCTCAGGTCTCAGCTTCTGGCCTTTGGCTTTTACCGAGAACTGACGACTGAGAACTGAGAACTTCCAATGGATCGTACTGCCATACTGAGCGAAATTCTTACCGCGAATCCCGAGGATTCGTTTGCGCGCTATGGGCTCGCGATGGAGTATTCGAAAGCGGGACAGATCGAGCAGGCGCTGACGGAATTCAAAACGCTGATCGAGAAAAATCCCGACTACACGCCGGCCTACTTCATGGCCGCGCAGACGCTGGCCACCGCCAGCCGCGTCGACGAGGCCAAGCGATGGCTGGTGGATGGTGTCTCGTCGGCCGTCCGAACCGGCAACAAGCACGCGCAGTCGGAGATGACAGCGATGTTAGAGGAATTGGAGTAAGGAAGGTCAGAGATGAGAGGTCAGAGGTTCGAGGTCAGATTGCAGAGGTTAGAACCTCGGGGCTCACAGTGCCGTTCGCGCTCGGACTTTTTTACCTCTGCAATCTGACCTCTGACCTCTTCAATGGCTTCACTTACAATCTGACCTCTAACCTCTGACCTCTCTGCTACACTCTTTTGTTTCGGGGAGACACTATGCGACGTCTGGTTTTTCTTTTCGTTTTGCTTTTTTCTCTTCCTGCATTCTCGCAGGCCAAACATCCCTTCACTTTTGAAGACATGATGAAGTTGAAGCGGGTCGGCGAGCCTGTGCCTTCTCCGGATGGGAAATGGGTGCTGTTTAGCGCGGTCGACGTGGATCTGGCCGCGAATACGAAGACGCCGCACATCTGGATCGTGCCGCTGAATACGAATAATAACGGAGCGACGGGCGTCTCGCCCGTCCAGCAAGGCTCTGGAGGACAGGAGCGCGTGCTCATCGCCGATCAGGATGGCGATCGTCCGCGCTGGGCTCCGGATGGGAAGCGGTTTGCGTTTCTCTCGAACAAAGACGGCGGCTCGCAGGTTTGGATTGCCGATTTCGATGGCGCTGCCGGTGCCGTTACTGGAATCCACGAGTTGACTACGATCGCCACCGAAGCGGGCGGCGAACTCTGGTCGCCGGATGGCAAGTACATTCTGTTCACCTCGGATGTTTATCCGGAATGCGACGGCGCAACCAAGGAAGAGGCCGCCTGCAACGCGAACAAGGTGGAAGCGGCGGGGAAGTCCAAAGTTAAGGCGCTGATCTTCGACCGGCTTTTGTATCGCCATTGGAACGCCTTCAAAGTGGGCAAGCGCAGCCACATTTTCGTCGTCGCGGCTCCGCCGGCCCGACACGAACTGCCGGATAGTGCTGCCGAGACGCAAAGCACCACCACGGTCGCCCTTCCCCGCGATCTCACGCCGGGTGATTACGATGCTCCTGTGTTCTCGCTGGGCGGGCAGGACGACTACGCTTTCTCTCCCGACGGGCAGGAGATTTGCTACACCTCGAATCACGACAAGGTCGAAGCTGCTTCCACCAATAACGATCTGTGGATCGTTTCGGTGAATGGAGGTGCGGCCGGATCTGTCCAAGCCAAGAACATCACCGCCGACAATCCCGCCAGCGACTCGACTCCGCTCTATTCGCCCGATGGCAAGTACATCGCCTACCGCGCCCAGCAGCGTCCGGGATACGAAAGCGACCGCTTTCGGCTGATGCTGTTTGACCGGAAGACGGGGGAGAAGAAGAGTTTGGCAGCGAACTTTGATGGCTGGGTGGGCACGATCGCCTGGGATCCGGGTTCGAAAGTCATTTATTTTGGATCCGAAAAAGCCGGCGAATCGCCGATCTACAAGATCGGGGTGGACGACGGAAAGATCGGCAAAATCGCTTCCGGGTACGACGATGACTTTTCGGTTATCGACGGCGGACGGACAATTTTGTTTACGCGGATGGCGGTCGGCAGCCCTAGCCAGATCTATGTCTCGGGCACTTCGCTCTTGACTAGTAAGAATTGCGTCGAAGACAGGTTTAGTCCTCCGGGGCTCCCGGCATCGTCGGAGACCCCGGATTGCGCATTGCCTAAGGCGACTGCTCTTACTCATCTGAACGACGGCGTGCTCTCGGAAGTCGCCATGTCGCCGCTTGAATCTTTCTGGTTCCCTGGCGCGAAGGGCGACAAGGTCGAGGGTTTCCTCGTCAAGCCACCGAACTTTGATGCTTCCAAGAAATATCCGGTGAAGTTCCTCATCCACGGCGGCCCGCAGGGGGCTTGGGGAGACGACTGGTCTTATCGCTGGAATCCGGAACTTTTCGCCGCCAACGGATACGTGGTTGTCATGATCAACTTCCACGGCTCGACTGGATACGGGCAGAAGTTCATTGACGCGATCAACGGGAATTGGGGCGGCGCTCCATTTGAAGATTTGATGAAGGGGCTGGACTACGCGGAGAAGACTTATCCGTTCATCGACAAAGACCGCGAGTGCGCTCTGGGCGCTAGCTACGGCGGATACATGGCGAACTGGGTGCTTGGGCATACCGACCGTTTCAAGTGCATCGTGTCGCACGACGGCATGTTCAATACCGAATCGGCCTGGGGAACGACCGAAGAACTCTGGTTCAATAACTGGGAGTTCAAAGGGACTCCTTACAGCAACCCGGCGATGTATGAGAAGTGGTCTCCGCGCAATTCGGCCAGCAATTTCAAGACGCCGACGCTGGTCGTCCACGGGCAACTGGACTACCGGCTCGACGTCAGCGAAGGCTTCCAGCTTTTCGACACGCTGCAAGTGATGGGCGTGCCGTCGAAGATGCTTTACTTTCCCGACGAGGGACATTGGGTGTTGAAGCCGCAGAATGCTCAGCTTTGGTATAAGACGGTCAACGACTGGGTGGATCGGTGGACNNCTATGGCTTGGGCGAATTGCTATCGGGAGGCTGCGGCGCATCCGGTTTGACGGGCGGCGGATCGGGGACCGGATCGCTGGAAGTGGAAACGGCTTGCTGCGATGAGTCGGGACTCGCGCTCTGATCCGGCGCGGGTTGGTCTTCATTCGGCAAAGAGGCTTCCGGGATGGCGAATAGCGCTGTCGGCAGCGCTTGGGGCGCGGCGGGTTGAGCGAAGGGCAATGACAGAAAGCTCCCAGAGGGTGGAGCTTTCGTATTGCCGGTTACAGGCTGCGGCAGAACGATGGCGGCCAGGTTCTCCAGTTGAAAATGCGCGCTGGATGGGCCCGCAGTCACTGCAATGAAAATGTCGCACGGGCCTACGTTTTCGGCGGAGGGCACGATGGACGCGAGGCCGTTCTGATCGGTCGCGACCTGCGCTTGCGAGGAGCCGAGGAGGACGGGCACCCCGTTTCCGCCGCCCAGAGAGTCGCCGCCCAGTTCACCTCCCGAATTGGGGCTTACCTGCGCCAACGTGGTCGCAAACGCGACTGGTACTCCCATCACTGGATTTGCAGCGGCCGAGCCGTCGGTCACTCGCACGACCAGCGGCTGGAACGACTGTCCGGTCAACACAAACTGCGACGATCCACTCACCGGCCCCAGGGTCCACTGCGCAGGAGACGTGGAGAACAGGACAAAAGTCTGGCAGGGTACGTTGTTGGGAGCGACACAGGCGGTTACACGCACATTCTCGGCTAGATTGGCGAGATTTGCCGTGACGGTTGCGAATCCCGAGGCGTTGGTGGTGGCGCTGGCGGCGGAAAGTGAAGCGGTACCCTGGATGAGTGTGAAATTGACAGTTACATTCGCCAAAGGCGCGCCTAGGTCAAGCGCTTGGACG
>PLUW01000070.1:53733-57063 GCA_003162935.1 Acidobacteriaceae bacterium
TCCGCAGAGGGAAAGCTGCGAGCCGTTGGATACGCTCCAGGCGATGGTCGCGCCGCTCACTCGTGTAACTCCATCGGCGGCTACGGCGCGAACGCGAATCGGATTGGCGGTCTGCGATCCGACTGGCGTCGATGGTTCCGCGCCTTGCAGCAGAAGCAAGAGATCGGTGGCGGCGGCGCCATAGGTTAGCGCGCCGGTCATCTGCGAAAACGAACCGGTCACGGGATCGGTGACCTGGATAGAGGCGGTACCATCCTGCGCGGCGGAAGGCAGTGCTACCTGCATCTGGCTCGCCTGCGCGGAAAGCAAGGTGCCCAAATTGCCGGCAACACTCACCTGTAGGCCTTGACTGAATCCGATGCCGCTGAGCGCGGTCACTCCGCCGGCTAGACTGAGGCGCGGCGGCGTAACCGTATCGGAATAGAGAAGGCTGGCCTGGTAGAAGTAATCGGGACGGCCGTCGCCACGGAAGTCGGCCACGGCTAGACGGTAGGTCGCCGACGCGGTGAACTGCGCATCGAGACGGGTCATGGCAAACGTGGTCGAGTTGAAGGCGGAGGGCGTGGAAGACGGCGCGGGATTGCCGGTCTGGTTGCTCAGGGGCCAGATGCCGATTACGGGCAGCAGTTTGGTTTCGGTGGGCTGGCCGGACTCGTCGAGGGCGGTCACGGCAATCGAGGCGGTGCGGTTGGCTTGCGCGGTGAATTGGAAAAAATCGACGCTGCCGTGGCCGGAGATCCACGACCCCCATGCGCCGCCTTGCGGAAGCGTGGCGGGATTCTTGTACGTCGACCCGCTGCCGGGATGCTCCTCGGCGATTTCGCTCTGCAGCATCAGGATGTCCTGCTCGGCATTCGACCCGTTGGTGACCGTGACCACAATCGGAGCGAACGCGCCGGACGGCGTGACCTGCTTGGGACCGTAGGGCTCGACGCCCATCGACCAGGCGGGATCGAGCGCTTCGACGGCTAGCTGGTACTGAGCGGCGGTTTGACCGGTGGGAATCGTCAATTGGCCGAGATCGAAAAAGCCTTCCAACGAGGGATCGTTTGAACCCCAGCGGCTATAGGGAAGATCCTTTGCGTCCAGGTATCCGTCGATGATGTTGCCGGCGTTACCGCAGAAAAGGAATCCAGAGACGGAACTGGCGACACGCTGGCGCGAAGGCTGGCCGTTGACCATCAAACGCGCGACCACGTTGACGCCCTGCATCGGCTGCACGGCATTGCCGGAGGCGTCGGTGAAGTAGACACTGCCATAGATTCTGCCCGACGGTTGCGGATTATTGCTCGCGGGATAGAGCCGCAACAAGGAATCCATGTCATCCGTGGCAGGAGTGAATGTGTTGTTACCGAGAGCGCCGCCGAAGGTACCGCCATAGCAGATGGTGATGGGGACGCAATCCATTGGGTCTTCATAGTGCATTACTGGAAATCCGGCGAAGTCGGCCTGGGTGGGAGGCGGGTTCTGCGTGATCACGTTCAGGTTCGCCTGCGACCACCCCAAGCCGGCCGTGCGGCCGAGGACACGCACGAGACGATATTGAACATCCGGCAGTTGCGTGCTGGCGGCGGCGCAGATTCCGTTGATGACGACGAGCGCGTGCGCGATGTTGCCGGCCGCGGAGAAGTTGTCGGGGCCGCCGTAGACGGCGTTGGTGAAGCAGTCGGCCAAGTCGCCGGCACCTTCGCCCAGGATGGCGTCGGTGACGGTGCCGTCGTAGTCGTAGACGATGCCTACGGGAGTGGAGGTGGCAGAGGGTGCTATGTCGGCGGGAGAGGTAACGACTCCCTCGCCGTTGGTTTCGATGTTGCTGCCGTTCACGTCTTCGGCGAGATGTCCCCCTTGCGTCGCGGTGAGGGCGACGCCGGTGAGACTGGTCCAGGTGGTGAAGGCGGTGGCGATCATGGTATCGGCTTGGGCTCCGGTGAGGATTGGGCTGAGGTTGCCCTGGTCGGTGAAGTACTGGACGGAGCCATTGGCCCAGACCAGGGGTTGGCCTTCGACTCCAGCGTTGTAGCCGGAGCCCGCTACGAAAGCGGGGCCTCCGGCACGGCTGGCAACGGCACTGGCGATCAGGAAGGCGGCGAGGATGCGGATTCGGCGGGGCATGATCACTCCTCTTCAGTTTCAGTCTTCGGTCCTCGCGCTGCGAATGGCGCGCGCGAGTTGAACGACGGTGACGGCCGGTTGATTGGCGGGCGCGACAGGTGGCGAAGACGCGGCGCTTCTTCGGACAACGGCGGCCGGGGGGCGTTCGACCTGTCGCTCTACTATGCTCTTGCCGGTGGCGTCGAGCGCGATCTGGCCGAGCGATCCGCCTACTGGGCTCGTCAGACCCAAACGGCTGGTTGGATATAAGAAGAGCAGGAAGCGCTGGCCCTTGCTCATCGGCGGATGCATGAACCACGAGCCCGCCCACTCGTGGATGGTCACGACTTGTCCAGGCTCGACTCCGGCAATGGCTTCGTCCACGCGAAAACATAACTGGACGGCCGGAGTCGGCCCGGCAGCGGACCGGGCAGCGGGATCGGCTTGGGTTGCGGAAGTTGGGGTGGTCACGATCGGGTCGGGAGCGGCAAGGACGGTGCCGGCGAAGATCATTCCGGCGCGGCGGGACATCTGTTTCCATTGCGGACCGAGCACTCGATCGGCAATAGCCTGATCGAGGGACTGGGCTGGGGCGAAGTTCGAGAGGGAGAAGATCGACAGACAGAGGAACAACAAACGAACGAACTCAGTCAGCACGCCTCTTGGCACACGCATAGCGATCTCTTTCTGGAGGGACGGGACCGGGAGAGGTCCTGGGAGTGAGATCAGAATAGCGCGGTGGGGATCAGGGGGATGTGCGGGCGGTCACTGTGGATTTGTGACGAATCGGGTGCGTGCCCGGATCGAGACCCCCACGCATATTTGACCATGGTCTTTGACCATAGTACTATCTGAAAGAGATTTACATGGAAGAAATCGCCATCTCCAAGTTCAAAGCCACCTGCCTGGCGGTGCTAGAGAATGTGCGTAAGACCGGGAAAACGGTGCTGGTCACGCGGTTCGGCGAGCCGGTGGCGGAGGTTGTGCCACCTCGCAAGCCGAGGAAGACAAGGCGCTGGTTAGGTTCCCGTGCGGGAACTGGCCAAATCGTCGGCGACATCGTTTCTCCAGCCAGCGCAGAAGACGATTGGGACGCGCTGCGGGGATGAAACTACTGCTCGATACTCATATCTGGTTGTGGAGCGCGCTCAATCCAGCGCGCCTTTCCAGCCGTGTAGCCGCCGCACTCGAGAATCCCAGCAACGAGTTGTGGCTTTCTCCGATCTCGCTGTGGGAGGT
>PLUW01000070.1:57143-61492 GCA_003162935.1 Acidobacteriaceae bacterium
CAAGGCCCGGCAGGTGGCAGTGCTGGCAAATCGCTGAGGTCGGCGGAATGGCCCCGACCCGAAGTCCGAATCTAAAATAGAGCGAAACGTTACTGGCGGCGACGTTGCAGGTTCTTATTGGCCTTCTTGGTGGCTTTGCGTTGCTGCTTGGCGTACTTCTTCTGCACTTTTGCCTGCTTCTTGTTGGCCTTTTTCAGGAGCTTCTGTTGCTTCTTGATCGCCTTTTGAGACTGGCGCGCGTTTTCTTGCGGACTGATGCGTTGCGGCTTTGCCGACATCGTGCCAACAAAACTTAAGACCAGCAGCAGCAGAAAAGCGGGAAATCGTTTCATAACGTCTCCGCAAAGTGGGGTGCTGGCCTGATTTTACACCTGCGACGTTCTCTCGGGCGTGCCACGGTGGGTTACTTTTGTACTTCGGTTTCTGCCATCCTGGAATCTCGTTGGGTGGCCGTTGTACTTGGCTAAGCGAAACAAAATCACCTCCGTACCAACATGGCCGCTCCGCAAATTGCATTCAGCAAGAACGCGATGGAGAGCCCCATCAGCATCCCGCGCGCAAAAGCCGAATGCCCGATATTCTGATACGTGAAATAGCCACCCAGGGCCAGTAAGGCAAGATCCAGGATTTCCGCCACCCAGAAACCCGCTCGGCGGCCCGTCCCTGACATCACGACCATAAAGACAACGACGGGTATAAAAATGCCCAAGACAGCGCCAACCAGCAGTCCGCCCAACAGTTTCAGCGCAAAGGCTATCCCGCCCGGTTCCGGCTGTTGCTCAAACATGCACTCGCTCCTCGGTCGCCGCCCGCAGCGGCCCCAGCCTGTTGTTTTCCAGTTCATCCCGATAAAACAGGTTATAGGTATCGAAAGGGATCAGCCGACCATCCGGATGCGCGATATGAATGCAACTTTTCTTCACCGAACGCACGTCGAACGAGTGCGCGTCCATGAACTGCACGATTAGCACCCGAAAGACATTTTCATATCCAATCGAGTCTGGAGCGGCCAAGCGCGGCAAGCAGCAGAGGAGATCGCGCAAGCTGGTTGCGCCACTGGCCGGGGAGTGATTCGTGGCAAACAGACGGAAGATGCCTTTTCGGACAGCGTCGTCCTGTTCATAGACGATGGTGTTGCGGCCGCCTTCAATCAGCACCTTCGGATCGATCAGGCCCGTCAAGGGCGTCACCTTGCCTCCCAGTTTCAGCGCGTACGCCATTGCCAGGCAATCGGGATGGCACGGCACCGGGATCAAGTCCTCCGGGCGAAACACCGACGTTTGTTCCAGAATTTTTCGCCGCACTTCGGTGAGCGTCAGCCGGTCGCGCGCCGGATCGAAGTTCTCCACGCGCCCCGCCACCTGAACCGGCTGAAACGTTACTCCTCGCACGCACCGCTGCTGCAGCGCAAAATCAGCGATGCGCCCGAGTTCTCCATCGTTGCAGCCGCGTTTTACCGTCACGACCAGCGTGGTGGAGATGCCCAACGCGTTCAGCCGCTCCAGGGCCTGCTCCCGGGTGCGTCGAAGATCGGCGCCGCGTAACTCCAGAAGCGGTTCGCGCTCGAACGAATCGAATTGCAGGTAAATTTCCAGATCTGGCGCGCACTTCGCCATTTGCACAACAAATGCTTCATCCTGGGCGATCCGGATGCCGTTGGTATTCACCATGAGATGCCGGATCGGCTGCGATTTTGCATAGGCAAGAATCTCGAAGAACTCCGGATGGAGAGTGGGCTCGCCGCCGGAAATCTGCAACACGTCAGGTTGCTGCTCGTTCCTTACGACAGCATCGATCATCTTCTTTACCAATGCCAGGGGACGATGCCCGCGCACTGGAGAACTTTCCGCGTAGCAGACCGGACAGGTCAGGTTGCAATGGTCGTTGATTTCCACCAGCGACAAACAGGAATGTTGCTCATGATCGGTGCAAAGGCCGCAATCGTAGGGACATCCCCACTTCACCGGCGTGTTGTAGTGAGCGGGCATTTCGGGGGGCTTTAGAAACACTTCACGGCATCGCCGGTAATACTCTACGTCATCGGCAATCAGAACTCTCTCGGCACCATGGACAGGGCACCGCTTCAGCAGATAGACACCGCCATCCTGAAAGACAATTTTCCCCTCAACCTTGGCAAAGCACTGGGAACAAATTGAAAGCGCCACATCATAGTAGAGATAGGGCCGAACCCGTTCCGCCATCCACTGCCTCCAAGCGCAAGCTTGTCAACGACACACGAGGCTACTCCTCTCACCGCGTTTTGTGAAGTTGTGATCAACCGTGTGGGATTCGTTCACCTGCCGTTGTGAAAAGAGTATCCGCCGCCCCAACAATCCGTCTAAGATCCCGCCAGCAATACGCCACTACCGCCAGGCACACCCACTGAATCAGCGATAGGCCCAGCACTCTCGGTTCCGGCTTCAGAAAATCAATTCCGACCCGCCACAGCGCGTACGAGATCATAAACAGCCGGAAGACATCCCCGGTCTGCCAAACGGAGCGCGAGACCATTTTCATTCCTCGCCACAGAACAAAGCAAAGTGCGACTAGAAAAAGAATTTCGTACAGCTGCGTCGGATGACGACGGACGCCGTCGCCGAAATCAACGCCCCAGGGAAGCGTGGTAGCGGTTCCATAGGTCTGATCCGGCAGTCCAGTCAGAAAACATCCCACACGTCCGATGGCAATGCCCACCGCCAGTGGGATTGCCAGCAAATCTCCGGTCCGAATCCGAACGCCCATCCTCGCTTTCGCAGCTTCTACGGCGATCCATCCGCCGATCAGTGCTCCGACGATGGTCTTTCCGCCTACCAATCCTGCCTGCCAAGCCAGAACCGGGTCCTCTAGCCAGCCCAGCATGCGACTCCCCAGAGCAGCGCCAAATACGGCTGCGGCGATCACCTGCCACCGTTCAGCGGGCGCGATAACGTCGCTAAATTTTCGCTTGAGCACCAGATAGACTTGGAATCCAATCGCGTACGCCAGAAATTCCATCACGAAGTGCGGGTGAAACGAGAATCCCCAAATTCGAAAATAGATTGGGAAGTGCACTCATCCCTCCACCAGACAATTTGACCCCGACCATAAACCTTGTCGGCGTTCTGCGTTCGCTAGTGAATCGTCTTCGTCTTCCGCGACATGTAATCCATCAGCAAGTATTGGCCTAGCGTGTAGGGCGTTGTGAAGTAGGCTTTGCCGCGGCACATTTGCGTTATTTTCTGAACGAACTGGACCAGGCCATAGTCGGAGGCGAGCATGAAGGTGTTGATGAGGACTCCGGCGCGTTTGCATTTTGACACTTCTTCGAGCGTCTGGCTGACTACTAACGGGTCGAGGCCGAAGGCGTTTTTGTAGATGCGCCCGTCTTCGAGAGTCAGGGCGCTGGGCTTACCGTCGGTGATCATGACGATCTGCTTCATGTCTTTGCGCTGGCGTTGCAGGATTCGTTGCGCCAGGCGGAGACCTTCGCGGGTGTTGGTATAGTACGGACCGACTTTCACGCGGGCGAGCTGCGAGAGCGGGACTTCTTCGGCGGAGTCGTGGAAGAGGACCAGCGACAACGAGTCTCCGGGATATTGCGTGCGAATGAGCTGCGAGAGCGCCATGGCGACTTTTTTGGCGGGAGTGAAGCGGTCTTCGCCGTAGAGAATCATGGAGTGGGAGCAGTCGAGCATGAGGACAGTCGCGCACGACGACTGATACTCGCACTGATGGACTTGTAGATCGCTGTATTCAAAATTGAGGGGAAGGCCGAGGCCTTCGCGCTGGATGGCGGACGAGAGCGTGGCGGTGATGTCGAGGTTTAGCGTGTCGCCGAATTCGTAGGGCTTGGAGGCGCCGCTCGATTCGATGCCGGTGGCCATGTCGCGGGTGTCGTGGCGTCCGAAGCTGGATTTGCCGAGGGAGCCGAGGAGGTCGCGGAGGGCTTTGAAGCCGAGGAAGTCAAGGCTCTTGTCGGTGATTTCGAACTTGGCCTGTTGTTGCGGGTCCCCGACTTGTCCGCCGACGCTGGAGCGTTTCGAAGGGTCGTGAGGTTGATCGATGGATATGTAATCTTCCTGCTGCAAGCGCTCGATCAACTTCTCGATGAGATCTTCGAGTTCGCCGTCCATCTGCATTTGCTGGAGGCGGTCGCGCATTTCTTCGTCGAAGGTTTCTCCATCGAGGAGGGCCTGCTCGATGGCGCGGCGGAGTTCGTCAAGAGTCTGCTCGCCTTCGGGGAGTTCGTACCAGAAATTGTCATTGAATCCGCTTTGCAGGAGATAGTCCGAGAGAGCGCTGAGCAGGTCCTCCATGCTCATATCGCCGGCGGGGTCGGGGACGTATTTGGAGTAGCGGATGCGTTTCAT
>PLUW01000013.1:0-27687 GCA_003162935.1 Acidobacteriaceae bacterium
CGATCGCCGAGATTGTTACGTAGTTTCGTTTGCTAGCAGCCAGAAGCTAGCAGCTAGAAGCTAAATTCGCGGCTTGTAGCTTGCCGCCAGATCTTTCCTCCCGGATTCAGCCGGGAGGGCTGGAAGAGAGAAAAACAGTGACTGGAAAAGAAAGAATTCGCATCCGCTTGAAAGCGTACGACTACCGCATTCTGGATCAGTCGACGGGCGAGATCGTGGAAACGGCAAAACGCACCGGCGCGCAAATCGCGGGCCCGATTCCGCTGCCCACGATGAAGAACAAATACTGCGTGCTGCGTTCGCCGCACGTGGACAAGAAGTCGCGGGAAGCGTTTGAGATCCGCACCCACAAGCGCTTGCTCGATATTCTCGAGCCGACGCAGCAGACAGTCGATGCCCTTATGAAACTCGACCTGCCGGCCGGTGTGGATGTCGAGATCAAGGCGTTCGGCAAGGAACATAAATAGATGCAGATCTGCCCCCAGTGCGGATACCGCGGAGGATTCAACTGGCCGATGGCGCTGTGGGGAGGCGCATTTCTGATTTTGGAGTTCTTATGGGCGTATGGGGATTACGGTTTGCAGGGATCGCGAAGTGACAGACTGTGGGCGCTCGCCGCATTCCTTATGTTCAACGCTGGAACGATTTGGTTGGCTGTCAGAGGTCTAAAGCACGCGCAGCAGCATCGCCTCAACGAAGGAATGCAGCAGATAGAACGGGAAAAGCAGGTCGAGGGAACGCAAAGAGCGAAGACTTAAATCATAGCTCCCCAGCCAATAGCCAAGAGCCAAGCTGGGAACGGAGAAGGAAATGGCAAGAGTCACAGGAATTCTGGGCAAAAAAGTCGGCATGACGCAGCTCTTCGATTCGAAGGGCGATGTGCGGCCGGCGACCGTGTTGCAGGCGGGGCCGTGCGTCATCACGCAACATAAGACGCAGACCAAAGACGGCTACGAGTCGGCACAGATTGGCCTGGTCGAGTTCGTCAAAGAAAAAAAGCTGACCAAGGCGATGCGCGGACACTTTGCCAAGCACAACCTGCCTCCAGTGCGGTTTGTGCGCGAAGTTGGTATCGAAGTCGATGCTCCCGGAGAAACGACCGAGGGCGTGATCAAGCCGGGCGACCGCATACTGGTGGATATTTTTGAGAACGAGCGTTTTGTCGATGTGATTGGAACCAGCAAAGGCCATGGCTTTCAGGGCGTGGTGAAGCGCCATCACTTTGCCGGCGGTGCGAAGTCGCATGGCTCGATGTTCCAGATCACCGGCTCGATTGGCTCGTCGGCGTTTCCGTCGCGCGTGTTCAAGGGAATGCGGATGTCGGGCCACATGGGCGATGCCCGCATCACGACGCGCAACTTGCGCATTTTGGGCGTCGACAAAGAAGAGAATCTGCTGGTCGTCGAAGGCAGCGTGCCGGGTGCAAACGGCGGATACATTCAGATCAACAAGGCGAAGAAGCCGCCCCGAGAGCGCCGCGGATTTGCGGGTTCAGCGACGGTCGATCCGTTGAAGGCGGCCAAGCGCGCAGCCAAGAAGGGGTAAGCCGGTCGTGAGTCGTTAGCCGGTAGTGAGTAAGAAGTGGTTCGTAAGAAGACGAGAGACATATGGCAACTATCGATATTTACAATCTGAGCGGAGCCAAGGCCGGGACCATGGAACTGGCCGAAGAAGTTTTCGGCGCGGTCAACGAAGACTTGCTCTGGGAAGCGGTTACGCACTATCGCGCCGCGGCGCGCGCGGGTACGCATGCCACCAAGAACCGCTGGCGCGTTTCCGGTTCCGGCAAGAAGCTGTGGAAGCAGAAGGGCACGGGACGGGCGCGTATCGGCTCGATCCGTTCGCCATTGTGGCGTCACGGCGGCACCGTCCACGGACCGCAGCCGCGTTCCTACGACTACGCCTTCCCGAAGAAAAAACTTCTGGGCGCGTTGCGCTCGGCGCTGGCCTCGAAGTTTGCCGACGGCAAACTCGTCGTGGTGAAAGCCTTCGACGTAAAAGAGCCGAAGACGAAACTGTTTCGCGAAGCGCTCGACAAATTGAAAATCGACGGCACGACGCTCCTGGTCGATATCTCGACGGTCGAGAACAAGAATCTGGACTTGAGCGCGCGCAATATCGACGGCCTCGAACTGGTGAAGGCGAACGAAGTGCACCCGTATCACCTGATGCGCTACACCCATGTCGTCTTCGCGCAACCGGCGCTCGAAAAACTGCAGGATTCGCTGAAGAAGTCGGTCTCGCGGCGTTCGCACGCGGAAGAGCCGGCGCAGGAAAAAGCGAAGAAGAAACCCGCGCGGCGTGCGCGTAAAGCGCAGCCGGAGGTGGCCTGATGAAGTCCGCGTATCAGATTATCCAGAAGCCGGTCATTACGGAAAAGGGCCTGGGAATTAAAGAAACCCAGAACACATTGGTGTTCCAGGTGGCGCCAAAGGCAACGAAGACCGAAATCAAGGAAGCCGTGCAGTCGATTTTTAAAGTGAAAGTGCAGTCGGTGCGCACCGCGAATTATCCGGGAAAAGAGCGACGCCGGGGCAAGTTCACCGGCTACCGTCCCGATTGGAAAAAGGCGTTCGTACGCTTAAAGAGCGGCGAGAAGATGCCGGAGTACGCGCAGAATTTGTAGTGCAGTCGGTAGTCGCTCGTCGTTGGTCGTTGGCAACGGCGCCCGCGAGTAACGGGAAAAGCGAACGACGAACGACCAACGACGAACGACTAAAGGCAGTGAGCTGAAACATGGCCATTAAAACTTACAGACCGACAACCCAGACGTTGCGCTATCGCACCTCGGTTACGACCGACGACATTACCTCGTCGAAGCCGCACAAGCCGCTGGTGGAGGGCAAGATCCGCTCGGGTGGACGGCGCAATTCCGGCGACACGACCATGCGCTTTCGCGGCGGCGGCAACAAGCGCCTGCTGCGCACCATCGACTTCAAGCGCGACAAGCACGGCATTCCGGCGACCGTCGTCACCATCGAATACGATCCCGGCCGTTCGGCGCGCATCGCCTTGTTGAGCTACGCCGATGGCGAGAAGCGCTACATCGTGCAGCCGGACGGGCTAAAGGTCGGAGCGAAAATTGTGAGCGGCCCCGAGGCCGACATTCTGGTCGGGAACGCGCTGCCGCTGCGGAACATTCCGCCCGGCACGACCATTCACAACGTCGAGTTGAAGCCCGGCAAGGGCGCGCAGATGGTGCGCTCGGCGGGCGGTTCGGCGCAGTTGATTGCCAAGGAAGGCGACTACGGACTGGTCAAGCTGCCTTCGGGCGAGACGCGCAAGGTGATGCTCGATTGTTTAGCGACCATCGGGCAAGTGGGCAACACGGATCACGAAAACGTGACCTGGGGCAAGGCAGGACGCACGCGCTGGGTGGGAAAGCGTCCGCATAACCGCGGAGTTTCGATGAACCCGGTCGACCATCCGCACGGCGGCGGCGAGGGCAAAACCTCCGGTGGTCGCCATCCAGTAACGCCGTGGGGGCAGCCGACCCGCGGCTACAAGACGCGCAACAATAAGCGGACCGATACGATGATCGTGAACCGCAGGAAAAAGAGTTAAGGCAGGTTTCAAAGTTTCAGAGTTTCTAAGGTTGCAAGGAAAAATCAGAGGTCTCGGTTCGGTTTTACTGAGAACTGAGAACTGAGAGCTGAGAGCTGACTTATGGCACGATCGACAAAAAAAGGACCGTTCGTGGACGCGCACCTGGCGACGAAAGTCGAAGGCATGAATGCCCGCAACGAAAAGAAAGTGCTGCGGACGTGGTCGCGGCGCTCGACGATTATCCCCGAGATGGTCGGACACACGATTGCCGTGCACAACGGACGGAAATTCATTCCGGTGTATGTGACCGAAAACATGGTGGGGCACAAGCTGGGCGAATTCAGCTTTACCCGCCAGTTCAAGGGGCACTCGATGAAAGCGGCGACGGAAACGGCGGCGAGACCGGCGGGCATCCCCGGCGGTCCGGGAGCCATAACGCCGTCGGCGCCGAAGGCGTAAGGAGCACGGACGATGGAATTTCGAGCGGAAGCCCGATACATGCGCGTCTCGCCACAGAAGGCGCGGCTGGTGCTGAACCTGATCAAGGGGCGGCGCGTGGAAGAGGCGCGAAACACGCTGGCCTTCACCAAGAAGCGCGTGGCGGCGACGGTGGGGAAACTGTTGCAGTCGGCGATCGACAATGCCAACCACCTGAGCTCCGAAAAGGGTTTGGATGTCGATCTCGACAACCTGTACGTGAAGCACGCGGTGGCGAACGACGGCCCGCGCATGAAGCGGATTCGTCCGGCGCCGATGGGCCGCGCTTATCACTACGTGCGCCGCATTGCGCATCTCGAGATTGTGCTGGCGGAGAAAAACCGGAACGGCGCGCCGGTCGGCACGTCGGCTCCGGCAGGCGGAACGGCGAAAGCCGCTTCCGCAAAGCCGAAAGCGAAAGCCAAGGCGAAAATGCCGGCGAAGAAGAAGGCGGTTGGCAAGAAGGCAACTGCCAAGAAATAGCAAGAAGAAGGTTTCAAAGTTACAAGGTTTCAGAGTTTCAAAGTAAAGACGAGCGTGGTTGAGGTTTCACTTTGAAACCTTGCAACCTTGAAACTTTGAAACCTGCGGCAACAGAATTCAGGAGCTGCATACATTATGGGACAGAAGGTTCATCCTTACGGATTTCGCCTCGGCTACACCAAGCCGTGGAAGTCGCGCTGGTTTGTCGAAAAGGATTACGACAAGCTGCTGCTCGAAGACTACAAGCTCAAGACCGAGCTGAAGGAAAAGCTCAAGTCGGCAGGCGTGAGCGCGGTCGAGATCGAGCGTCCGGGCAACAAGCTGCGCATCATCATCAAGACGGCGCGCCCGGGAATCATCATCGGGCGCAAGGGCGCGGAAATCGACAAGCTGAAGCAGGATCTGCAAAAGAAGACGACGCGCGAGGTGCATGTCGATATTCAGGAAGTGCATAAGCCCGAGCTCGATGCCCAGCTCGTCTCCGAATCGATTGCGCTGCAACTGGAAAAGCGCGTCGGCTTCCGGAGGGCCATGCGCAAGTCGGTCGATTCGGCGCTCCGCTTCGGTTGCAAAGGCATCAAAGTCCGCGTGAGCGGACGCCTGAACGGCAACGAAATCGCCCGTTCGGAGTGGTATTTGCAGGGCCGTTTGCCGTTGCACACGCTGCGCGCCGATATCGATTACGGATTCACCGAGGCGCACACGACCTATGGCATCATCGGCGTGAAGTGCTGGGTCTACAAAGGCGAAATTCTTCCCGCGAAGAAGCGCGAAGCGACGCCGGCCCGCGAAGTGAGCACCACGGGAGCGTTTTAGAAAGTAAGAAGTCAGAGGTCAGATTGCAGAATTGAAAAGCGAGGTGCGCGGGAGCTTTTCCTGAGACCTGACACCTGAGAACTGAGACCTGATTTATGTTGATGCCGAAGAAAGTTAAGTACCGCAAGCAGCAGCGCGGTCGCATGACGGGGAAAGCCTGGCGCGGAAGCACGCTGGCTTTTGGCCAGTATGGCCTGAAGGTGCTCGAACCGGGCTGGATCACCGACCGGCAGATCGAAGCCAGCCGCGTGGCCATGACGCGTTTTGTGAAGCGCGGCGGCAAGATCTGGATCCGTCTGTTTCCGGACAAACCCGTCACCAAAAAGCCCGCCGAAACCCGTATGGGCAAAGGCAAGGGCGCTCCCGATCACTGGGTTGCGGTGGTGCGGCCGGGGAAGATTCTGTTTGAGATGGAAGGCGTTTCCATCACGGATGCGAAAGAAGCAATGCGTCTCGCGTCCCACAAGCTTCCGCTGCGCACCACGTTCGTGAAGCGCGAAGTGCTCTAGAAATTGCAGAGGTTAGAGGTCAGATTGCAGAAGTGAAAAGCAAGCTGTTGAAGTTAAGAGAGAGCTTTTCCTGAGACCTGACACCTGAGAACTGAGACCTGATTTATGAAGGCAGAAAAGATTCGCAACTTAACCGACGTCGAGCTCAAGCACCAGGAACGGGACTTGGCCGACCAGCTCTTCAAGCTGAAGTTCCAGATGAATATGGGACAGACCGAGAGCCTGAAGAAGATTCGCGGGCTGCGCCGGGATATTGCGCGCGTTCAGACCGTCCTGCGCGAGCAGGAACTGGCCGCGCACAAGACGCAGACCAAGACGGAGAAAACGTAATGGCGGAAATCCAGGGCCAAACTGAACATGCCGAAAAGCAGTCGCACCGCAAGATCCTGATCGGGACCGTCGTCTCGAACAAGATGCAGAAAACCATTGTGGTCGAAGTCACGCGCAAGAAGGCGCACCCCATGTACAAGCGGGTGATCTCGATCCGGAAGAAGTTCTACGCCCACGACGAGAAGAACGAAACCCACCCCGGCGACGTGGTGAAGATCGAGGAGTCGCGGCCGCTTTCGAAGCTGAAGCGCTGGACCCTCAAAGAGATTGTGCGCAAGACGGCGCTGGTGCCCGATGTCAACGTAGACATTGATGCCGGTACGGGCGTTGCCGCAAAG
The DNA here is from genome assembly GCA_003162935.1 of Acidobacteriaceae bacterium. GTDB lineage: Bacteria > Acidobacteriota > Terriglobia > Terriglobales > Acidobacteriaceae > Acidiflorens. Next base: position 6,500 of record PLUW01000013.1, read on the forward strand.
AGCTAAAAGCTAAGCGGCGCGAAAGAAGGAGACAGTTATGGCCCTAATGATGAGATCGATGATCGAGGTCGCCGACAATTCCGGCGCCCGCAAGCTGCAGATGATCATGCCGCTCGGCGGTTCGACCGGTCTGCACGCGGGCATCGGCGACGTGATCACGGCCAGCGTGAAGGAAGCTGCGCCCGACGGGCAGGTGCAAAAGGGCAAAGTCGTGAAGGCGGTCATCGTGCGGACGCGGAAAGAGCATCGCCGCCGCGACGGCACGTACATCCGCTTCGATCAGAACGCCGCCGTGCTCATCACCGATACCGGCGAACCGGTGGGCACGCGCGTATTCGGCCCGGTGGCGCGCGAACTGCGCGAGAGGAAGTTTTTGAAAATTGTCTCGCTGGCGCCGGAAGTTTTGTAAGGGCCAGGTTTCAGGGTTTCAAAGTTTCAAGGTTTCAAGGTGCCTTGAGAATGTGGGACCCGAGCGAAGCGACCTTGAAACATTGAAACCTTGAAACTTTGAAACCTGAGGTTGGTATGGGAACAGCCACTACGAAAGAACATAAGCGCGTCGATATCCGCCGGAACGACACCGTCAAGGTGATGACCGGCAAGGATCGGGGCAAGGAACACCGCGTGCTGCGCGTGTTTCCCGACGAAGGCAAGGTGCTGGTCGAGCACGTGATGATGGTGAAGAAACACGTGCGTCCGAACCCGCAGAAAAACATCAAGGGTGGAATCGCCGAGCAGGAACGGGCGATCCGCCTGTCGAACGTCGCCTTAGTATGTCCGACGTGCGGCCCGGTGCGGGTCGGTCATGAAGTGCGCGGCGACCGCAAGGTGAGAGTTTGCAAGAAGTGCAAAACCACGTTGGATAAATAGAAAATTTGTAATTGGCGATTTGTAATTGGCAATTGAAACCCTGAGACGAGGTTTCTAAATTACAAATCACAAATTGCAAATTACAAATGCCTCACGAACCGGTAACCACTCCGAAACCGTGATGGAGAAGGCAGCAACGACCATGGCAGACGAGAAGAAAAAAGACGAGCAGCAGAAGAAGCCCAAAGCCCCGAAAGGCGACAAGGCGCAGGCTTCGGCCGAACCCAAGGCGGGTCCGGAGGCGCCACGGCATGCGGCCAAGGAAACGCCGCGGCTGCGGGCGCGGTTTGAAAAAGAAGTTGCCGTGGCTCTGATGAAAGAACTCGAGCTCAAGAATCCGATGGCCGTGCCGCGGCTGAATAAGATCGTCGTCAACATGGGCGTGGGCGAGGCAACGCAGAACGCGAAGCTGATCGACCCAGCGGTCAACGAGTTAGGACAGATCACTGGACAGAAGCCGGTGGTCACGCGGGCGAAGAAATCGATCGCGGCTTTTAAAGTCCGCGAAGGCATGCCGATTGGAGCCATGGTCACGCTGCGCGGCGATCGCATGTACGAATTTTTCGACCGTTTGGTAAGCATCGTGCTGCCGCGAGTGCGCGATTTTCGCGGCGTCTCGACCAAGTCGTTCGACGGACGGGGCAATTACACGCTGGGTCTGCACGATCAGCTAATTTTCCCCGAGATCGATTACTCCAAGGTCGACAAGCTGAAAGGCATGAACGTGACCATTGTGACCACGGCGCGTTCCGACGATCAGGCGCGGTCGCTGTTGAAGCATCTCGGAATGCCGTTCCGGGCGAATTAAGGTTGGACTGAGAGCTGACAGCTGAGAGCTGACAGCTGAAATTTAGGAGCGAATTTGGCGACTACAGCAAAACGAGTGAAGGACGCGAAGAAGCCGAAGTTTTCGTCGCGCAAGCACAACCGCTGCAAGATCTGCGGACGTCCACGAGCCTATTTACGCAAGTTTGGCCTGTGCCGTCTGTGTTTCCGCATGTTGGCGCTGCGGGGCGAGATCCCCGGAGTTTCGAAGTCGTCTTGGTAGAAAAGCAGTCGGTGGTCGTTGGTCGATAGTCGTTCGCTAACGACCAACGACTAGCGACGAACGACCGAAGTTAAGCTGCTGACAGGTTCTCCGCCAAACGCGGAGCGAACGGGCGGCTCGAGGAGAAGCAAACGATGAGGTTGACCGATCCGGTCGCAGACATGCTGACGCGCATCCGCAATTCGATCCGCGCCCGGCACCAGAAAGTCGACATACCAGCTTCCAAGCTGAAGACGGAGATTGCCCGCATCCTGAAAGAAGAGGGCTATATCGCGAACTTCAAGCCGGCGGAAGAAGAGGGCCACAAGGTCCTGCGCGTGTACTTGAAGTACGGCAATAACAACGAGGCGGTGATCACCAACCTGGAGCGGGTTTCGCGTCCCGGTTGCCGCGTCTATGTGCGCCGCACCGAGATCCCGCGTGTCCTCGGCGGAATGGGAATCAACATCCTGACCACGCCCAAGGGCGTGATGACGGGGCGCCAGGCGCGGCGCGAAGGCCTCGGCGGCGAATTGCTTTGCGAGGTTTGGTAGAAAACAAGCTGTTACCTCTTAGCTTTTAGCTGTTAGCTAAAGCGAGATGCGACAGCGAAAAAGCCAAGAGCTAAAAGCTAAAGGCCAAGAGCTGATCTTATGTCACGAATTGGAAAAAAACCGATCGCGATCCCGAAGGGCGTGACGGTCAAGTTCGAAGGCAATACGGTGATGGTCCAGGGGCCGAAAGGCAAGCTGGATACACCTCTTCCGTCCGGCATCACGATGGAGCAGAAGGACGGTAACCTGGTGGCGATTCGCCCCGATGACGCCCATGCGGCCGTCCATGGCCTCGCCCGCGCGCTGGTCAATAACGCCGTCGAAGGCGTGACCAAGGGCTGGACGAGGGAGATGGATATCGTCGGCATCGGCTACCGCGCCGAAATGAAGGGCAAGGGGACGGTCGTGTTCAGTCTGGGGTATTCGCACCCGATTGAGTATCCGCTTCCGTCCGGCGTCGATTGCGCCATCGATGCCAAGCTGACGCACTTGACGCTCAATGGAATCGACCGTCAGAAAGTCGGCCAGGTGGCGGCCGAAATGCGTTCGCTCCGCCCGCCCGATCCCTACAAGAACAAGGGCGTGCGCTACACCGGCGAACGGTTGAAGAAGAAGGTTGGTAAAACCGGCGCGAAGTAACCGCTGTTCGTCGTTCGCCGCTCGCAAGATTGAGCGGTTTGCGAACGGCGAGTAGCGAACAGCGAACGACGAGGATTTTAAGATGCTAAGAATCGCTTCAAAGAATCAAACGCGGCAGCGGGTGCACGATCGCATCCGCAAGAAGGTAACCGGCACGCCGGAGCGTCCGCGGCTGAACGTGTACCGGTCGCTGAACCATATTTATGTCCAGTTGATCGACGACCTGAAGGGCGTCACCCTGGCGGCGGCTTCCACCGCCGACGACCGCAAAGACAAAGCTGCGCGCGTCACCGGCGGCAACCTGGCTTCGGCGAAGATGGTGGGAAAGAAAATCGCCGAACTGGCCAAGCAGAAAGGTTTCACCAAGGTTGTATTCGATCGTGGCGGCTACATCTACCATGGCCGGGTGAAAGCCGTGGCCGATGCGGCGCGCGAGGCGGGACTGCAATTCTAGATCGAGCTACTGGCTACTGGCCGCTAGCTACTAGCAATCAAGAATAGTTTGCTAGAAGCCAGTAGCTAGCAGCTAGAAGCCGAAATAAGGAAATGAGATTTCAGAATGGCTAGAGTTACGAAAAAACTCGATGCGGGTTCGTTCCAGTTAAAAGACCAGGTGGTCTCCATTAACCGGGTGACGAAAGTGGTGAAGGGCGGCAAGAACATGTCGTTCGCGGCGCTGGTGGTCGTGGGCGATCCTTCGGCGGCGGTGGTCGGTTTCGGCTCGGGCAAGGCGAAGGAAGTTCCGCAGGCCATCCGCAAGGGAATTGAGTCGGCGAAGAAAAACTTGATTCGGGTCAACCTGACGCAGACCTCGGTGCCGCACACGGTGGTGGGACGTTTCGGCTCGGGCATGGTCCTGCTGAAGCCGGCGCCGGAAGGTACCGGCGTGATTGCCGGCGGAGCGGTGCGCGCGGTGATGACCTCGGCGGGCGTGCAAAACGTACTCACCAAGTCGATTGGCACGAACAATCCCCACAACGTGATCAAGGCGACGTTTGAGGCGCTGAAAATGCTCAAGAGCCGGGAATCGGTCGCGGCACTTCGTGGCAAGTCGGTGGAGGAGTTATAAATAATGACGACCAAGACATCGAAATCGACGCCCAGCGGCAAGATCCAGTTGAAGTGGGTGCGGTCCGCGATCTGCACGCCGGAAAAGCAGAAAAAAGTTGTCAAAGGCCTGGGTTTTACCCGGCTGAACCAGGTGATTGAGCGGCCCAACACCGCCGCCATCCGCGGCATGGTGAAGAAGATCCCGCACCTGGTGGAAGTTGTGGAGTAGAAAGGTTTCAAAGTTTCAAGGTGGCAGAGTTTCAAAGTAAAAACTCGCGGTGATCGGTTTTTCCTTGAAACCTTGAANNTTGAACCCTTGAAACATGGAATCCATATGAATTTATCGACAATACGAGCACCGAAGAAATCGACGGAAAAAAAGAAGCGAGTCGGGCGCGGCATGGGTTCCGGCATGGGCAAGACTTCGACGCGCGGCCACAAGGGACAGTGGTCCCGCACCGGCGCGCGGCTGATCCGCGGCTTTGAAGGCGGCCAGATGCCGCTGCACCGGCGCATCCCCAAGCGCGGCTTCACCAACATTTTCCGCGAGGAATACGACGTCGTGAACCTCGACCGTCTGGCCTCCCTCGGCGAAACCGAAATCACGCCCGAGACCCTCAAAAAGGCCGGCGTGGTCAATGGCAAGTCGCCGGTCAAAATCCTCGGGAACGGCGAACTCAAAATCGCCATCACCGTGCATGCCCACAAGTTTTCGAAAACGGCCCAGGACAAAATCACCAAGGCGGGCGGCAAGTTTGAGGTCTTGCAGTAATGCTCGAAAAGCTCTCGAACATCTTCCGGGTTCCCGATCTTCGCAAGCGCGTGTTATTCACGCTCGGCCTGCTCGCGGTCTATCGCATCGGCGGCCACATCCCGACGCCTGGAATCAACGGCGACCGGTTGGCGCAGTTCTTCGAGCAGAACAAGGGCTCGGTGCTGGGCTTTGTCGATCTGTTCAGCGGCGGCAACCTGCGGCGGCTTACGATTTTCGCCCTCGGCATCATGCCGTACATTACGGCCTCCATCATTCTCCAGTTGCTGACCGTGGTCTATGAACCTCTCGCCAAACTGCAAAAAGAAGGCGAGATGGGCCGCAAGAAAATCACCATGTGGACGCGCTATCTCACGGTGATCCTGAGCGCGGTGCAGTCGTTCGGCATCGCCATCAGCCTCCAGAAAGCCGGCGACTTTGTCAACACTCCCGGCCCCAGCTTCATCCTGATGACCATGCTCACCCTGACCACGGGCAGCGCCTTCATCATGTGGCTGGGCGAGCAGATCACCGAGCGCGGTATCGGCAACGGCATGTCGCTCTTGATCTTCACCGGCATCGTTGTGGGCTTGCCCCGCGGCATCGCAGACCTCTATCAGAAGGCCAGCACGTCCGCCTGGGGAGTCTTTACCGCTCCGGCCATCCTGCTCCTGCTGGTGCTGATGATCGCGGTCGTGGCCTTCATCGTCTATGTTGAACGCAGCGAGCGCCGCATTCCCGTGCAATATGCCAAGCGTGTCGTCGGACGCAAAGTGATGGGCGGCCAGTCCACCCACTTGCCCCTGCGCGTCAATGCCGGCGGCGTCATGCCCGTGATTTTCGCCTCTTCCATTCTCGCCCTGCCCATGATGCTCGGCCAGGCGTTCCACAATAACCGCATCATCGGCCCGATTCTCGAGTGGCTGAAATATGGTGAGCCGCTCTACACGCTCCTCTATTGCCTTGGCATCATCTTCTTTGCCTACTTCTATATCTCGATCGTGTTCAATCCGAACGAGGTCGCCGACAACATGCGGAAGTGGGGAGGATTCATTCCCGGCATCCGGCCCGGCAAGCGCACCGCCGACTTTATTAACGAAGTTCTGACGAGAATCACGCTGGTGGGCGCGCTCTACCTAATTCTGATTTCGCTGATTCCGCAGTGGATGATTTCCGGTATCCACCTGAATCACCTGTGGCTGGTCGGCGGAATTTTTGAGAGACTCCCCACCTGGGTCACGAACGGTTTGGGCGTGAACTTTTATTTCGGCGGAACCTCGCTGCTGATCGTTGTCGGCGTCGCCATGGATACGGTCACGCAGATCGAGGCGCAGCTCATCATGCGGCACTACGACGGCTTCACGCCCAAGAGTGGACGGCTCCGCGGACGCCGCACCTGGTAGAGAAAGTTCTCGGTTCCCGGCTGTCAGTTCTCAGTAGGGACTGCGAAGATTTTGTTTTTCCTGAGAGCTGACGGCTGAGAGCTGACAGCTGGTTTTAAGAGAAGCCATTTCGATGGCCAATAAGTCGGCGAGCGAGACCGCGCAGAAGATCGGTAGGCAGATTGGACCCGTGATTCTTCTCGGACCCCCTGGGGCCGGGAAAGGCACGCAGTCCAAACAGATTGTCGACCGTTACGGTATCCCGCAGATATCGACCGGCGATCTTTTGCGCGACCATGTAGCGCGCGGTACCGCGCTGGGCCTTGAAGCCAAGGCGATCATGGCCCGAGGCGAGTTGGTCTCGGACGAGCTGATGTACGGCATCGTCGCCAGCCGGCTGCGGGAAGCCGACTGTAAACGTGGATTTATACTGGATGGCTTTCCCCGGACCGCCGCCCAGGCAGGATGGCTTGACGCTTTCCTGGAACAAGAGGTCTTTGACAAGAGTTCGACCACGAGTTCCGAAGAGGCGGAAAACTGCCCGCCGGTTGTGATCCAGCTGCTCGTGGACTATAATCAATTGCTGCTACGGCTTACCGGGCGTCGTTCGTGTCCCACCTGTGGACGGCTCTATAACATTCACCTGCAGCCGCCTCTCGTCGACGAGTTGTGCGATCTGGACGGTTCCAAGCTGGTGATTCGCGACGATGATCGACAGGAAGTGATTTCGGGGCGATTGACGGCCTACGAGAATCAGACCCGGCCGGTCGCGGATTACTATCGGGTGCAGCGGCGGCTGGTGGCCGTGAATGCGGACCGGACGGTCGAAGAGGTTACGGCTCAGATTCTGGGCGTGATTGACCGCCATTGTCACGATCGAAGCGCCTAGCGGAACGGCGAAGTTAGATTCAGTTATGAGTTTTGGAGAAGACCGGATCACCCGCAAGTCGCCGGAAGAGATCGAGAAGATGCGGCGGAGCGGCAAGATAGTCCGCCAGCTCCTGAACCACTTGAAAGCGATGGTGGCTCCGGGCGTTACCACCATGGACCTGGAGAAGGCCGCCGAGAGGTTGATTGCGGAACTCGGGGCTGTGCCGGCGTTCAAGGGATACTACGGTTATCCTTGTGTTCTGTGTACTTCGATCAATGAGGAAATCGTACACGGCATCCCGTCGGACAAGCGGGCGCTGAAAACGGGAGACATCGTTTCCATCGACTGCGGAGTGGTCCACGACGGCTATTACGGAGACGCCGCGATCACGGTGCCGGTGGGCGAGAAGCTGACCGCGGAACTGAAGAAGCTGCTCGAAGTGACCGAGGCTTCGCTGTACAAGGGCATCGAGCAGGTAAAGATCGGCAACACCGTAGGACACGTAGGATCGGCCATCCAGAAGCACGTGGAAGCCAACGGGTTCAGCGTGGTGCGCGAGTTTGTTGGGCATGGTATCGGGACCAAGCTGCACGAAGCGCCGCAGATTCCAAACTTTGGCAAGAAGGGCCAAGGCGCGGAGTTGACCGAAGGCATGGTCTTGGCGATCGAGCCGATGGTCAACGCGGGCGCTCCTGAGACCAAGGTCTTGAGCGACAAGTGGACCGCCGTAACAGTAGACGGCAGTTACAGCGCGCACTTTGAACACTGCGTAGCCGTAACCAGGCAAGGGCCAGTGATTTTGACCCAGTAAAGCTACTAGCTACTAGCTCCTGCTGCTGGTTTTTGAGCAGCATCGAGCCTTGGCTAGGAGCTAGCAGCTAGAAGCTAGGAGCGAATGAGCAAAGAGGACGCGATTGAAGTGATGGCAGTGGTGGTCGAACCCCTGCCCAATGCCATGTTCAAGGTGGAGCTCGAAAACAAACACCAGGTACTGGCGCACGTTTCCGGCAAGATGCGGAAGAACTTTATACGAATCTTGCCCGGCGACAAAGTCGCAGTCGAACTTTCTCCGTACGACCTGAATCGCGGGCGCATCGTGTACAGGTACAAATAATCTCTATTGTTGTCATCCTGAGCGAAGCGCTTGTCATCCTGAGCGTAGCGAAGGATCTCAGTTGGCACGGAATTGCCCGCTGAGAACTGACAACTGAGAACTGAGAACCGGTTTATGAAAGTAAGAGCGTCGGTCAAGAAAATTTGCGACAAGTGCAAGGTCATCCACCGCAAGGGCGTAGTGCGGGTGATTTGCGAGAACTCGAAACACAAGCAGCGTCAGGGCTAAGTGCCGGGTTTGCAGTCACTGAGAACTGACAGCTGACAACTGAGAACTGGGGTTAGGATCATGGCTCGTATCGCAGGCGTCGATCTTCCGCGCAACAAGCACGCGAATATCGCGCTCACTTACATCTACGGCATCGGCACCTCCCGCGCCGCGCGCATTCTCGACGCGGCCAAAGTGGACCCGATGAAGAAAGTTTCCGACCTCGCCGAAGACGAGGTCAACCGCATCCGCCAGGTCATCGAGGCGGAAGGTTCGGTCGAAGGCGATCTGCGCAAGGACGTTTCGATGAACATCAAGCGCCTCATCGAAATCGGTTCTTATCGCGGATTCCGTCATCGCCGCAACCTGCCCGTACGCGGGCAGCGCACCCACACCAATGCCCGCACCCGCAAGGGTCCGCGCAAAGGCACGGTCGCGCAGAAGAAGAAGACGGCAAAAGCGTAACCCAGTCGTCAGTTGTCAGTGATCAGTTCTCAGTTAAAACAGAGAACCGGTTTTACTGAGAACTGACAACTGAGAACTGAGAACTCTTAAAAATGGCAAAACCCGTAGCAGCAGGCGGCGCCGCGGCGCCCGAGAAAAAAGGCAAGAAGAAAACCTTCAAGAAGAAAGAGCGCAAGCACGTTCCTCACGGACTCGTGCACGTGCAGGCTTCTTTCAACAACACCATCGTGACCATCACCGACATGACCGGCAACGTTCTGTCGTGGAAAAGTTCCGGGTCGCTTGGTTTTCGCGGATCGCGCAAGGGAACTCCGTTTGCCGCGCAGCAAGCCGCCTCGAATGCCGCCAGCATGGCGCGCGATCACGGCGTGCGTACTGTCGACGTCCGCGTCAGCGGCCCCGGTTCGGGTCGCGAGTCGGCCGTCCGCGCCCTCGCTTCGTCCGGAATCGAAGTGCGATCGATCAAAGACGTCACGCCGATTCCGCACAACGGCTGCCGTCCGCCAAAACGCCGCAGAGTGTAGAAAGAGCGTTGTCAGTCCTCAGTTTTCAGTCGTCAGTTAGACCACTGAAATCGAAGATTTTACTGAGAACTGACAACTGAGAACTGACAACTGATTTCGTCCGGGACGAAGGGTGAAGCCATACCCGTAAACCGGTCATCTAAAAGGAGAATAACTTGGCCCGTTATACCGATGCAGTCTGTCGTCTCTGTCGCCGGGAAGGCATCAAGCTCTTCCTGAAGGGCACGAAGTGCTTCAGCGACAAGTGTCCCATTGAGAAACGCAACTTCGCTCCCGGACAACACGGGAAAGACAAAAAGACCAAGGTCGTAGGCTACGGTCTCCAGTTGCGCGAAAAACAAAAAGCCAAACGCATCTACTTCACCCAGGAAGGCCAGTTCCGGAACTACTTCGAGAAGGCCGTCCGCTTCAAGGGTGTCACCGGCGCAAAGCTGCTCGAACAGCTCGAGCGCCGTCTCGATAACGTCGTCTACCGCCTCGGCTTCGGCATCTCCCGCCGTCAGGCGCGCCAGTTGGTGCGTCACGGACACGTGCAGGTGAATGGCAAGAAGGTCAACATTCCTTCCTACGAAGTCACAGTCGGCGAAGAGATTCAGATTCGCGAGAGCAGCCGCAAAGTGCCGATTCTCGAAACCGCCAGGGATTTCGCCAGTCATCAGCCTGCTCCGGCGTGGTTGGAGATCGACCGCGAGAACTACAAGGGCCGCGTCATCGCCCTGCCGAAGCGCGAAGATATCCAGTTGCCGGTAAACGAGCAGCTGATTGTTGAACTATATTCGAAGTAGAATTTTTGGCCTAAGGTTTCAAAGTTTCAGAGTTTCAGGGTTTCAAACACCTTGAAACCTTGCAACCTTGAAACTTTGAAACCTTGCTTTTTCGTGCCAGATCAGCCTTTCCTGCTTTTGACCTGAGCTGGGCCGCTCAGGTTTGGTTAACGCCGAGCAGGATCGAGCCCCATGGCCGAGAGGAGAAACACTATGCTTTGGAGAGGTTTTCAAAAACCGAAACGACTGGCGAGCGATGCCACTTCGCTCACCGATAAATACGGGATGTTCTGGGCGCAGCCGTTCGAGCGCGGATTCGGCACCACCATCGGCAACGCGCTGCGGCGCGTGCTGCTCAGTTCGATCGAAGGCGCGGCCGTCACCGCGGTCAAGATCGAAGGCGTGCTCCACGAGTTCCAGTCGATTCCCGGCGTGGTCGAAGACGCGACCGACATCATCCTCAACCTGAAGCAAGTCCCGTTCAAGCTTGCCGGCGACGGCCCCAAGGCGATCTATCTGCGCGCCGACCAGCCGGGAGTGGTCACCAGCGCCTCCATCGAAGCCGATGGCGATGTCGAGATTCTCGACAAAGAGATCTACATCGCAACCGTAAGCGAAGGCGGCAAGCTCGACATGGAAATGCGCCTCAAACGCGGCCGCGGCTACGTTTCCGCCGACCGCAATTTCGAGGACGACCTCGGCATCGGGTTCATTCCCATCGATTCCGTGCACACCCCCGTCCGCAAGTGCAACTACACCGTCGAACCGGCGCGTCTCGGGCAGATCACCGATTACGACAAACTGACGGTCGAGGTCTGGACCAACGGTTCCATCACTCCCGGCGATGCGCTCGGGCTTTCCGCGAAGCTGATCAAAGATCACATGAACATCTTTATCAACTTCGAGGAAGAAATCGAAACCGCAGCGGCCAGCGAAGAGCGCCGTCCGGAGATCAAGAACGAAAACCTCAACCGTTCGGTCGAGGAGCTCGAACTCTCCGTGCGCAGCTACAACTGCCTGAAGAACGCGAACATTCAGTCCATCGGCGAACTGGTCCAAAAGACCGAAGCCGAAATGCTGAAGACGAAAAATTTTGGCCGCAAATCGCTGAACGAAATCAAGGAGATCCTTTCCTCGATGGGCCTGAGCCTGGGTATGAAGATCGACGAGCACGGCAACGCCGTCCCCGGACCGACTTCCAACCAGATCCTGCCCGCGTCAGCCTACGGCGATAACGATCTGTAGAGCTGCTAGCTGCTAGCCACTAGCAAGCTTGCTAGAAGCCAGTAGCTAGAGGCTAGAAGCCTGTTCCATGTTCTCAACTGAGAACTGAGAACTGACAACTGAGAACTGGGGTAAACCATGCGTCACAAAGTTGCAGGATACAAACTCGGACGAACCACTTCCCACCGCCGTGCCATGCTGCGCAATATGGTCACGTCGATCATCATGGAAGAGCGCATCGAGACGACCGTGATCAAGGCGAAGGCCGTGCGTCCGTCGGTCGAGAAGATGATCACCCTCGGCAAAAAGGGAGATCTGGCCGCGCGCCGTCAGGCGAAAGCCTATTTGATGACCGACGAGGCCGTCCACAAACTATTCGACACCGTGGCTCCGCGTTTCGGCGACCGCAAGGGCGGCTACACCCGTATCGTCCGCACCGCCTGGCGCAAAGGCGACGGCGCCGAAAAGGCCTTCATCGAACTGCTCGGCAGCGAGCAGGTTATCGACGAGAAGCGCCAGAAGCGTGCCGAAATGCGCGCCAAACGCGCCGAAGAAAACCGCAAGGCGATGGAACAAGGCTCCCCGGAAGCCCCGCCGACGCCGGACAGCGCCGTCAGCGAGTCCGAGGCGCAAGAAAAGAAAGAGTAGCGTGAGTGTCGAGACGCGGCTTGCCGCGTCTCCAGTTGTAGCCTGTGCCGAGACTTAACTTCGCAACATTATGTCTCTAAAGCACTTTCTAGCCCGGCAAGAAGGGCGACTCCTTCCGTCACCTCCGGGCATCTAAATCTGTGCTAGCATTTGATGTCAATGATCAATAAAATACAGTCCGATTTCCTCGTAGCGTCCCCCTCGTTCGCGTCCGGCGCCGGTCGTCTGCTGGACTGGTACGGCCTGTACGATCTTTACAATGTGAGCGCGAACGGACAGCAAGCGGATGCAACGGCCATGTTTGCCGATTGGCGTCTTGTGGGCGAAGATATGAACGACGCGATGCTGGAATTCGAGTCCAGTCAGCGGTAAGATAAGCCAGCATACCGTGAGCCGCAAGAACCGTGATCGTGGAATAACCCCAGTACAGAGAACAGATGTGGTGCGGATGATTCAGGCATCAGCTTCGTTCTCGGGACCCCTGCCGCCACCAGAAACACTGGAACGCTATAACCAAACCCTTCCAGGTCTCGCTGAACGCATCATTGTGATGGCCGAGAGTCAGCACTCTCACCGCCTCGAACTGGGAAAAGCACGTGATCCATTCGAATGTTTCGGCGCAGACGCTGGGCACTATTCTGGGTTTCGTCGTGGCTATGACCACTGTCCTCGGTGGCATATGGCTCGTCCATGGGGGGAAAAGCGGTGAAGGGCTGGCTGCTATTCTCACAGCCTTGGCATCTCTGGTGGGTGTGTTTCTTTATTCAAAACGCGAGCAACAAAAAGACCTCGCCAAAAAGACGGAAGCCATCACACACGCTGCTGAACGCCGCTAAGAACCAAACGCGCTCTCAGTCCACTACCCAAATACGACTCCATTTGCCCAATCCCCCACCGCCTCCCTACAATAGAACCTAAATCCAAATCCTATGATCCACTTTCCCGTCCCCGAAGCCCTTACATTCGACGACGTTCTACTCCTGCCTGCGCGCTCCGAAGTCGTGCCCGCCCATACCAACACGCAGACTCAGATCACGCGCAACATCCGCCTCAACATCCCCATCATCAGCGCCGCCATGGATACGGTCACCGAGTCCCACATGGCCATCGCCCTCGCCCAACAAGGCGGCCTCGGCATCATCCATCGCAACCTGACCATCGAGCAGCAGGCCAATGAAGTCGACAAGGTGAAGCGCTCCGAGAGCGGAATGATCGTCGATCCCGTCACCATGTCGCCCGACGCCAAGGTTTCCGACGCCCTCGACGTCATGCAGAAATACAAAATCTCCGGCGTCCCCATCACCCAGAAAGACGGAAAACTGGTCGGCATCCTCACCAATCGCGATCTCCGCTTCGAAACCCGTTTCGATATTCCCATCAGCAAGGTGATGACCCAGAAAAATCTGATCACCGTCCCGGTCGGAACGACCCTCGAGCAAGCCGAAGAAATCCTCCACGAGCACCGCGTCGAAAAGCTTCTAGTCGTCGACGACAAATACAACCTGAAGGGCCTGATCACCGTAAAAGACATCCAGAAGAAACTCAAATATCCCGGCGCAGCCAAAGACGATAAAGGCCGCCTGCGCGTCAGCGCCGCCATCGGCGCGACCGGCGACTTCCTCGAACGCGCCCAGGAAATGGCAAAAGCAAAAGTCGACGTCCTCGCCATCGACAGCGCCCACGGCCACTCCACCCTGGTCCTCGAAGCCGTGAAAAAAGTAAAAGCCAAACTGCCCGAGGTCGAACTGATCGCCGGCAACGTAGCCACCTTCGATGGCGCCACCGACCTCGTACGCGCCGGCGTTGACGGAGTCAAAGTCGGCATCGGCCCCGGCTCCATCTGCACCACCCGCATCGTAACCGGCGTCGGCGTCCCGCAGATTACCGCCATCGCCGAAGCCTCCCGCGCCGTGCGCGATTCCGGCGTCCCCATCATCGCCGACGGCGGCATCAAGTATTCCGGCGACATCAGCAAAGCCCTCGCCGCCGGCGCTTCCGCCGTAATGATCGGATCAATGTTCGCCGGCACCGATGAAAGCCCTGGCGAATTGATTCTGTATCAGGGCCGCACCTTCAAGTCCTATCGCGGCATGGGTTCGCTCGGCGCGATGGCCGCCGGCTCCAGTGAGCGCTACTTCCAAAACTCCGACGGAGACGCGTCTACGGCCATGCCGGCCCCCGGCGAAGAGTCGAACCGCCTCGGCAAACTCGTCCCCGAAGGCATCGAAGGCCGCGTCCCCTATCGCGGATCGGTCTCCATGATCGTTCACCAGATGGTTGGGGGCCTGAAATCGGGCATGGGCTACTGCGGTTGCCAAACCATCGCCGATCTCCAGCAAAAGGCGCGCTTCGTGCGCATCAGCGCCGCCGGCCTCCGCGAAAGCCACGTCCACGACGTCATGATCACGCGCGAAGCCCCGAACTATGCGGCCGAATGACATACAAGGCCCAACTAACACCGATTCCTGATAAGAATCAGGATTGTCATCCTGAGCGAAGCGAAGGACCTCTGTACTTGACAGCGCCCAAATGATGCTCGATTCCCCAACTGCATCCCGTCCCAATCTCCTGCGCGCCTGGTGGCCAGCCGCCGTATGGATCGTTCTGATTACGTTTGAGTCAAGCGACTTCTTCTCGTCGCAAAATACCGGCAGCGTGCTGTTTTTGATCTTGACGCGCCTGTTCGGCAAAATCAATCTCTACGACTTCATGATCTTCCATCACTACCTTCGTAAAACCGGTCACGTCGTCGGATACGGCATGTTGAGCCTGCTCTTGCTGCGTGGCTGGCGCGCGACCCTCGGTCGAGTTCCCGCCTTGTTGCTGCGCGCAACCCTGCTCGCCTGGCTGGGCACCGCGTTCGTGGCCGCGATGGATGAATGGCACCAAAGCTACATTCCGTCGCGCACCGGCACCTGGAAAGACGTTGTGCTCGACACTATCGCAGGCGTAGCCTTTCTAATCGTCGCGTATCTCTGGTTGCGCCGACCCCCCGAGCCCGGCGCCTGATCCAGCAGGGCCTTCATCCCGGACCACTAATCGCCCCATGCTATGATTTCTCTCCGAAGAAATTGTGACGTTGTCTCAAATCGCAAGTCATGCCGTCACTTATGGCTGAACAAAACCCAGCAGTCGTTGACACCGTCGAACTTGCCAATGTTCGCAAGTGTTACGACGACTTTGTCGCCGTCGACGACCTTTCTTTCCGCATCAAGCCCGCCACCATCTACGGATTGCTCGGCCCGAATGGGGCAGGGAAGACCAGCACCCTCCGCATGATGATCGGCATCACCGTCCCCGATTCCGGGCGCGTGCTCATTCTCGGAGAACCGCTGAGCCGCGCCCACACCAACCGCTTCGGCTATCTTCCAGAGGAGCGCGGCCTTTACAAGAAAATGAAAGTGCTGCCTCACCTCGTGCTTCTCGCGCAACTCAAGGGACTGACGAGCGCAGAAGCTTCGAAACGTGCTCATGCTTGGTGCGAGCGCTTCGAACTGACTGCCTGGATGGACAAGAAAGTCGAAGAACTCTCGAAAGGCATGCAGCAAAAAGTGCAGTTTATCGGCGCGATCCTTCACGATCCCGAATTGATCGTCATGGACGAGCCCTTCTCCGGCCTCGATCCCGCCAGCGCCCTTGCCTTGAAAGACGCCTTGCTCGAACTGGCCAAAAACGGCAAGACCATTCTGTTATCCACCCATCGCATGGATCAAGCCGAGCGCCTCTGCCAGTCGATCTGCCTCATCAATCACGGCCGCGCCGTTCTCGAAGGCGATTTGGACCGGATCAAAGCCACCTCGGGCCATTGCAGCGTCCAGATCAAGTACGACGGCGACGCCAGTTTCCTGCGCGAGTCGAAGCTGGTCCAATCCTCCAACGACTACGGCAACTATGTGGAAGTGCGCCTCGCCCCCGGAGCCGATACCCAGGAACTTCTGCGGCTGGCGTGCTCCAAAGCAAGAGTAGATCGATTTGAGGTGATGCAGCCCTCGCTGGAAGAAATCTTTATCGAGGCCGTGAGCAAACCCCATGCGTAACATCTGGCTGATTATCAAGCGCGAATACTTGGAGCGTGTGCGCACCACTTCTTTCGTCGTGCTCACCTTGCTGGCGCCCGCCATCATGACGGTCGTCATGATATTGCCCGCGAAGCTCGCCACCATGGGCGAAAAGACGCAGCACATCGTCGTCGTAACTTCGACCCCGCAATTTGGTGAGATGGTTCGCGAGCAGTTGTCTTCTGCTGATGCGGAAGACGACGACACGCCCGCCTCCGGCGCGCATGCCGCCAAACAAAAAGCAGTCAAGCAATACGTCATCGACGTCGACCCCAATCCCACCGAAGCCGAGCGCGCCGTCCTACGCGACAAAGTGGACTCCAAGGCCATCGACGGCTATCTTTGGCTGAGCGACGATGCCATCGCCGCCGGCAAGGTCACCTGGGCCAGCCGCAACATGGCCGGTTTCACCGACCGATCGCGCCTCAGCCAGGAATTAAGCCGGACGATTGCATACGCGCGGCTCTCCAAGAGCGGCGTCACCGCCGATCAGGCCGGCCTCCTGCTCCAGCCCATCAAAGTTCAGGCCGTCCGCATCGAACACGGTCAGGAAACCAAAGACAGCAGCGGAAAGAAGTTCATGGAAGTCGTCGTCATGGTCATGCTGATTTACGTGGCCGTGCTCCTCTATGGCATCTCCGTTATGCGCTCCGTCCTGGAAGAGAAAAACTCGCGCGTCCTGGAAGTGCTGCTCTCTTCCGCCACTTCCACCGAACTGATGATCGGCAAGATCTTTGGCGTAGGTGCCGTCGGCCTGACGCAAATTATCGTCTGGGTGGTAATGGCAGGCGTGTTTGCCATGCCCGCTTTAGCGATGCAACCCGACCTCAGCCAGTTGATCGTTCCTCCCGGAGTGCTCGTGGCCTTCGCCGTGTTCTTCCTGCTCGGGTATCTGCTTTTCAGCACGCTCTATGCCGCCATCGGAGCCATCACCACCACCGAACAGGAAGGCCAGCAGCTCCAGTTCGTTGTCGTGATTCCATTGGTCCTGTCGGTCTTCATGCTGTCTACCGTGATGCAGGCGCCCGACTCCCCGACCGTCGTCTGGCTATCGATGGTTCCTTTCCTCGCGCCGGTCGTAATGTATGCACGCATCGTCATCCAAACTCCGCCCCTGTGGCAGATCGCTCTATCGGTTTTCTTGTTGATCGCCACCATTGCCGGACTCCTCCTCCTCTGCTCCCGCATCTACCGCGTCGGCATCCTCATCTATGGCAAGCGTCCTAACCTGCCCGAAATTCTGAAATGGCTAAAATACGCGAAGTCCTAGCAGGCTGCGGAAAAACTCCGACTCGCGCTGTTTTGGGGAAGGGCACGAGTTCCACTCTTGTCGTAACTGCCGCGAAATCAACAGCGGCTTCCAGCCGCTGGGGGAATGCTGCGTTGGAAAAACACTTTTTCCGCAGCCTGCTAGATGGGGATTTGCCAAGCCGTTGGGTTCCTCCGTGTCTCCGTGCCTCCGTGGTGAAGCAAATCAAATTACGACACTGCCCAGCGCAAGCCTTGTTGTTTCCCTCCCTTTGCTTTGTTATCCTTCACATAGACACAGGCACGCCTCTTGCGTGCGCAAGGGGAGTTGTTATTGGCTACACAAACTTCGACAGCGGCCCTCTTCTCTCCTATCCAACACGTCCGCTGGTTTTCCCGTCCGCGACTGATCGTCTGGTTTTGGCTGGGAGCCATCCTTACAGTCGTTGTCATGGCCTGGACCACACCCGTTGGATGGGATGCCCAGGTTTGTTGGCGGGCCGTTCAGTCCGCTCACCAGGCTTCCGATCCCTATGCCGAAGGGATTGCAACCCTGCGCGGGTTTCACCAGCGCCTGGCCTCCAACCCTGCCGAGCGCCCGCCCCTTGTCTATGTCTATTCTCCGATGACGCTGCCTTTGCTGCGCTTGTTAGCAGCGTTTCCTGCCTGGCTCCTGGGCCTGTTCTATTGGGCGGCGATCGCAACCGGGGCCCTGCTTCAACTCTGGGCCGGATTCCAGATGGCCGAGGAACGCGAACGCCGCTGGCTGGCGCTGATGCTGCCCGCCCTCGCCTTTTTTCCCGGACTGATCACTGACGATGTGTTTCTGAGCGGCAACGTGGCCTACATCCTTTATGGCGCCATCTTGACCGCTGCGACCGTCGGCTGGAAGCGCGGCCATTGGTTTTGGTATTACCTCGCCGTGCTCGCCGCTTCGGTTTTCAAGGCGCCGTTTCTCGTCCTGCTCGCGTTTCCGGTCCTGGTGGAAATCGGTACCCGCAATGCCAGGCCGCAATGGCTTCAATCCGGCATCACGGCAATTGCCGGAGTGCTGATCTTTGCCGCCCAGATGCGGCTCTGGCCCAATATGTTCCGCGAGTACCTGTTGACCCTCCGCCTCATGTTTGACTGGGAGCACGATTTTGGATTCGGCCCGGCCGGCATTTTGGGCCGAGCCCTGTGGCGGCGCGAACTGCCTTCTTCTCTCGCCACCACCATCCTGTACCTCGCCGTCGCCGGCATGCTCGGCGCCGCCCTCCTGTTTATTGCCCGCCGCGTCCGCGAATGGAATCTTCCTCGGACCACTTGGGTTCCGATCGCCTTCGTCGGCGTTGCCCTGCTGAACCCGCGCATCATGAAATACGATCTCGCCCCCCTCACCGTGCCCATGCTGCTGATCGCCTGGCGCGCCCTGCGGGTTGCTTTCCAGAGCTCACCCAGTGAAAGCCATGATGGCGATTCCAACCAGATTCGAGACCATCGCTCCGCGCGCGCTCTTGTCCTGGTCGCAGCCCTCTGTTTTCTGATCCCCAACATCATCACTGTCGCCGGACCAACCTGGTTCCCCATCGAACTGGTGGTCTTGCTTGTCGTCTTCGCAATGGCCGTACGCTCGATTTATCGCCCTCCTGTGGAAGTTCAACCGAGCGTCGCTCCACCCGAACCCGCCGCCGATCTTCTGCTCGCGCTCGAACTGGAAGAAGTCCAGTAGAATAGAAGCACATGTCTGACCGCACCTTTACCCTCGATGAAGCCCACATGCTTCTGCCCATCCTGGAGTCGCTCCTCAAGCAGGCCATCCACGGCAAAAAGCTGATCGAAGACGTCGACGCCGAACTCCAGGAAACCGCCCACCGTGTTTTCCTCAACGGCGGCATGTTGCTCAACGTCGTCCATCTCGCCCAGCGCAAAGCCGACCGCCAGAAGGCCATTCGCCGCATCAAAGACGCCCTCGCCGAAATCGACGCCACCGGAGTCCAGGTGAAAGACATCGACATCGGATTGCTCGACTTCCCCTGCAAAGTCGAAGGCGAGATCCTGCTGCTCTGCTGGAAACTGGGCGAGCCCAACATCACCCACTGGCACAGCACCAGTGAAGGCTTTACCGGACGCAAGCCCATCGACCACCGCATCGCCAACGCCGGCAAGAAGCGCCCCAAGTAGGGAACAGCGTCTAGATTTTAACCCTCACCCATCGCCTTTCCGTCAGCCCCTCCCCCACTGTCATCCTGAGCGAAGCGAAGGACCTATGCACTCTCCGGCGCATGGAGATGCCGTTCGTACCATCCCTCGCTAAGATCGCGCCACGCAGGATTCACCGCGACAATCAACTGAATTTTCTTGATCCGCAGCCAGCCCTTGATCCGCTTCTCGCGGTCAATCGCGTTGCGCACATCGTCGAAGCTCTCGTAGTAAACCAACCGATCGATCTTGTACCGCTTGCAAAATTCCGACCCGTTTCCAAACTTGTGCTCCCAAACCCGCCGTTGCAGATTGTTGGTGACCCCCACGTAGAGCGTCTTGGAGCGGTTCGTCAGAATGTAAACGCAGTAGCAGCGTAGGCCGCCGGAATGCATAGATCCTTCGCTTCTCTCAGGATGACAAGCTTAGATGATGGATTGAATCGTCGCGGGAATCAGTGAGCCAAGTACATCAAAATTGTGACGAATCGCCTGGTCCACCTAAAAACCCCTTGTCACCCTCCCCCAACCCTTGTCACCCTCCATTTATCTTGTCATCCTGAGCGAAGCGAAGGACCTATGCATTCTGCTGGCGCCAGCAAAGTGCATATGCACTTTAATGTTGTCATCTCGTATTTAAGGCTCTCATTCTGACCATGAGCTTGCCGAAGAGGCGGGACCTATGCACTCGCTTGCAGCGCCCCAAAGCCCACCCGACCCCAAAACCCCGCGCAAGTTCACCCCCGCGCCCCGTTCCTTAAACGGAAGAGCGCCGCAGCGTGTCCCAATCCGTGCTCTATCGGACACCGGGCAAAGCCCCAGCGTTCTGCTAAAATTGTAATGTTCCGAGGATGATGACTTATGTTGACTGGGCGCAAACTAGCGGTAACGCTTGCTTTTACGGTTCTAATCGCACTGGCCGCCGGCGTCAACTGCGGCAAATTCTTCCAGCCCCCGACGGATAGTACAATCACCATTGATCCGACGGCTCCAAACGTTGAGCAGGGATATACGACCGTTTTGCAGGCTTATATCGTTAACACCAACAATCAGGGCAGCTACGCGACGAGCGGCGTGTCCTGGTCGAGCAGCGACACCACGATCGCGACGGTTAGTGGCACAGGCAGCGCTACTCTGACTGGGGTTGGGGTCGGCACGGCAACTATCACGGCCAGTTCGGAATCCGTCACCAACACCGCCACCGCCACCGTGTATATTACTGTGACGTCGATGTCCATAAGCCCGGGTTCCCAGAGCATCGCGGCAACCGCCACCACTGCCGATCCTTTTATCGTGAAGGCGAATGGCTCAATCGACATCAGCAGCGGTGCGACCCTTACCGTGTACCAGGGCGGGACAGAGGTATCCACAATCACCTGCACCTATAATTCTTCGGCGGCCGTCCCTGGCCAGTATTGCTCGTCCGTCGATGCCTCCACGGGAACCTACCAAGTGGTTGCAACGTATACGGGTACGACGATTACGGCCACGGCTACGCTAGACATTACCTAGGATTGAGTTGGGCCGGGTGCCCCACTTCTCGCGCTTTTCGAGAAGTGGGATTCCACCGCCGCGTAACCCGTAGGATTCCCCCGCAAAGTTGCAAGTTAGG
>PLUW01000013.1:27697-43917 GCA_003162935.1 Acidobacteriaceae bacterium
ACATGGTTTCCCCCCGTGCACCCCTGTGCACCCTGTGGTTTATGCTTTTTTCGCCGACACTTAATCAGAGTTTCCTTAGTGCCGGGAACTTATTGCAGACAAGTCGAGTCCCGCAAGGGACGGCACCCGCCACTACTCCGCCTGCTTCGTGATATTCAGCAACACTCCCACGCACATCAAAGTCACGAACAGCGACGATCCCCCGTAAGAGACAAAGGGCAGCGGAATCCCCTTCGTCGGCATCAACCCCAGCACCACGCTGATGTTGATGAAGGCCTGTAGCACAATCATGCTGGTGATTCCCACCGCCAGAAAGCGCCCAAAATTGTCCTGCGTCCGCAACGCCGCCCGCGTCCCGCGCCATAGAAAAATCGCAAACAGAACAATGACGGCCAGCGCTCCCACCAGCCCCAACTCTTCCGCCGTGACAGCAAAAATAAAATCCGTGTGCGGCTCCGGAAGATAAAACAATTTTTGCTTCCCCTCCATCAGCCCCAGTCCCGTCACGCCGCCCGTCGCGACCGCAATCAGCGACTGAATAATATGAAACCCAAACCCCTTCGGGTCGGCATAAGGATTCCAGAAAGCCAGAATGCGATCCCGCCGGTACGCCACATGAAAAATGAGGAAATAAAGCGGCAGCGCCGCAGCCAAAATGGCGTATCCGAACCATCGCAGCCGAATCCCCGCCACGAACAACACGCAAGCGGTAATCCCCGCGCAGGCGATTGCCGTTCCAAGATCC
The DNA here is from genome assembly GCA_003162935.1 of Acidobacteriaceae bacterium. Lineage (GTDB taxonomy): Bacteria > Acidobacteriota > Terriglobia > Terriglobales > Acidobacteriaceae > Acidiflorens. The sequence continues at coordinate 28,443 of PLUW01000013.1, forward strand.
GGCTGAAAGACAATCAGCCCCAGAAATACCATCGTAGGCGCGACCGCCGGAAGCAGCGTATTGCGCCAGTCGTCCATGGACTTGGTTTTGTTCTGCAGAAACCACGCCAAAAACAAGATCAGCGCCGGCTTGGCCAGCTCCGAAGGCTGCAGCGATACCGGACCCACATGAAACCAGCGATGCGTCCCGTGCGCGCGATCCAGAAAAAACACCGAAACCAGAAGAAGACTGGTCGCCCCCAGAAAAGAAAAAACCAGCGCCGGATGTTGCAGCCGCTTGTAATCCACCTTCATCGCCAAAATCATCGCGGCGAATCCCGCCACCGCAAACACCAGTTGCTTCAGCAGGAATTCGTAAGCCGATCCGAACCGCTCCTTGGCCATCACCGCCGAAGCGCTGAAGATCATCACCAGCCCGACAAACACCAGGATCGCAGTCACGGTAAACATCCAGCGATCGACGCTAACCCGCTTCGCCATATTGGAAGAGAACCTGTGGAAGAGAATCGATAGAGACTCTATTTCACCACGCGCAAGCCCACGCAACGAGAGTTTCAGTTGTGGATTATGGGGAAGGGGCTAACTGACTTGGTTCCCACCCGGAAAGCTCCCTTATGGGATTGTCATCTTTATGGGGTTGTCATCTGTAGGACTGTCATCCTGAGCGTAGCGAAGGACCTATGTATTTTATTGGCACTGCCGGAGGCTTTGGACAAGCCCCGCCCTACGCTGACCGCACCATCGCCAGCGAATGCACCACTTCTTTAAACACGCGCCCGCGATGCTCATAGCTCTGAAACTGATCGAAGCTGGCGCAAGCCGGAGCCAGCAGCACCACATCGCCCGCCACCGCCAATTCACTCGCGCGCCGCACCGCGTTCTCCAGCGTTTCCGCGTGCTCGATTTCGGCCGCCCCCTGAATCTGCCCTTCGATCTTCGCCGCCGCCGCCCCAATCGTGTAGACCCGCTTCACCCGCTGCCGCAGCAATTCGTTCAGCACCGTGTAATCGCTGCCCTTATCCTTGCCGCCCAAAATCAAATGAATATTCGCCGGAAAAGATTCCAGCGCCTTGATCGTCGCATCGACATTCGTTGCCTTGGAATCGTTGTAATAATCCACGCCCGCAATCTTGATCACGAATTCGAGTCGGTGCTCCACTGCCTTAAAATTCCGCACCGCCTCCCGGATCTGCTCCGGTTGGCATCCCGCCAGCATGCCAATCGAAATCCCCGCCAGCGCATTCTCCAGATTGTGCGCGCCCTTCAGCGGCACTTCCGACAGCGGCATAATTTCGCGTTCGCCGTCGCCGCCGCGAAACTCGCCGTCGCGAAAAAAGATCTTCGCCCCGCGCACAAACGCCCCTCGTTCCACTTCCTTCTTGCGGCTGAACCACATCAACTGCCCTCGCGTTCGCCCCGCCAATCCAGCGGTCGTGGGGTCGTCGGCGTTGAGCACGGTGAAATCGTCCGCCCCCTGGTTCTCAAACACACGTGCCTTCGCGTTGACGTAATTCGCAAACGTCTTGTGCCGGTCCAGATGGTCGGGAGTGATGTTCAGAATCACCGCAATCCGCGGACGAAACGTGACGATCGTCTCCAGCTGAAAACTCGACACCTCCAGCACCGTCCACGTCGCAGCCCCAGCCTGATCCACAAAACTGATCGCAGGCGTGCCGATATTTCCTCCCACAAGCGTAGGAAACTTTCCGGCGGTAAGAATCTCGCCCGCCAGCGAAGTGGTAGTCGTTTTGCCGTTCGCCCCCGTAATCGCCACGATCGAGCCAGCCAGAAATTGCGCCGCCAGCTCGATTTCGCCAATGACCGGCTCCCCCAGATTGCGCGCCTGCACCAGTTGCGGCGCATCAAACGGCACACCCGGACTCACCACAATCAAATCCTGCCCCCGAAACGTGCGGTCGCCGTGGCCGCCGGTTTCCACCGTGATCCCATGCTCCAGCAAAAGCAAAATTTCATTCCGCAGCTCGGCCTCAGGCTTCGCATCCGACACCGTGACCCGAGCCCCGCGCGACTTCAAAAACAGCGCCGAAGCCACGCCCGATTTCCCGAGGCCCACAACCAGCACGCGTCTGTTATTGAGTTCCATCAATTTCATTTCACCGCGAAGGCACGGAGAAAAAAGACAAGACTTAGATTGTCTCCGTGTCTCCGTGGTGGGTGTTTCTATCTCAATTTCAACGTCGTCAGCGCAAACAGCGCAAACACCAGCGACGCAATCCAGAAGCGCACAATCACCTTCGACTCCGACCACCCCAGCAATTCAAAATGATGATGGATCGGCGCCATCTTAAAAATGCGCTTCTTACGCAACTTGTAGGAACCAACCTGCAAAATCACCGACAGCGCCTCAATCACAAAAATCCCGCCAATAAACGGCAGCAGCAGCTCCTGCTTAATCATAACGGCAACCGTGCCAATCGCGCCGCCCAGCGCCAGCGAGCCCACGTCGCCCATAAATATTTCCGCCGGATGCGCGTTATACCAGAGAAATCCAATCGACGACCCAACCATCGCCCCGCAAAAAATCGTCAGCTCGCCAATCTGTGGCATGCGCTGCAATTCGAGGTACGTCGCAAACGTGGCGTGCCCGCTCAGGTAAGTAAGCACCGCCAACGCTCCCGCCGCGATCACCGTGCAGCCAATCGCGAGCCCGTCCAACCCGTCCGTAAGATTGACGGCGTTGCTCGACGCCACAATCACAAACACCACAAAGCCCACAAACGGCAAAAAAGCCAGCGGCCAGAATGTCGGATGGCCGAGCCAGCTCCCGATCACCAGATCGGGGTGAAACTGCTTGAAGAACGGAACCACCAGCCGCGTCGAGTACTCCCCTCGATGCTGCAAAGCGATCAGCGCCACCGCAATCACCGTGCTGGCGGCGATCTGATAGCCCAGCTTGGCGCGCGCCGTCAGCCCCAGATTGCGCCGATGCACGACCTTAAGATAATCGTCGGCAAACCCGACCGCCCCGAACGCGACCGTGGAAAACACCGCAATCCAAACAAAAGGATTGCTCAGGTCCGCCCACAGTAAAGTCGGCACCAGAATGGCAATCGCGATCAGCAGCCCGCCCATCGTCGGCGTCCCCGCTTTTTTCTGATGCGCCTGCGGCCCCTCTTCGCGGATGTACTGCCCAATCTGAAAATCGCGCAGCCGCCGAATCACGATCGGCCCCACGATCAGCCCCGTGAAAAGCGCTGTAAGGCTGGCGAACGCCGTGCGGAACGTAAGATACCGAAAAATACGGAACGGCGGAAAATAATGAAAGAGCTTCAGGTAGAGCAGCCAGTAGAGCAATCCGCCTCCGACAACAGCTGTCAGCTTTCCGCTGTCAGCTCTCAGCTATAGGAGCGGATTCACCCGCTCGTGTGGCCCCGTGTACCTCCGTGTACCCCGCGGTTCATGCCCTCTGCCGACACTGAATCAGAGTCTCCCTAAGACGTTGCAACATTCTTGGGAGTCCCGACTCTCCGTTTCCACCCCTCCAGCGCCTTTTCCAGCTTCACCCCGCGCGACGCCTTGAGCAGCACCACATCGCCGTCACGCGTCTTGCGCGCCAGCCACTCCCCCGCTTCCTCCGGAGTCGCGACAAATTCCGCCTTCATCCCCGCCTCGCACGCCGCTCCCACCATCGCCTTCGCCAACCCGCGCACGCCCAGCAGAAAGTCGACCCTACTCGCAGCCATCAATCGCCCGCACTCGCGATGCAGTTCCTCGCCCGTCAAACCGAGTTCCAGCATTTCACCGGCCACCACAATCCGCCGCCCTCCGGGCATCGCCGCCAGCGTATCCACCGCCGCCATCAGCGCCTTCGGACTTGAATTGTAGCAATCGTACAGCACCGTGATGTTACCCACTTGGACGACCTGTCCGCGCTTATCGGCCGCCTGCAACGACGGCAGCGCCGCCGCAATCTCCGAAGGAGTAATTCCGTGCTCCAACGCAATCGCCGCCGCTGCCAGCACGTTATACACATTGTGTATGCCGAGCAACGGACTGTGTACCGCCTGACGCACCTCGTGGCAGACCAGATCGAACCGCGTGCCCTCCGAGCCCAGCGCCTCAACATTTTCCGCCCGCACGTCTGCCGGAACACTCGCTCCCGCCTTCAATCCAAACGTGACCACCTTCCCCTTGAAGTCGCGCCCGAACTGGCAAACATATTCATCGTCGGCATTCAGCACCGCGACGCCCCCGTGCGGAAGCGCTTCGATCAGTTCATATTTCGCTCTAGCAATTCCAGCGATAGAATCGAAGCTCTCCAGATGCACCGGCGCAACGTTGGTCACCACGCCATCGTTCGGCAGCGCGATCCGCGCCAGCGCCGCGATTTCGCCGGCATGCGACATTCCCATCTCCACCACCGCGACATCGTATTCCGGCTCCAGCGTCAGCAGCCCCAGTGGCAGCCCAAAATGATTGTTGAAATTTCCTTTGGTGCGATGCACGCGATACCGGATCGCCAGCAAATGCGCCATCGCTTCTTTCGTAGTCGTCTTGCCCATCGATCCGGTAACGCCGATGGCCGTCTTTCCCCACATCTTTCGCACCGCCGTTGCCAGCGTTTGCAGCGCCACCAGCGTGTCCTCGACCGCAAGCAACCCCGCCAGGTTGGAATACCGCTCCAGTCGCGCCTTTTCGACCACCGCCGCAATCGCGCCGCGTCCCAGCGCCTGCTCCACGAAGTCGTGCCCATCCAGCCGTTCGCCCTTGACCGCAAAGAATACTTCGCCCGGTTGCACCGTCCGCGAATCGATGGAATACCCCTGCGCCACCGCCTGGCCGTCGACAGCCTGCCCGTCGAAGGCACCCGCCGTTGCCGGACTGCCCGCAANNCGCGCCACCTCCACATCGTCAAACGGAATCGTCCCCTCTCGCGTCGTCTGCACCTTTTCATGCCCCTTGCCCGCCAGCAGCACAATGTCGCCCGCAGCCGCCTGCTGCAAAGCGAAAGCAATGGCTTTGCGGCGATCCGGCTCCATCGAATATTTCGCGCCGGAGTTTTGCGATTTCTGCAATCCCACCACCGCATCGTTCATGATCGCCAGCGGATCCTCCGAGCGCGGATTGTCGGAAGTGAGCACCACAAAATCGCTGCCCTTGCCCGCCGCCTCGCCCATCAACGGACGTTTGGCTCGATCGCGATCCCCCCCGCAGCCGAAAAGCGTGATGACTCTGCCTTTGAGTCCGGCGCGGGTCACAAACTCCCGAGCCAGCGCCGTCAGATTGCGCAGCGCATCGTCCGTGTGCGCGTAATCGACGATCACTGTGAACGGCTGCCCACAATCTACCCGCTCAAACCGCCCCGGAACGCTCGCCAGATCGAAGATTCCTTTCGCAATCGCCTCTGCGGAACAATCGCGCGCGTACCCCGCAGCCGACGCCGCCAGCACGTTGTACACATTCACGTTCCCAATCAGCGGAGACCACATCGCCACTGTTCCCGACGGCGTCACCATCTGAAACCGCGTTCCCCGCGGCGTGATCTCAACCGACTCGGCATGAAAATCGCCCGCAGCCATGCCGTAAGAAAGCGCCACCGCGCTCTTCTTCTGGCAGAGTTTCAAAAGTTGCCGCCCGTATTCATCGTCCGTGTTCACCACCGCCGCCCGCGGCGCATCCGTCCCGCACCCTTCAAACAGCATCTGCTTGGCGCGGAAATATTCTTCCATCGTCCCGTGATAGTCGAGATGGTCGCGCGTCAAGTTCGTGAACACAGCCACATCAAATGGAATCCCAAAAACGCGCTGTTGTTCCAGCGCATGCGATGACACTTCCATCACCGCCTCGGTCACTCCCAGGCTCAATCCCTCCGCCAGTAGCCGGTTCAGTTCCAGCGCTTCCGGCGTTGTGTGCGGAGCCGGAAGAATCTTCCCCGCCACGTGATATTCGATGGTTCCAACCAGCGCCGTCTTCCGTCCGGCCGCTTTGAATATCGACTCAATCAAAAACGCAGTCGTGCTTTTTCCGTTCGTCCCCGTGATCCCGGTATTGGCAATCCGCTCCGCCGGATGCCTGTAAAAATTTGCGCTCAGCCGCGCCAGCGCCCTCCGCCCATGCGTAACCTGCGCCCAGGCAACCGCCGGACGCGGCGTTTCCGTCGCCGAGTCCGTGACCACCGCCACCGCTCCAGCGGCAATCGCTTGATCGATGAACCGATTCCCGTCGCTCGTCTCGCCCTTCATGGCGACAAATACCGTCCCCGGCCGCACCCGCCGCGAATCGTATTCCACCCCGGCAACGCCCGGGTTCCCGCTCTGGGAGAGGACTTCGGCGCCTTGCAGCAACTGTTGGAAGGTCATTGGAGTGATTATAAACAGCCTCAGCATTGCTTCTGGTTAGGTTGTCATCCTGAGCGGAGTGGCCGCTGCGCGAAGCGCAGCAGCCGCGGAGTCGAAGGACCTCGTTCTCCACCGCCCCAAGGCTTGTCATCCTGAGCAAAGCGAAGGACCTGCTTCTCGCCGGCAGCGCACTATCTTCCGAACCGCACCACCACCCGCGTCCCCGCCGCCACCCGTGCGCCCGCCGCCGGCGTTTGTTCGCGCGCCACTCCGCTGCCGATGGCGTCCAGATCGAGCCCCGCATCCTGCGCCGCCTCCATGGCAATCCGCAGATTCTTGCCCAAAAACGATGGCACTTCGATCCCACCTTCTTCCACGTCGAGCACCACAGTCCCGCCCGCCCGCGACGTCTGCGCACCGGAATTCTCCGCGATCGTCGGCTGCGAATTCGCCGCCGGAAAACTCGACGCCTCCGTCCCCGCCGGTTGCGCCACACCCTCCGTCTCACGCGCAATCTGCGCCGCCATAACCACCTGTGCCCCAATCGCGCTCGGCTTCGTCTGCGAAGGAATCGCTGGCGCTTCGTTCGCCTCCGCCATGTCCAGGCTAGCTCCCAGCCGATCCGGCGAACTTTCTTCCAGGCTCGCGTCAGGAACATTGCGCCGCGCCAGCAAAACCTGCCGATTCGCCGGAAGCTGCACGTCATGCGCCACGTGCAGATACTCCAAGCTCTGCTGCATCACCCGCTGAAAAACCGGCGCCGATACCTGCCCGCCCTGATGCAGTCCGACCGCCGAATCCAGAATCACAACCACCGCCAGTTGCGGATCGTTGATCGGCGCAAACCCGGCGAACGAAGCCACATATTTCGTCTTCGAGTAGGCGCCCGTGGCGGGGTCCACCTTCTGCGCTGTCCCCGTCTTGCCCGCCGAACTGTAGCCCTCAAGAATCGCTTTGGGCGCCGTCCCGTGCAGCACCACTCCCTGCAACATCTGCCGCATCTGCGCCGCCGTCAGCGACGAAATCACGCGTGTGCCCTCGGCGGGATGAAACGCAATCGTCTGCGGAGTATTCTGCGGATTATTCTGCGACGACATCGTCCCCGCCACGATCCTTGGCGGAACGCGCACGCCATCGTTGGCGATCGTCGAGATCAGCGAACCCAGCTGCACCGCCGAAATCCCAATTTCCTGCCCCATCGAAATCGCCGCCAGCGAAACCTTCGACCACCGTTCCACCGGCTTCGTCATCCCCCGCGTCTCCCCTGGAAGCTCGATCCCGGTCGGTTGCCCGAACCCAAAGGCGCGAATGTATTTATAGAACCGCTCGTCCCCCAGCCGCAGCGCCACTTTGATCGCCCCTACGTCGCTCGACTCCGCAATAATGTCTGACACCGAGAGCATCCCGTGCGGCCGACTGTCGCGGATGCGCATGCCATTGATGACGATCGATCCCATCTGGCAGTCGAACATTTCCTCCGGCCGCGTGATTTTCTCTTCTAGCCCGGCCGAAATGGTCACCGTCTTGAAAGTCGACCCCGGCTCGTAAATGTCGCTCACCGCGCGGTTTTTCAGCGCTTCGGTCTTGATCTCTTTTCGATTGTTCGGATTGAACGTCGGCCGGTTCGTCAACGCCAGAATCTCGCCCGTGTGCGGATTCTCCACGATCACCGTCCCCGCGATGGCCTTCGTCTCCTCCATCCCGCGCTCCAGTTCGCGCTCGGCAATGTACTGGATATTTTGATCGATCGTCAGAACGACGCTGTTCCCCGCTTCCGGCTCTTTTTCCACGCTCGCAAACCACCGCTTGCGCGCGTCCACCGAAATCATCAGCTTGCCCGGCTTGCCCTGTAGTTGCGGATTGAATTCACGTTCCAGCCCGCTCAGTCCCTGATCGTCGGTCCCCACGTATCCCAGAACTTGCGCCGCCAGCTCCCGCTTCGGATAAAACCGCTTGGCCTCTTTCTGGTAATGGATGCCCTGCAAATTCAGCGCGCGGATCCGCTCAATCGCCTCCGCATCCGCCCTGCGCGCCACCCAGCAGAACTTGTGCGCGCTGCAATCCGCCAGCACTACCCGCGGATCGTCTTTCGTGATGCGCGTAATCAGGCTGATCGTATTGGCCAGATCCGGCGCTTCCGAAGGCACCACAAAAGCCGAGTCCACCTGGATCGACATCGCCAACTCTCGTCCCGCGCGGTCGTAGATCACTCCGCGCTTCGCCGAGAGATCGAAGCTGCGCTGCTGCTGATGCTGCGCCCGCCGCTCAAAATCCCCGTAACAGAAAATTTGCAGGTAGACCAGCCGCAGGCAGATCGCCAGCAGCCACACGCAGAAGATTCCAGCCAGAAAGTAGAGCCTGGGCCGTGCGCCGTTTGTAGAGGTATTTGTCGCCATTCCAGTTCCCAGTTCCCAGTTCTCAATTCTCAGTCAGGAACCGTGAGCCTTTCACTGAGAACTGAGAGCTGAGAACTGAGAACTGCTTTACCGCGCTGAAATTACTGCCACCGGAGTCACACTCGCCATGACCGGCCCAGCCGCATCCACGGCCGAATCCATGCGCATCACCTGCCCCGGCTGCGGCGATTGCAGCCCTAGCCTGCGCGCCATTCCATCGATTCGTCCCGGATCGCGCAGCGACGCTTCTTCCAGCCGCAACGCCCGGTTCATATCCGCCAAATCGTCGCGCTGCGCCCGCAGCGCCTCAATCTTGTACCCGTATTCAATCGCTCGGAAATGCTGCAGCGCATATCCCATGACCAGCACAAACAGAAGGCACAGAGCCACTCCGAACTGTTTCATCTCGCGCTCGCGCCGCGGATCCTCGACCTTCACCAGCCGCGAATTGTCGATGGCTTTGCGAAAGTAAATTTCCGGCGTCCCCACCCAGCAGGATTTATGCCGCATCGACGGAGCTGCGCTTTGCCTTGCCATCGCGCTCATGATTTATGCCACTCCTGAAAGTTTGAAATCGTACTCTGCGTGTTCCTGCTCCGCCGCGAACCATGCTTCCGCCATCGAACTTTCCGCCAGCAAGCATTCGGCAACCGGCAATTCGGTTGCATGCGCCCTCTGTTCCACGCGCTCGACCGTCGCCATCAAATCCTCAATCAGTGTTCCCGTAAATGTCATTGCCCATCTTCCAGATTTTCTTCCCGGACCCGGCCTTGGTTTTATTTCCACTTGGCCGCTCCGAAAAAACTCCACCACAGAGTTGCACCAAAAACTCAACCTTTGTCATCCTGACCAAAAACCTTTGTCATCCTGAGCGAAGCGAAAGACCTCGTTCTCCACCGCCCCATCCACCCTGCCCTACCAAACTTTTACCCCGGCACGCCTTCCTATCACCGCACCGGGCACCCGGCAGTTTCTCCGGGACAAACTAAACTTGGCGAACTAAACTCTCTCCGCCGCCCGCATCTTCGCGCTCCGCGACCGCGGATTCCGCTCAATCTCTTCTTCACTCGCCGTCACTGGCTTCTTCGTCAGCAGCTGGTACCAGCCCTGCTTCGCGCCCTCGCGCGTCGCGTCCTTCACGATCCTGTCTTCCAGCGAGTGAAAGCTGATCACCACCAGCCTTCCGCCCGGCTTCAGCACCCGAGGCGCCGCGTCCATCAGCGCCTTCAGATCGTCCAGTTCATGGTTTACGAAGATTCGGAGAGCTTGAAAGGTCCTGGTCGCAGGATGAAGCCGAAGCCGCTCATGTTTGTTCATTGACCGGGCCGCGGCTGATACCACCTCGACAAGTTGCGTCGTCGTGCGTATCGGCCGCGACCGGACAATGGCTCTGGCGATTCTCCGCGACCTCCTTTCCTCACCGAATTCGTAAATCACATCGGCCAGCTCGCGCTCGTCGATGTGGTTTACCACTTGTTCGGCGGTCTCGCCAGACATCGGGTTCATCCGCATGTCCAACGGTCCTTCCGCCTGAAAACTAAATCCCCGCGCCGCGTCCGAGAGCTGCAAACTGCTAACTCCCAGGTCCGCCAGCAAACCGTCCAAAGAAGCAGGAGCCACTCGCTCCCCCACCTCCGCAAACGACCCATGAATCAGCGAGACCGTAGGCCAATCGCCGGAACCAGTCGAGCGACGGGCGTCCTCGCCCGTCCACCCCGCAGCCAATCCCTCCGTGCCTTCACTGACAACTGACAACTGACAACTGACAGCTGCTCTTGCCAGCGCCGCCGCGTCCTTATCGAAGCCAATCAAATGTCCCGCGGCGCCGAGGCGTCTTGCGATTTCGTACGAATGCCCGCCCAGCCCCACCGTGCAATCCAGATAAGTCCCGCCGCGCTTTACGGCTAGAAAATCGATCGCTTCTTGTAAAAGAACCGGAACATGGCCAACCGCTCCATGCCCACCCCGCTCGGGGATGTTTATTGAATCTGAATCCGTTTCCACTAGATGCCCAATTTATCCAGCGTGCTGGTGTCGTCATCCGTGAAAGCCTGCCCGTCGATCTCTTTCTGGAGCGCTTCCATGTTCCGAACTTCCAGGTACGTCAGCTGTCCGAGCACTGCCACTTCCCCGCGAATCTGCGCCGACTCACGCAAAATCTGCGGAACCAGCAGGCGCCCCTGCCCGTCCATCTCCACTACCTGCCCGTAATAATTCGTGAACGTCAAAAACTTTTTCTTCGTCGGGTTGTAAGTGGATAGAGCCGCCAGCTTCTGCTCGATCCGCTCCCATTCCTCGAAGGGATATATTTGAGCAATACTTCCGTCCAGACTTGTGATGTAGAATTTCTGAGCGTATTTCTCGTCGATCACGCGCTTGTATTCCGCCGGGATCTTCAACCGTCCCTTTTCGTCGACGCGCGTTGGGTGATTTCCGCGAAACATGTCTTGTGCTCGTTGTCGTGCCCTTGTGATGGATGGCCGCTACCACAGCCAACAGTTCGAGGGAGGTAAAAGCGTTCAAAATGAAAGTGGATTCGGGTTCTTTGGGCTCGTTTTTGTCGGTGTCAGTCGCAAAAACCACTGGCGCCTCGAAACTATGAATTTATGCCCTCAACCTCTACTGTTTATTCCACTTTCAACCACTTTTAACCACATCCTACGCCTAAATCGTTTGTTGTCAATAGCAAAGTTTCAGGTTGAGACTGGTGTCGGAGACGCAAGCCGCGAAGCGCGACATCTTGCGGTTAACCAGAAATGGAACCACTAGGGATGGGGTTTACGCTCCAGATTCATTCGCCATTCATTCGCTACGATTTTCCTTGCATTCCCGCCCCGTCAGTGTCTTGACCTGTGGAAAACCTTTATCGTGCCGCCGTTCCCTCGGGAAAATGGCTCGCGGAAGGTGGAAGGTACCCGGAGGAGAGGCCTTGGTACAGCGGCCATCGTGGAACTTCGTGCTCCTCCGTGGTTCATGATTTTCTGTGGTGCCGGTCGTCAGACTCGCTCACCACTCAAAATCCTGGTGTCAAGCCCCCTCTCTCACCAATTTCCCGCTAACTCACTGATGCAACACGGGAAATAAATCTGGAAACCATGTCCAATCTCCCCCATCGAAATGATATTCTAAAGGTATAGGGTAAAGAAAAAGGGCGCGGATCTCATTCCGCGCCCTTTCCTATTGCCGGCAACATTGTTGTAGAAACCAGCCCCGAAGGGGCGTCCAGCCACGCGCGCAGGAAAAACTGAGAACTGAGAACTGAGAACTGAAAACTGATCTAGATCAAGGAGCAACCATGTCCACCGATGCACCCACTATCCGCCGCTGTCAGCACATCAAAGTCAACGGCATCCAATGCGGATCGCCCGCCAAACGCAACGAGAAATATTGTTACTTCCACGAAGAAGCCCGTGTCGGGTGGCGCCAGATCAACATGAACGTCACCGACTACGGTATTATCAACCTCCCCACGCTCGAAGACCCCAATTCCATCCAGCTCGGCCTCGTAGAAGTCATGCGCCTCCTCGTCACCCGCCAGATCGACCACAAAATCGCATCGCTTCTCCTTCGCGCCCTCCGCATCGCCGCCGCCAACGTCAAGTTCACCAACCTCGAACCCGACCCCACCCACATCGTCATCGATCCCAAATGCGTCGGAAATCGCCCCCTCGGCGCCTCCGCCTGGTCCAACGTCGCCGGCCGGGCCTACGACCTCATCCCAGCCCACAGCCCCGACCACGAGGAAGACCACAAAGAAGACCGCAGCGAAGACCGCAAAGAAGATCACGATCTTCCACAGCAAACCGCCCAGGTCGACAACTCAATACAGTCTGACCGCGACTTCGTGGAGCCTGCCAGGCCCCCCTACCCTGGAACCGAGGGACTCCATCAGTTCGAAGCGAAGATATTCGAGTATGAAATGGAGGGCGACCGTCTCGCAGCGGCGAAAGTATGGCGCGAAGCCTTACCCTACTTTCGTTCGAACCCTAAATCCATGGAGGAACTCGAGGCAAAAATCGAACGCGCCCAACTCGACGAGGAAATTGCCAAGGTCCAGTCGCAACGATCCAACCAACTCTCCGCCGCCGAGGCGATCACGGTGCCCTGCGCCATCGAACCTGGCGAATTAGAAGTCAGCTAACTCCTTATTCCACAATATTTTCCAAATAACCCCTTTAAACCCAAAGATCTAGAAGGTTTTTTNNGACGACCGACGACAGAAAGCTGACAGCTAACTTACTGCCGCGGTGCCGCTTCCACAAACACAGCCGTGCCATATGCCAGCACCTCCGTGACCCCTTGCATCACTTCGGTCGCATCGTAGCGAGCGCCCACGACGGCGTTCCCTCCAATGTCCGCCGCGTGTTGCAGCATCAGGTCGAACGCCTCGGCCCGTGTCTTCTCGCACAGGTTCGTCAGCAGCGTGATGTTGCCCCCGACCAGCGTCTGCAAGCTCGCGCCAATGGTCCCAAAGATCGACCGCGAACGCACCACGATCCCGCGCACCACGCCCAGTGTCCGCACCACGCGAAACCCGTCCAGCTCAAACTGCGTGGTCACCATGTTGTGCGGAACCATATTGTGCGAAACCATCCGCCCCGCCGTTACGGCATAGTTGCCCATAGCTTCCTCCCGGTGAATCCGTGGTTGCACAAAACGCTTCATTCTAATCGAACGTCGATCAATTGGCGCCGGCCCCTTTATGCCGAGGAGGAGGGATCCAAGACCGGACAACCTTCATTCCGCGCGGCGGAGATCAAGACCCTGTCCGCGCAAACGAAAGTCGGCTCCTCAGCTCCGGAGATGGAACGCAGCACCAGATATCCGGCCAGTTGCACCGCGTCGTACCCACGAAGAGGGTAACTATCGATCAGGGCTAACGCGACGTCGAACAAGGTGTCGGAGAATGACTGGATGAGAAACTTGCCCTCCGCGTGTCTGCGAAAGGATTCGACCAACTCGTCGGCCGCGGAATCCGGAATCTCGCCCACCCTCTGCCGCCGCCGGATCGCCGCCCGGAACTCGACCTGCGCCAGCGACAGGATGGCAAATCGATGCCCCGCATCGCTGGCGGTCAGGCCAAGCAGCCGATCCGTGCCCGGCTCATACACGTAAAGCTTGACGAGGGCACTCGTTTCTAAATAATAAAGCGCCAATCGTCAGCGCCTCTCCCGCAGAATGGTGGTGGACAGCGGCTCACCCTTGATGTGAATGGGGTGGAAATCTAAGTCCTTCTTCGGGAGCTCCAGCACCTCCTGCACCTCAGGCAGCAAGCGATTTAAACGGATCGTCGTAACTGGGAACTGGGGAGACTTCGGGTTTTGGACCTTGCCTCGAAGAATCCGCCTCTTATCGATCGCGTAACGAAGCGCATTTTGACGCAGGACGTCGGAGTCGAGGTACGGGATATTCTCTACCGGCAGAATCTCGTCACGAAACTTCTTCAGTGAAACGAAACTCCAACCCGGCGTAGACTCTGCACGATCCAAGGCTCGGATTAACTCCACCTCGGAGGGATGCAGCTGGCCCCCGGTACCAGTAGCAGTTTGGGAGGCATCTGTCCGCGTGGTATTCGACGGAGACAATGCGTCTGTCGATTGCGGAACTTCCACGTAAGATTCCGAGTTCTGCGTCGCGGACGGCTCCAGCCAGAACTCCATACGCTCGGATTCGGGAGCCCAAGTGTCAGCGCCAGCGTTACTGCGTTTCTTGCGACCGTTGGCCTGCAAAAGCGAAACGCGCAGCCGAAAGCTCTCGGGGATTGAATAGCCAAGTTTCTTGAGGGTATTCTTGAGGGGCGTTTCTAATTCGTGGGCAAAACGCGGTTCGACCTGCTCAATTCTAATCTTTTCCATTGCCTTGACCTCTAATTTTAAAATAGGTAGCGTTTGACGAATATATATAATATAAGCCGCGATAACTGCTTGTCAAGGGAAATCTTCAGCGATCCCTTCCCTCACCCCACCACCCACTCCCGCATCCTCCGCACCACCGACGCCGGCGCTTCCGCCTCCAGCACCACCATCCCATCCTGATACTGGCGCGAATAAATTCGAGCGCCCGCCTCCAACTGCGCCAGCATCTTGCCCTCTTTTTGCGGAATGCGCAGCCGCACCCGCTCCGGCCGGTCGCCTTCCAGCACCGCGTCGATTCGATCGAGCAGTGTCGTCAATCCGATCCCCTTCGCAGCCGAGACGTGAATCGTTCGCTCGTCGTCGCGCCAATCGACTCGCAAAGACTCGCGCTGCTTCGGCAGCAACAGATCGATCTTGTTCATCACCCGCAGCCGCGGCTTCTTATCGGCTTCGAGTTCCTTCAGTACGCTCTCCACCTGCGCGTCCTGCTCCGCCGACACCGGACTGCTCGCATCCGAGACTTGCAGAATGAGCGTCGCCCGTTGCACTTCTTCCAGCGTTGCGCGGAACGCCGACACCAGCGTATGCGGCAGATGCCGTATGAAACCGACCGTGTCCGAGAACAGAATCTTGCGCTTCGATGGCAGCTCCGCCCCGCGAATCGTCGGATCGAGCGTGGCGAACATCCGCGACGATTCCAGCACCTTCGACTTGGTGAGCACATTGAACAGCGTCGACTTCCCCGCGTTCGTATAGCCGACCAGCGCCACCAGAGCCACCGGAACCGACTCCCGCCGCTGCCGCTGCTGCGCCCGTATGCGCCGCACATTTTCAATCTGCTGTTTCACATGCCGCACCCGCCGGTAAATCTTCCGCCGGTCGGTCTCGAGTTGCGTCTCGCCCGGTCCGCGCGTTCCGATGCCGCC
>PLUW01000045.1 GCA_003162935.1 Acidobacteriaceae bacterium
GCGTTTCAGCTGGCGCAGGATCAGCGCGGAAATCTCGGGCGGGGTGTAGGTGCGGTCGCCGATTTTGATGCGCAGGACTTCGCCGGGCTGAATGTCGTCCGCCAACTGGAAGGGGAAGAGCTTCAGTTCTTCCTGGATGTCCTCCACGCCTCGGCCCATCAAGCGTTTGACGGAGTAGACGGCGCGCTCCGGTGTTTCGATCAGATACTTGCGGGCGGCGTTGCCAACGACAATTTGGTTGTTCTCGTTGTTGTCGAGGGTGAGCGCGACCACCGAGGGAACGAGGTTGAGGCCGTCTTCGCCGGGGATGACGACAGGGACATCCCCCTGCATGTAGGCCACGAGCGAGTTCGTGGTGCCNNGAGGTCAGAGGTCAGATTGCAGAGGTGAAACCCTTCAAGATTCTCACCTCTGCAATCTGACCTCTCACCTCTTACCTAGCCTTCCATTGCTTCGTTCACGTCCCGTACCAGGTTGCGGACGTAGTTTCTGCGGTTCAGGACATCCAGCATTGTGTCCAGTACTTTCCGCCGATCGTCGCCGGTTCCGCTGTCTACAGCTTGGTCCCAGTGGTTCCATTCGATCTTGAGTTCGTTGAAAAGCGCGTCGAATTTTTCTTCCAGCGACAGCTTGGCCTTGCCGATTTCCTCGAGTAATGCGGGGTCGTCTTCGCCGAGCGTCTTCTGGGCCCGCAGCTCTTCCAGGTGCATGTTCAGCTCGAAGACTTCTTCCAGGAGATCGGGCGGCACGACCTGTTTCTTCAGTTCGCCGGTGGCGCGAGCCTTTTCCGTGGCCTGTTTCGATTGCTCTTCGAGTTCGACGCCTTCCAGGCGCAACAGATATTCGGTGCGCTTGATCGGATCTTTCAGGGTGCGGTAAGCGTCGTTGAGCATGGAGCTTTGTTCCAGGCTCCATGCGCGTTCCCGATCGTCGGCTTGTCCGAATCCGTCGGGATGAAGGCGGCGACTGAGCGCGTAGAATTCTTTTTCGAGCGCGGCCGTGTCGAGGTTGAGTTTGCGGGGAAATCCGAAGAAGGTGAAGTAATCCACGGGGACGGGCGGTTGCACTTTGCCGCAGGAACTACAGAAGTGAACGGCGCGCATGGTGCCGCAGGACCAGCAACTGGGGGTTACGTCGGTGGACGACTGCGCGGGCGATTGTCCGGGCATGATCAACGACGATTTAGATTGAGTATTAGCCATTACAAAATTCAGGGCGAGCGCGCGGCCCGCCCTCACAATTCAGTCTGATTTTTCAGCAGACTCCTGCGCGGGCGAGGCCGCCACACTTCCTCTACGAGAAAGAACTGCCGCAGCCGCAGGACTTGGTCGAGTTCGGGTTCACGAATACGAAGCCTTGCTGCATCAGGGTTTCCTGGTAATCGAGCGTCATGCCATGAAGATAGATGAAGGACTTTGGGTCGACAAAAACGCGGACGTCTCCGAACTGAAACACACGGTCGCGCTCGCGCGGTTGCGTATCGAACCTTACGTTGTAGCTCAGGCCCGAGCATCCGCCGCCCTGCACGCCGAGACGAAGGCCGCCCTGCTCCGGTGAAACGTTTTCTTTCACCATGGCGGAGCGAATCTTCTTGAGCGCGTTGTCGGTCACCTGAATGCCTTTGGGCGGAGCCGAGGGCGGTGCAGGTGGCGCTACGGTTTTGAGCGTGTCTTCCATGAGTCGGCTGCACCCAGGTTAGCGCCCAAAGGACGGGCGCGAACCTGGGGCACATTCATTCTAATCTTCGTTTACTGCGCTGCCCGCACTTCCGCGGGATTGGCGGTTTCCTGTTTCTTCTTCCAGTCGCCGATGGCGGCGCGAATGGCGTCTTCGGCGAGCACGGAGCAGTGAATTTTCACCGGCGGCAAGGCCAGCTCTTTCACGATCTCGGTGTTCTTGATCTCGAGAGCCTGGTCGATGGTTTTGCCCTTGACCCACTCGGTCGCAAGCGACGACGATGCAATCGCCGAGCCGCAGCCGAAGGTCTTGAACTTGGCGTCTTCGATGACGTTGGTTTGCGGGTTGACCTTGATCTGCAACTTCATGACGTCGCCGCACTCGGGCGCGCCAACCAGGCCGGTGCCGACATCGGTGTCCTTTTTATCCATGGAGCCGACGTTGCGCGGATTGTTGTAGTGGTCGATTACTTTATCGCTGTATGACATCGTTCACCCCTTCAGGTTTCAAAGTTTCAATGTTTCAAGGTTTCAATGACTACCCCACCGAGTCGTCAAAGTTACAGATTGGATCAAGGCACCTTGAAACCTTGAAACCCTGAAACTTTGAAACCTTACCTCTAATGCGCTTCTGCTGCCCACTTCACACTCTTTAAGTCCACGCCCTCTTTCGCCATTTCGTAGAGCGGCGAGAGTTCGCGCAGGCGCAGAACGGTTTCGACGACGCGGTCGCCCACATAATCGATTTCGGCTTCGGTGTTAAAGCGCCCGATGCCGAAGCGGATCGAGCTGTGCGCCAGATCGTCGCCGGTGCCGAGAGCTTTCAGAACATAGGATGGCTCCAGCGTTGCGGAGGTGCAGGCCGATCCGCTGGATACCGCGATATCGTTGATGCCCATCAGCAGCGACTCGCCTTCCACGTAGGCAAAGCTGATGTTCAAATTGCCGGGCAGGCGATGCTCCATGGAGCCGTTGATGTAGACCTCATCGAGGCGGCTCATGATGCTGTCTTTCAGACGGTTGCGCAGGCCGGCCATCTTGCAGGATTCCTGCGGCATCTCCTCGTGCGCAATCGCGCAAGCCTTGCCCAGACCGGCGATGCCGGGGACGTTGAGGGTTCCGGAGCGCATGCCGCGCTCGTGGCCGCCGCCATCGATCTGCGCCACCAGTTGCACGCGCGGATTCTTGCGGCGCACATACAACGCGCCCGCGCCTTTCGGCCCGTAGAGCTTGTGGGCGGTGATGGACGCGACGTCGATATTCATCTTGTTCACATCGATCGGAACCTTGCCGATGGCCTGCACCGCGTCGGAATGGAAGACGACGCCGCGTTCGCGGCACATCTTGCCGATTTCCGCGACCGGTTGCAGGACGCCAATTTCGTTTTGGGCGGCCATGATCGTAACCAGAATCGTCTTGTCATCCATGGCGCGCTTGAGGTCGTCGAGATC
>PLUW01000095.1 GCA_003162935.1 Acidobacteriaceae bacterium
GTACAGTGACCGTACAGTAGATTTGGCAATCTTGGTATTCATGCCAATTCAGGCATTCCCAGAATCAATAAGTTGAGCGTTTTCAACACCGATGTCCGGTTCGACTCCCGCCGCCTCCACCATCATATTGTTCAATATTTATGCACTGTTGGACAAGAGAACAGTTAACATGTACACATTTTGTACACACGAGAGTTTAGGCACACCTAAAAGAAATCGACTGCGATATCATCAGCAGTGACACTGCTTTTCTCTTTCTTCCGCTTCGTCCGCCCTTTGCGATTCTGTGATTTGTAGTGTCCTTTCGGCAAAGCTGCGTAATTGCAAAATTGTGTTTCCGGCCGTGAGTGATTCACCCCAACTTTACGCGGAATCGGAGAGGGGAATGGTACGATCCAAGGTTTCGCGATAGTTCCACGGCATCCACTCCGCAGGCTTAGTCGCCAGTTTGTGAGCGTGGCGCTGCAACTCGGTCATGTAGTCGAAGGAGTTGGCGCCGCACAGCTGACAAGTGTGAATCAAGCTCATGAACAGATCACCCACGTCTGCCCCGTTCAGCGTCCGATAGAACAAGGCATTCTTCCGGTGAAGTACCGCCCGCTTCAGTGCCCTTTCGCAAATGTTGTTGTCTAACGGCGCTCCGGCTTGCCGGAGAAACAGCGTCAAAGGCCGCCAGTGTCGCAGTAAGTACGTGATCGCCTTGCCCAGTCCCGAGTTCGGCTCCGTCTTGCGCTCGGCGAACTGCGCCTCCAGCCAGTGATGGAGTTTCTCCATCACCGGGCCGCTGCGTTCTTTATGAAACTGCAGGCGCTCTTCCGGCTTCAGACCACGCTCCCGCGCTTCGGCGTCGTGACCATACACCTCGCCCAGCATTTCCAGTACATAGCGACATTGATCGGGAAAGTTCGCCGCTACTTCCACGAACTGTCTTCTTCCGTGGGCGAGGCAGTTTGCCAGTAGAATCTCCACTCCTTCAGCCAACTTCGGAACATTGCGCGAGAGCGCGTCGCACATCTGGATGGGCGGGCCCGCGGGTTGGGCCCGCTGCTGCAACACGTCGGCGAGGTTCTCGCCGGCATGCTGGCGTCCGGTGAAGTACAGCGCAATCTTCCAACCCTGGCTGGTGGATACGATGCCGCTGGTGAATACACCCGTGCGCTCGTCCGACGGTTCGCGCGTGAGATGTAACACTCGCATGCTGGTGTCGTCGTTGTGTACCACCTCACCTTGCGCAGCCTGCCGGATTAACTCGTCGCGCGCCGGTTTGAGTAACTCGGCCGCCTCTTCGACCACTTCCCATTGCGTCGCCGCCGGTAACGGAATCCCCAGCTGACCTTGGAGTTGTTCCAACCGGTAGAACGGCGTTCCGCTGCCATACTTGAGTTGCGCGATCATCGCGGCCGCCGTCTCGTCGTATTTTTCTGGACCTACTCCTTCCGGCTCTTGCGCGGTATACACCTGTCCGCAGGCACCGCAACGCAGCCGTTCGAGCGAGTAGACCGTGGCCGCCAGCGGAGACTGCCCCACAATCCGTACCAGCACTTTCGGCTCTTTCTGCCCGTATACGTTGCCTTTCTCGCACTCCGGGCAGCGATCCCCATGCTTCAACTGCGCATGCGGAATCGCAATCTTCCGTGAACTGACAAACGCCCCAGCACCATTGCGTCCATGTCCGGGCGGTGGGGGAACGTCGGTCTCCGGTTCCGTCCCGGCGCCAGCTTCCGCGCCTTCCGGCTTTCCCAACACGGCGCTGGTCTTCTCCGTGCTGCGCGGCCGCACCAGCATCGCCGCCAGCGCATGCAATGCCTCCTTGAGCTTCTCGTAATCGTCCTCGCTCAACGGTGCTTGCCGCGCTCCGTCCAACACCCGGTCCAGTTCGTCCAGATTTACATCGACCCGTCGCCTGGCCGTTTTCATCCTGCCCCCATGAGCAGCTCGCGAAACTGCTTCGTCAATGGATATCCCAGAACCTCTTTGATCGACCGGTTCGGCACGTAGCTATTGCATTGTTTACCACGTCCCGTCGTCTTGCCCAGCACCACCCAGTTGGCCGCACGGTAACAGGTTCCGCGGAATCGTTCCGGATCCACAAACGTCTCCAGAAAGTAGATCGGATGCCCGTAGATCCGCTGCCAGTCGGCGGAGATCCGCAACGCCAGTCGGCCCAGGATATGCGACGCCAGGTGTTCCACCTTGACCCAGGGCAAGATTAAAAATCGCGTGTTGTAGGCGAGGAAGCGGACATTACGACGGCGCTCTTCGGCGCTCCAGCCAATGTAGCGGTCGCGACTGCCCAGATGACGCGGGGCCGAGCTCCATGCCAGACAGGCGACCGGCCGCCCTTGCCCCAACACCAAGTACTTCAAGTGTTCTCCCACCGGCTGCTCGTAGCCGAGGTAATGATGTTCCTCCAGTAGACTGTTCCACAACCGCTCTTTCCTGGTGCGACGAACCAGTTCGAACTCCAGTGGCTGGAGGTGGCACAGACGGCCTTCGATAGGTGTGGTATCAACCTGCACCGGCTCCGGTCGGGCTCGCCTGGCCAGCGGGTTATGCCGCACGTAACTCACCGGCGGCAACTTGATCTGGCCGGCACGGTCCAGCATGAGCAACAGTCCGCGGCACACCATGTCGCGCAACGCTCCGTTGGCCTGGCGCCACTGCCAGGCTTCACAGAGCTTGGTCGATAGTGTGCGGCGGCTTTCCTGCGGGTGCTGCTCGATCAGTGCGCGTATATAAAGGATGTCTTCCTGGCTGATCTTCCGGCCCCGATATCGGAACTCAACCGTCATCGATCAGCAGTATGAACTGGTTTTTCTTGGAACGCAAGGGGTAACGCCGTGTTTTTTTCGTCGGGAGGGTTCATTACTTCAGCACGTTCACTCGCCGCCACATCGGCGCCGCTCGCACCCGCGATACATCACCCGCCGCCATCAGCAACTGCGCCTCATAGGCTTCCAGTGCCTTGGCGGCTCCGGATCCTTCCGGCCACCACACGAAGGTCCCCTTCGAGAGCCGCTTTTGCGCCAACCAATATCCCTGGCCGTCATAGCTGAGTAGCCGGATCGCCGTCCCGCTGCGGCTCCGAAACACGAACACACACCCGGAAAAAGGATCCTCGGCTAGCTTCTCCTGACAGAGTCGAACCAGAGAATCAATCCCTTTTCGTCCGTCGACTCGCTCGATCGCCACCAGCACGCGCATCTGCGCCGTGATCTGAATCATCTCTCTGTTTCCCGCCAAGCCCGCAGCAGGCTCATCCAATCGGGCGCTGTCGCAGCTTTCCACTGAATGCGCACCTTGCCTCCGCGCAACGACTCGAACTCGATCAAGCACTCTCCCTGCATCGCTGAAGCTGGCGCGATCAGTTCGACGAATGTTGGCTTGCGTGTTTTTCGCCGGCGTGGGGAAACTCCGCCCAGCCGGTTCTTCAGCCCCGTATAGTCCAGCCGCAGATGACGCGCGACGCAATACACGCCGTGTTCCCGGGCCAGTTCCACGGCGGCTTGCCACACCGAATCCGGCAGCCTCTTTCCCCGTGGTCGGGCGCTACGAATCTCATTTAGTCGGAGTTGTAACTGCGCGATCGGCTCAGGAATGACTGCTGCGCTCATGCGGTTCGCCCTCGGCCGCTCTTCGGCGGCTCCTCGAACCTAACAGCGCCACTTGGCCGCCGTCACGCATGCTTGCCGAAAACTCACGTTGCTTGAAGCGTTCAGCCAGATCTCGTGATCTTTGATGAATTACAGAAGTTCTCTGGGATTCCAAGGGAATCAC
>PLUW01000118.1:0-460 GCA_003162935.1 Acidobacteriaceae bacterium
TCAGTTGATTACGGATTTTGGCCGCACCCGCAATTTGGTCGCTTCCTCATCCTATGGGGCAAAAGCCTCCGAGCAGCAATCGCAGGCGACGCGGGAGGACATCGTCCTGGCGGCGGACATTGCCTTCTACAATGCTCTGGAGGCGCAGGCCACCCTGCAAGTTGCGAAAAGCACCGTCAAGGCCCGGCAAGCGGTCGGCGATCAGGTCAATGCATTAACTGCGAGCAAGCTCAAGTCCACGCTCGACCAGAGTTTCGCGCAAGTCAATCTCTCGCAGGCCAAATTGCTCGATCTCGATTCGCAAAATCAGTTCGATGCCGCCATGGCGAATCTCAATGAGGTGCTTGGAACCGCGAGAGATCAACAGTACCAACTCGTCGACGACCCGTCGCCCCCGCTACCGGTCGCGCCTTCAGTGGATGCAATCATTGCTCTCGCCTTGCAACAGCGCCCCGATCTT
>PLUW01000118.1:568-8230 GCA_003162935.1 Acidobacteriaceae bacterium
AACACTGCACAACAGAAAATGAGTGTGACTGCGGAGCTTTTGCAAGAGGCCAACACCGCACTGGACCTGGCCGATACAAGGTATCGCCTGGGGCTCAGTTCGATTGTTGAGCTAAGTCAGGCCCAGTTACAACAGACGCAGGCGCAGATCGCCGAGGCCAACGCTCGATTTGACTATGAAGCAGACCTTGCNNACATGGTCCAGGCCTTCACCCCGAATCGACCCAATCAGCTGCTCAGCAAACGCGTTCTGCCAGGGACTCCGTGCCGCAGTAATGACCTCGTCCATTCCCAACGACTGGATGCGCCGGCGAAACTCGTGACCGCAGATCGCGTCCCGATCACGGATCAGGTTGCCCGTCAACGCCGTGTTGCTGGTTGTGTCGTCCACCGTGAAGTGCATCGTCACCTTCAGCGGGTTGGAACCTGCGGCCGCGCTAGTGATGGTTGTGGCCGAAGCCCGTGGCGTCGCGTTGATGGTTTGGAAAGCGGTCGCGGCCAAGTAGTAGGTGTTCGCAAGCCACGTTGCTTTCAGAGTACAGGCTTCGTTGCCGGTCTCCATGGTAACGACGCCGCCACTGATCGAGCAGGCACCGGCTGTCGTCGTCGTGATGGTCGGCGTGACGCTCCGAGTTCTGCGTCGTTACCAACTCCGTGAATCGGAAAGGTCTTCGGTTGGGCATTCCTCGTGCCCGGCATCGTCGAGGCCATCCTCGAAGGATGGCGTTCCGAATCTTCCACGACCGATCGGCGATCTAATGCGCAAGGAGAGATATTCATGCCAAAGATTGTTCGTTTTCACAAGTTGGGCGGACCGGAGGTTTTGAAGATTGAAGAGGAAACCTCCAAGCAGCCCGGAAAAGGTGAGGTGCGGTTACAGGTGCAGGCGGTAGGCTTGAACCGGGCAGAATTGATGTTCGTCCGTGGCCAGTACCTCGAACATCCGAAGCTGCCTGCTGGTATTGGCTATGAGGCGGCGGGCGTGGTGAAAGCGGTTGGCCCGGATGTGGACAAGAACTGGGTGGACAAATCGGTCGCCACGATTCCAGCCTTCTCCATGAACGACTACGCCGTGCTGGGCGAAGAGATAATTGCTCCGGTTGCGGCTCTGGGTGAGTATCCGGCGAAGCTGTCACCAGCGGAGGGCGCAGCGGTCTGGATGCAATACCTGACGGCGTATGGGGCGTTGATCGCGATTGCGCATTTGGCAAAAGGCGATTTCGTGGTGATCCCGGCCGCGTCGAGCAGTGTGGGCATTGCCGCGACGCAGATTGCGAAAGCTGAGGGCGCTATTTCAATCGCAACGACGCGCAAGAGCAATAAGAAAGCTGAATTGCTTTCTTTGGGTGCGGACCACGTGATCGCCACTGAGGAAGAAGACATCGTGGCGCGTGTGCAGGAGATTACCGGCGGCAAGGGTGCGCGGGTGATCTTTGATCCGGTTGCTGGGCCATTTCTGGAAAAGCTGGCCGCGGCTGCTGCAACCGGCGGAATTATCTTTGAGTATGGCGCGCTTTCGATGCAACCCACGCCCTTTCCGCTGTTTACGGCGCTGGGTAAGGGTCTAAGCATTCGCGGCTATACGTTGATGGAGGTCACGCGCAATCCGGAGAAGCTCGCGGCGGCGAAGAAGTATGTCTACGACCGGTTGGCGGATGGACGGTTTCATCCGAAGATCGCGAAGATATTTCCGTTTGCGCAGACGGTGGATGCCTATAAATATCTCGAGTCGAATGCGCAGGTGGGCAAAGTTGTGATTACCGTGCCGTAATTCGCCCGGATCCATAACTTGAAGAGGCCGCCCCTGGCGGGCTTTTCTATTGCTGTGACAAGACCGAAGAGGCCATCATTCGCCCTCGCTTGTGACAACCTGCTCCGCTGGTTTGACATGCTTCCTCAGGATTTCATCCAGCAGAAACAAGTCGGTGAGCAGTGCGCGGAGATGAATGGAAGCGTTCAGATTATCAATCAACTGCGAACTGATAACGGGTTGGGCCAGAACCAGCTCAATGGCGGCGAGAGAGTCGCGCGCGTCGCGATCGAGAACCGCAAGAAACGCCGCGTACTTTTCGGATGGCTCAAGACCCTCCGCTCGGACTGCTACCGTACAGACTTCCGCCAGTCCCGTCAAAGCCTTAACGGCGCGTTGCAGGAACTCGCGAACTTGCCCACCCGACTTGCTGCCTTCGTCAGTGCGGAGACCCTGGGCTGCGTAGGCCAGCATAAACTCGTAGCACTCTTCCACAGCCTCACAACGACTCCCAACTTCAGACAGCATCGGTTAGCCCTCGCCCTTCCAAACCCTTGGAGTCCGGTGCCGGAGATGCCGAAGAAGATGGGGATGAAGATGTCTCCACCACCCATCGCTTGGGATCATGCTCTTTCAAATAAAAATCGCGGCTCATCCAGCCGAAGATCATCGATTTCGTGATTGGGAGCTTCTCCGGACGCAGTCCGAAGTAGACGTGGACCATGATCAATGCGATCAATCCTACGCCCGCCAGGCCGTGCAGCACGTACATCATGCCCCATGTCATGTCGCCAAAGAGATACGGATTGCGGGGAAAGAAGATGGTACGCACCCGAAACATCATGAACACACCGGTGACGATCGCCGAGAGACCGGCGGCAATGATGGCGCCGTGGTAGAGCTTGTTCTCCAAAGGATATTTGGCGAATTTGTCCGGAGGAGCTTCGTGCTTACCGGCAAATCGCATCATTCTTCGCCATGCGTCCCGCAGATCGATCCGATCAGGCCAGATCGCCCAGAAATCCATAAAAAAGGACGCATGGATGACGTGGAAGAGAATGGAAGCGGTCAAGACGACGCCCGCAATCCAATGATAAGTCACCCAGGGAAACTGGACGCCAACTTTCGGCAGGAAGGCGGTAAATAGTAGTGTGAACATGGAGGCGGCCATGATCCAGTGAAATAGCCGCGCTGTCAGCGAGTGTCTGGGAACATGCTCGGGGATGCGCGCCGCCACGGCGGGCGAAATGGTGCCCGTAAACTCTCTTGGTTTGGCGAAATAGCGCAAATAGGTGGCGTGAACAACAAAGAAGAGGAACCCCGCGATCACCGCGACCCAGATCAAGAACCAGGCGATATGGATCGGCACACGTTGTCCCCACGGACTCGTCGCCCATTCTAAGAAGTCCATGTTGCCTCCTCTGCTCCTGATCTTGCTGCTGCTCCTGATCCGATGATGGCGCGCTTCACCAAATTTCTCATCAGCGGGATCTTGTAGGCATTGAACTGCAATGGGATTGCTCCGCGCACGGCCAGTTTCCCCGCCATTTCACCTGTCGCGGCGTTGCGTGGCTGGCCACGTACCGCATCTTCAACCACCTTCAAACGCAAGGGGCGCGCGGCGGCTGCGTTAACCGAAATTCGAATGCGGTCGATCGTCTGCGCTGAACCATTGCCCGCTGAACTATCGCCCGACGCGACCATGGCCGAGGCCACGTTCATCAGCGGGAAGTCCCAAACGTTGCGGTCTCGAATTTTCTCGAAATAGAATTGTGCGCCCGCCCACGTGGAGGGAATACGAATGGCCGTAAGCAAGTCCCCGGGCTGCAAGATGTGCAGGCGGGTGATGTCGATGTCAGGACCGATGAAATAATCTTCCGCATCCACAACGCGTTCGCCCTTGCGCGTGCGTATGACAAACTTAGCGTCAAGCGCAATCAGGGCTGGGGCTGAATCGGAGGGATTCACCGCCACGCAGCGGTCGGCCTGCAGAATCGCATGCTCGCGGTTGCGGCCCTCCGGCGTGTCGGCATAGCAGATGTTGCCGCCGGCACGGTAACACGGCCAACCGCTGCGGTAATACCAGCAGCGCGTATCCTGCGACACATTTCCGCCAATAGTTCCCTGGTTGCGGATCTGCGGTGATGCCACCAATTCCGCGGCCTGCGCCAGCAGATCATACTTCTGCTTAACGATGGGATGATTCACGACTTCAGTGAGCGTCGTCATGGCGCCGATTTCGATACCGTCGCTGCCAGCAGCGCGAATTCCGCGCAGTTCGCCGATTCCACTCAGGTCGACCACAACCTTCGGCTTCTTGATTCGATCCTTCAGCCAGTCGAAGCTGTCGAGTCCTCCGGCGAGCACCCAGGCGTCGGGTCCGTGCTGTTCGAGAAGTTTCTGCGCATCGTCGACGGACACCGGCTGAAACAATTCGAAAGCGGCCATTACGTCTCGTATGACGGCCATTACAACTCTCCTTCAAATTCCGTTCGCAAATCGCCCATTAAATGTGCGCCATAAGCGGATGCTGCATCGGTCGGCCCGCTTCGAGCGAGGTCAGAATCGTGTCGGCGTTCACCGGAGCCCGCTGAAAAATCTCATCTCCCAATGCATCCGATAGGGCGTTTAAGATTGAAGCGCACCCGCCTCCAACTGGAGGCTCGCCGACGCCGCGAGCGCCGACCGGCGTCTCCGGATCCGGAATGTCCAGCGCAGTCCATTGCATATCGACGGGCACATCGAGAATCGTCGGCGGTCTACTTTGGTAGAAGCGCTTGGAGAGCATCTCCCCGTACCGCGGATCGAACACCCACTTCTGGCCAATCGCATGGCCCATGCCGAGGACCGAGCGGCCGAGCACCTGACCGCCGAGCGCCCGGGGATGGATCACCGTGCCGACATCGGCGGAAGCGAGAAAATCGACGATGTGGTACTTGCCGGTTTCGACATCGACCTCAACCTCGGCGAAACTGGCAACATAGGAATAGGTTGAACCATCGCGCGGGTAGTTGTCCTTCGCAGCCACCACCAAGCCTTGTCCGGCCAATGCCGCGACCGACGCCTTCGTCAATTTGTGGACATCGGCTGGCGCTTCATGGCCATCGTAGATGCCGCCTAATTCAATCGCGTGCTTCGCGGCTTGCGCCAAAGTCATGCCGGCGCCACCGCCTTTGCGAAAAACGCGTTCGTTCGCTACCACGTACTGCTCTGGCTTGCCGCCGAGTTTTTTGGCCGCGATCTCCTGAAGCTTCTGCTTGGCGGCCATCGCCGTGGCGTATGCTGCCCGCGTCATGGCGTGCGTTGTCTGACTTCCGCCGGAGACGCAAGTGAACGGAAGATCCCTCGCCGTGTTGCCCCAAACTACATTGCATTTTTCCCACGGCACGCCGAGAACTTCCGCCCCCGCGCGATGTACATCCATCACCGACTCGGTGCCGAGGTTGCCGATTCCAGACTGGAAGGTGATGCGGCCATCCGGCTTGATGACAAGAAGCCCGTCGAATCCGATGGTGCCGCCAACGTAACAGCTCAGCGAAACGCCAACTCCTCGAACTTTCGTGCCGATCCTCTTCGTTGTACGCGCGTTCGCCGTACGCGCGACCCGCTCGTTCCATTTGAACTGCTCCGCGCCACGGTCGAGCGCTTCTTTCAAGAACGCGCTGGTGGCGTATTGACGTTTCCCCTGCACCACTGGTCCCAACGGCGCTTTGCCCTCGGGGCAGTTGATGCGGCGAATCGCGACCTGGTCGATTCCAAGTTTGCGCGCGGCTTTCGCGATGATCGGCTCGATGATGACAATCCCCTGCAACCCGCCCGGGGAACTCTGCGCACTACGCGGTGGCGTGTTGGTCAGCACCGTCAACCCACGCCAGCGCATGGCTTGCGGCTGGTATAACAGAGACACGATGCGGCCTGACGACGGCGCATCGCCCACCGCGTCATAAGGACCGTTGTCGCAAATGACGAACATGTCGAGGGCCGTGATCTGTCCCTCTTTTGAGAAGCCGACTTTCATACGCCCTTGAAAGCTAGGGCGCGCTCGTCCGATGAAGGTCTCCTCCTCGCGGCTGATTCGCATCATCACCGGGGCGTTCGTCTTCTTCGCCAGCAGCGCCGGGATGATCATCGTCACTCCACCGGTGATCTTGCTGCCGAATCCGCCTCCGGTGTATTCGCTGATGAAAACAACTTTGTCGGGACTAATGTTCAACCAGCGCGCGATCGCAGGCAGTGTTTGCGCCGTGCTTTGTGTGCCCGTGTAAATGTAAACTTTGCCGTTTTGCCAATAGGCCATCGCGCTGCGCGTTTCGAGCGTCTGATGACTTGTATCAGGAGTGACGAACGTCTCGTCAAGAACGAGTGCCGCATCCTTGAACCCTGCATCGAGATCACCATACGTCCATTCGTCGGGACTCTTGCCCATCGGAAGACGGCCGTGCTTTTCGTCCTCGAAATCAGCCTTAGTCCACTTGAGTTCAGCAACTGCAGGCGTGCCCGGACCTTGCGGCGACGCGGGCCGCGTCCAGACGTTGCCATCCGTTCGCGGGTTGGGACCACCGGGCCGCAAAGTTTCGAGCGGGTCGATCACAAAGGGAAGCGGTTCAAAATCGATTTCGATTTTCTCGATGGCTTCCGCCGCGGTAAGTTCGTCAACTGCGGCCACGGCGAGAACCGGCTCGCCCTGATAAACCGGCTCCATGGTGAGACCGCGTTCGCCCCACTTGCTGGCCTTGATCACCGTGCCATTGTCGGTTAGCGTGTCGGCTGGCGCGGGAAGATCGTCCGCAGTGAGAATGGCTTTGACGCCGGGCATGGCCAGCGCTGCTTTCGCATCGATGCGCTTTACCCGCGCATGCGGCATCGGACTGAGCAGCAGTTTGCAGAACAGCATGCCTTCCGCGCGAAAATCCTCTGCGTACTTCGCATTGCCCGTGACTTTGGCATAGAGGTCCGGGGTCTCGTAGTTCTTGCCAATTAGTTTGTATCCGGCGCCGTAGATGCGCTCGGCAGCCTTGGTGGGGTCAGGACGTTTCTTGTTATCGAGGACCTCATTGCCGTTATCCAAGCGACGACCTCCGCATATTCTCCGCCCCGCGCATCAACGCCGTCAGAATCTTGTCGTAATCCTGGCAGCGGCAGAGATTTCCCGAGACTCCGTGCGCCAGTTCCAGACGGGTCGGATTGGGATTCGTCTTCAAGTATCCGACCGCGCTCATGATGAAGCCGGGCATACAGAACGCGCACTGAAATCCCTGCTCGTCGATCACACCCTGCTGCACCGGATGCAAGGTTCCATCGGCACTCGCCAAGCCCTCGATGGTCAGAACTTTCCGGCCGCGCACGTTGTGCGTGAGCACCGAGCAGGAATAGTGTGAAATATCGTCGATAAGGACTGTGCAGGATCCGCATTCCGCACGGTCGCATCCCAGCTTGGTGCCGGTCAGTCCCAGTTTGTAACGCAGCGTCCAGGCCAGCGTCTCTTGCTTCATGACATCGACGCGCCTTTGCTGACCGTTAACGTTGAGAGTGATGAGGCGCTCGCCCACGACGGCAGCCAACTGCTGGCCATGCAGTATAGAGGAGGCGCGAAAAAGATAACCAGCGGAGGAGACGGCCACACCGCTGCTGATGACGCCTTTAATGAAGTTGCGCCTTGAGAGAGCTTTCGGCTCTTCGTCGGGCAAGTCTTGAACTGCCTCGGAATTTGCCTTCTCGGTCATACTCGATCACTTTGATCTGGGGCCGCCGTCGGTCGACTCTTTCGTCTAAGCACCGATGTGAGGCCACGTATTGAACCAGTTCGATTACCAGAAAGAATGCCCGGATTCGGAAATTGTCGATGCAGGTAGTATAGGCGCGCCACTCGTCGGCGAGGAATTCTATCGACGCCGTGATCCAGCCCGAGTGACG